>NC_018645.1:3375000-3727500 GCF_000307105.1 Desulfobacula toluolica Tol2
TGAAATAGGGTCCCGGGTTACTTTGGCCCACGGTGTAATCATCCACGGACCGTGTACCATCGAAGATGAATGTTTTCTCGCACTTCGGGTCACGGTTTACAATGCCGTTTTAAAAAAAGAAACATGGGTTGGCCTTGGCACAATGATTATGCATGTGACGATTCCTTCCTACACCATGATACCTGCCGGAACGATAATTCGCTCCAAATCAGATGCTATCTATTTCCGGACTGTGAATAAAAAAGAATCCAGATATCACCAGGCCTCTTTAAATGCAACTAATAATTTACGGGAGGGGTATCTGGCACTTGCCAGGGGAGAAAATTTGAAGGATTTAAAAGAATAATTGAAAGAGCATAACCAGGATAGATGTGGCAGCGTCAAAATCCTTTTCTGCTACATCATTAATTAAGCACCGTACAAGGGTGATTCTGTTCTCCAGAGAAGCGGCTGCCACTTTTTTTCTGGCTATTGAAAGCATCGGCTCTGCCGGATCAAAACCGGTAAAAGACCAGTCTCAATGCTTACTCAGTTAAGCGGGGACAACCGACTGCCGGAACGGTTCAGAACAAGAGCCCTGGTATCCCTGGGAAGCCGAATACGGTTCCGGTTAAAACTGGAACCGTATACCAGAGAAGAGCTTCTGGATTACATGGATTACTGGGTGTGTCCCACCTTTTACATAATATGATCGTCTCATTCAAAAAAGAAGGTTCAAAATCAGCCTGAAATCGAATTTTATGAAAATTTGATCGCTTTTTTACTCTTGGAGTGATGTATAGCAACCCTTTTTCCGGATCGCTCTCAATCAAAAATCATCTGTTTTATCAGCAATACCCATCCTTTGGCAGCAGGCCTTATAAATGTGATTAAAAAAATTTAATAAAAAATTGTATATTTTCTAGAATTTATCGAAAAAAATCATGTCGTCTTCCACGCCGAGATCGTAAAGCATATTGATAATGGCATTGATCATGGGGGGCGGACCGCAAAGGTAATATTCTATTTGCGTGGGATCTTCGTGTTTGCACAGATAGGCCTCGCACAGATGGGTGTGAATGAACCCTGTCATGCCGGTCCATCGGTCTTCTTCATCCGGGTTTGAAAGGGCGACATGATAGGTGAAATTATCGTGCTGCCGCTCAAGATCCTTGAAAACATCATCATAAAACATCTCTTTTAAAGATCTGGCTCCATACCAAAAAGATATCTTTCGTTTGGTATGAATTCCGTCCAGCTGATGAAGAATATGGCTTCTTAAAGGAGCCATACCTGCACCGCCGCCGACAAAACACATTTCATTGTCCGTCTCCTTTGCCATAAAATCGCCGTATGGACCGCTGACAGTTAACTTGTCACCGGGTTTCAGACCAAAAACATATGAAGAGCCAAACCCGGGCGGGATGCCTTCCGTACCCGGCGGTGGTGTTGCAATTCTGACATTCATCATCATGGTTTCATTATCATGGGGAGGATTGGCCAGAGAGTAAGCCCTGAATCCCTGTTTAATACCCTTTGCAGTTAGTTCCAGGAAATTATATTTTTTCCATTCACTCACATATTTGCTTTCAATATGAAAATCCTTGAAAGTCAAGTCATACTCGGGCACGTCAATCTGAACATAGGCACCAGCCTTGAAATCAATGGGGATTTCGGGTTTAATGACCAGCTCTTTGATAAAGGTAGCTACATTATGATTTGAAATGACCGTGGCATCCACTTTTTTAATACCGAATATGGACTCGGGTACTTTAATTTTAAGATTATTCTTTATTTTCAACTGGCAGGACAAGCGCTTTCCGGCAAGCTTGTCTTTCCTTGTCAGGTGGGCCAACTCCGTGGGAAGAATACTGCCCCCGCCGTCAGTGACCTCACACTTGCACATACCACAGGAGCCTGAGCCGCCACAGGCTGACGGCAAAAAAATCTCTTTTTGGGACAAAGCAGATAAAAGTGACGGGTTACCTGAAATCTTGATTGGCTCATCTGTATTGTCATTAATTGTGATTTCAAACTCACCCTTGCTGGTCACTTTTGATTCAACAAATAGCAGCACAGAGACAAGAATAAAAATAACACCTGAAAAAACCAATATGCTTAAAAAATACAACACTTTTCGCCCTCCTTTTTCGCCCTGTCTGCTAAAGGGTGATCCCTGAAAACATCATAAAAGTCATGGCCATGAGTCCAGCAATAATCATGGTGATGCCGAATCCGTCAAGCCCTTTGGGAACATCTGAGTATTTGACCTTGTTTCTGATAGCGGCCATTGAGACAATGGCCAGCATCCAGCCGGTTCCCGAACCTGCCCCGAATACAATTGATTCTACAAATGTATAATTTCTTTCCACCATGAACAACGAGGTTCCAAGGATGGCACAATTCACTGCGATCAAAGGCAAAAACACTCCCAGGGTGACGTAAAGCAGTGGAGAATACTTGTCGATTATCATCTCAACAGCCTGAACAAATGCGGCAATAACGGCAATAAAGGTGATAAATTTTAAAAAACTCAAGTCAAGATCGGGAAAACCTGCCCATGCCAATGCGCCAGGGGCCAGAAGCCCGTGATAAACAATCCAGTTAATGGGGCTTGTCAGCGTCAAAACAAAAATAACTGCAAATCCAAGGCCTGTTGCGGTATCAACATTCTTTGAAACCGCGATAAAAGAACACATCCCCAGAAAATAAGCCAGAAGAATATTACCGATAAATACGGAATTGATAAACAGACTGAATAGATCACCCATAGCTGATTCCTACCTTTCTTCCTTTGATATTCCGGGCAGACTGTTTTTCAGCCAGACCAGCAAACCGATAATAAAAAAAGCACCAGGTGCCAGCACCATCAAACCCATGTTCTGATATCCGGCATCAAATATGAATTGCGGAATAACATTGAATCCGAAAAATTTACCCGACCCTAAAAGCTCTCTTAAAAACGCTACACAGACAAGAACCAGGCTGTAGCCCAGTCCGTTTCCAAGCCCGTCAACAAAAGAATCAAGCGGTTTATTGGCAAGGGCAAAAGACTCTGCTCTTCCAAGAACAATACAATTGGTAATGATAAGCCCTACAAAAATCGACAATTGTTTGGAAATATCATAGAAAAAAGCCTTCAAAATCTGGTCGGTGACAATAACAAGGGACGCAATAATGGCAAGCTCTGCAATGATCCTGATATTGGACGGAATTTTTTTTCTTAAAAGAGAAATCAGCAGGCTCGAAAAGGCCGTGACCAGTGTCAAGGCAATTCCCATGACAATAGAAGTCGACATTTTGACGGTAACGGCAAGGGCGGAACAAATACCTAATATCTGGTAGGCAACTGGATTCTCCTTCCATATGCCTTTTGCCAGGATTTCCTTATAGCTTGTTTTTTCTTCCGACATTGATACTATCCTTTTGAGTTATTTTAGATCCTTTGGGTTCATATCCTTTGGGTTTGTATTTTCCGATTGCGCGTCTTTTTTGGTTTTAAGCTGTCTTTGCCTGAAGGTAATGGATACGGGATCATAAGAAACCAGGGTCTTTTTTATGCCTTCCGACAAATATTTACCGGTCAGCGTCGCCCCTGAAATCCCGTCCACATAATGCTCCTGCAGATCCCTTGGAAGATCTTGCGCCTTTCCCTTGGCAATGCCCACGGAAACAAATTGATTCTGCGCGTTTAATATTTTTTTGCCTTTAAAATTTTTCCTGAACCATGCGCTTTCTATCTCGCCGCCAAGACCTGGAGTTTCCGAATGGCTGAAAACCGAAAATCCTGACACGGTTCGACCATCGGGTTCAAAGGCAAGATATCCTTGTATTTTTCCCCATAACCCCCGGGAGTTGATGGGAAGGATATAGCCCTTTATGACCTCGTTATCCACATAAAGATACAGGCTCAAGGAATTTGAAACATAGGTTTCAATAATCTGTCCTTGCTTGTCCACCATAACCTCTTTGATGTGGGCATCATACAGACTGTTGATCTTTTCTTTAGAGATTTTTTTTGTGCCGATCAAATCAACGGATTTAAGGATATTGGTTTTTCGATCCAGTTCCATGTTGACCATTTGAAATCCTTTTAACCCGACTGCGGCAGCCGTGATCATCAGACTGCAGATGACAGAAAGCAGCAGGGCAAACAAAATAACATTCTTTTTGCTGTTTTTATCTGTTTTCTCAGACATTTGGTATCCTTTTTGATGCAATATATTTAATCACGATATGATCCAGCAAAGGAGCAAACACATTCATAAAAATAATGGCAAGCATTATGCCTTCGACAAATGCCGGATTGGCAACCCTTATGGTAACGGTCAAAAAACCGATAAGAAATCCGAATATCCATCTTCCAGGATTCGTGCCGGGCGCACTGACAGGGTCTGTGGCCATAAACGAGATACCGAAAAGAAATCCGCCTGCACAAAGATGGTACAGCGGACCGGCATCAGCCCAGGAATTAATGCCTCCTGGAATCAAATAAAAAATAACGGCTGTCACAATTAATCCGGCAATACCGCCTATAATAATTCTAAAGTTGGCAATCCTGGTGATGATAAGAAACAGGGCACCGACAAGACAGCATGCAGCTGACGTTCCGCCGATACTTCCCGGTATCAGGCCCCAGAAAAGACTGGATAATGTGTATCCTGAACCAGCCAGAGCAGTTGTTATTTTTTCACCTTCCGGGGCTAAAATTGCCAGGGGGGTCGCCCTGCTGATACCATCTACAGAATTTGCAGCCGCCACCCAGACATCACCGGAAATGGAGATTGGGTATGAAAAATACAAAAAAGCTCTCCCGGTCAGGGCTGGATTTAATATGTTCCTGCCTGTACCGCCAAAAACCTCTTTGCCGATCACAACACCGAATGAAATCCCTAATGCCACCTGCCATAAAGGAATGGTGGCCGGCAGGGTCAGTGGAAACAAAAGCCCTGTGACAAGAAGCCCTTCACTGATCGAATGCTTGCGGATGGAAGCAAACAGGGTCTCCCAGAAAAATCCCACAGCATAACTGACAAGGATAATGGGAACTACATATCGGGCTCCTAAAAGAAACGCATGGAGAATTGTGTAGGATTCTCCGTTGGCAATACCGATCTGATACCCTGTATTGTACATACCAAACAAGGTGACCGGAAGCAGGGACAAAATAACAAAACTCATATACCGTTTCAGGTCAAGGCTGTCCCTGACAAACGGCGTATGCTTGTTTTTGGATGACGGTAAAAAAAAGAAGGTTTTTGTGGCATCAAAAAGCGGTTCCAGCCGGTTGAATTTTCCCGAACCTGTAAAATGCTTTGCGCTGGAATCTATCAGTTTTCTTAACGGATTCATAACCTATTGTTTATCCTTGTAATGAGAGTCCATTCCATCGGACAAAATTTTTGTCAATTCTATTTTTGAGGGACAGGCATAGGAACACAGGCCACACCGGCAGCAATCCAGAAGCCCGTAACTCAAGGCATCTTCAATATCATCGCTCATCAAAGCCTTCATGATAAAATTGGGCATCAGGTCAACCGGACAGATTTTGGTGCAATACCCGCAATTAATACAGGCTCTTTGCTCACCATGAAGGGTGCAGTCAAGATCTTTAGGAGTACGGGTCAGACAGGATAAAAATGTTTTGGACACCGTGGGTTTGGTTAACCCGGGTTGAATAAACCCTAAGAATTGCTCTTTTTTAGGGTCAGGAATAAGGTTCAAGGTAGTATCAAAAAAACCAATGTGGGATTGGGGATCAACTGATCTGCCGTTGAACCGGCCCGTTGTTATAATATTGTTATCCTCTATGCGCCCCACAATATTTTTAACGGATGTACCCTGACGAATAATGATATGGGGTTTTTTATCCTTTGGCCGGGTAACGGTTACCACCCTTTTCACAGGATATGTACCGGTTAAAAGAAATTTTACCACCAGTATAAGGTGTTCTGCTGAAATGCACCAGGAAAGGTTATCTTCTTGGGATGTTTTCAAATGATAAAGAACCACACCCGGATCCCATGCAGGATAAAAATCGGGAACCGTATGGGTGATATGTTTTTTAAATCCATTCAATCTTTCCAGGCTGCTTTGCCTTGAAGTCACTATGATCTGTTTTGAAAACCGTTTTAAAAGTTTTATACCCAGTTCAAAGGTGACTGTTTCATTTTCAAGCACCGCCCAAGGCTCAGGGGAAAAAGGATCATTCCCGTTTAAAGAAACAATAATCATGGGTGGTTCATGGGTTTGGCAGGCTGTATCTTTTGAGGGAAATTCCCGGAAACACTGCCAGAGACCGCCTTGCTGAAGCTGCTCTATGATTTGGGGTATACCAATTTTTTGAATACTATCTGAAGACAAGGGGTCAAACCGGATAAACTCATCTTTTTTTTCAAGACAAATGACAACTTCTTTTAATCGCCGTCTTTCCCCGAAAACAATCTGCTTGACAGTTCCTGTTCCAGGTGACACATAAACAACACTCGTATTGCGTTTATCGCAAAAAAGTGGAGTCCCTGTTTTTACAGGATCATTTTCCTTTACCAGAAGTTTTGGACGGATATACGGGATATCCATTGCTGATAAAGCTATGGTTTCAGGTTCCGGCATATGAATAATACTCAGATCCGGTATCCCGGCAAGCTGTGTTTTAAATCCTTTTGAGAGTTTGATATGTTTCATGAATCAAAAGTCCGTTAATAAAAAATTACGTGATTGTAAAATGATTCACCATTTTGTACTATTTGAAACGATGCAATGCCGGAATGTTGCAGTCACAACCTCTGACGCAGCCGTAAAACTTGATCTATAGTCCGGACACCTTAGTTTGACAGCCATTTCAACATCCTTATCCCGAACGATTGGGCGACATGGATTTTAATTTAGCACAAATGACTTCAGGGTACAATCCGAATAATGCATGTACAGATCCGGCATTAATTTTTAATCTTGATTTTCCCCTTAAGGTTTTATAAAAAAGTCTTACAATTTCACACAAAGATTTTCAATCTTTGTTGTAGGCAAATCTTAAATAAAATATCGGATCTGCCCGTAGCCGTCATTAAAAAATGATGGCTTATTATTTTTTGAAACAATTAGCCCAAAAAGGATTAAAATTATAATGAATCAAGCTGTATTAAAACAATTATTTACACAAGATTATCTTGACACGCTTCTACCAAAAGAAACCAGTGACAAGTTTTTTGAGGCACTTTATGGGGATGCATCAGATGGTGCATATGATATCCGGCTTGAATTCATCTCTGCCCATAACAAACGTATTGTTTTAGCATTCAACCTTATCAAGAGACCTGGAAAATGCCTGGTGTGCAGTCTGACATACGGTCTTCCCAATGTTTTTATCCGCCATCCTTTGATCAACATAAAGGGTATGATAAAAAAAATTGAAGAAAAAGGAATTAAAATAAAAAACTGGCAATTGGGCGATACTGAAGAAAACAGCAACTCACTTCATATCATTCCTTTTTTTCTGGACATGGAATAACGATCATTTTTTGACAAAAAAAGCCGGAACTGTGATGCACAGATCCGGCTTTTTTTTATACAGTGTAACCCTTTTACTTTGTAACAGGATTTTTTTCAGGCTTTGGGCAGCTTGGGAAATTGTTTTGTGATAATTTTATTCCACTCATCCAACTGAGGTTTCACCTGTTTGAACAGTGAACCGACATTTCCTTTAATGGTTATTTTATCAATGGTATCACCCTGGGCAATGCTGTCCACAACTTTCTGGTCTTCATCACTTTCAACCACACCAAACACCGTGTGCATGCCGTCAAGATGAGGGGTCGGGCCATGTGTGATAAAAAACTGGCTGCCGTTTGTTCCAGGTCCTGCATTTGCCATTGAAAGAATGCCGGGTTTGTCATGCTTGAGGTCTTTTTTAAATTCATCTTTAAATTTATAACCAGGATCACCCATTCCTGTTCCGTATGGGCATCCGCCCTGGATCATGAAGTCGGCAATAACACGATGAAATTTAAGGCCGTTATAATATTCTCTTTTTGCAAGATTTGCAAAGTTACCGCAGGTAAGGGGGGTCTGGTCGGCAAATAATTTTATATTTATCGTACCTTTGCTTGTTTCCATAATCGCTGTTAAGTCAGGCATATTTTCTCCTTTTTAATAACTGCCACAGGCAAATTTGGTTTTTTATTTAAGATTTGCCCGCAACTAAAATTGAAAAGTCTTCTTATATTTTTTTGAAGACTTTCATATAAAAAAATAAATCTGGCTGAAAATTAAGGATTTGTTTTTGTTTGTCAAATAAAAAAAGAGCGGATTAACCGGACAGGCGAATCCTCCCGCATCTTGTTGCAGTTTTAAAAAAAAAGCTTTAAACCTTTTGTTAAACGCATAAACTAATCATCAAAAACAATATATGTTATTATATATTTCTATAATTACGACTTAAATGATTTATATTATCAATTTGCTAAATCCAAAGCTTTTTTATATTCAAACGAGGATATTAATGTTCAACATGCTGGCTGTGCCATTCAAACGAAAGAATTTGGCAGGCCACACAATTTTAACGGAGAAAAAAATGCGCCACTTTCCCAAAAAACACTGAGTGTTTGAAATAAGCACTGCCCGTGCCTGGCAGATGCAATTGTGTTTTGGGGAAGCTGTGACTGCCTTCTGATCAATATTCGGCATACAATTGGTTCCCCCTTACAGGTTCATGGGTTTTAAATTGAACTTAATTCATCCTTGGAGGGATATATTATGCTGGATATACTGCAACTCAATAAAAATAATAATGGAATCAGGCAAAAGGTCAAAGAACTGGTCCCGGACGGCAACTTAAGTGCCTGCCTGACCTGTGGTGCCTGCTCAAGCGGCTGCCCTGCCACGGGCCTGATGAGTATGGACCCCAGAAAATTTTTGCGCATGGCTGTTTTAGGCATGGATACAGAACTGGAACGCCATCCCTGGGTATGGGCCTGCACAATGTGCAACCGGTGCTATGATGTCTGCCCCATGAAACTCAACATTCCTCAGCTTGTTTTTTACCTGCGCTCCCAGTGGCCCAGGCAAGAGCGGCCAAAAGGAATTTTAGGCTCCTGCGATCACCATATCAATTCAGGGGGCGGTGCCATGGGTGTTCCGCTTGAGGATTTTAAATTCACCGTGGATGACCTGGCCGAAGAGTGCCGGGAACAGGAAGGATTTGAAGATCTTGAGGTGAGTATAGACCGGGAAGGCGCCTATTTTGCCCTGAACCAGAACTCAAGAGAGCCGGTAACAGAACCGGACGAACTGCTCCCCTTATGGAAAATCCTTCACAAAGCAGGTGCTGACTGGACCTATTACTCAGAGTACTGGGGCGGTGAAAATTATTGCATGTTTCTTGCCGATGACCCGTCCTGGGAAAAAATCATCCGTGCCCAGGCTGAACATATCGACAACCTGGGGTGCAAAGTCTTTGTAAACACCGAGTGCGGACATTCCTTTTATGCTGTCTGGAGCGGACTTCAACGCTTCAACATCCCCCACAAATTCGAGTTTCGACACATTGTTGAATACTATGCCCAATGGATTCGGGAAGGCAAACTTGATGTCAATTCAGACTGGAACAAAACCGGCATCAAATTTACGGCCCAAGACCCGTGTAATGTGGTGAGAAAATCCCTTGGTGACCGGTTTGCAGATGACTTGAGATTTGTTGTCAAACAAGTTGTGGGAGAAGAAAATTTTGTTGAAATGATGCCGGGCAAATCCAACAACTACTGCTGCGGTGGCGGTGGCGGTGCCCTACAGGCAGGATACACCGACGAGCGAAGGCAATACGGAAAAACCAAATTCGAACAGATCATGGCAACAGGTGCCACTTATGTGGTTACCCCCTGCCATAATTGTCATGCACAGATTGAAGACTTAGCCCATGCCCATGACGGAAACTACCACACGGTTCACTTGTGGACCCTGATCTGTCTTTCCATGGGGATTCTTGGTGAAAACGAACGAATCTATCTTGGACCTGACCTGGCAGAATACGGACTGTAAAACCAAAAAACAATTTTTCCAAGGAGAATTTCATATGAACTCCAAACATCCCCTTGGGTCGGTCCTTGTTGCCGGAGGCGGCATTGCCGGAATCCAGGCCGCCCTTGACCTTGCCGACTCGGGATTTTATGTATACATGGTTGAACAAAGCCCTGCCATAGGCGGGGTCATGGCCCAACTGGACAAAACCTTTCCCACTAACGACTGTTCCATGTGCATCATGTCACCCAAGCTTGTGGAAGTGGGAAGGCATATCAATATCGAACTTGTCACTCTGGCATCCATTCTGGATATCCGCGGTGAAAAAGGCGATTTTATGGTGGATATCTTCCAGAAAGCCAGGTATGTCGACATGGACAAATGCGTGGGCTGCGGTGCCTGCGTGGAAAAGTGCCCCAAAAAAGTGGACGACATTTACAACGAAGGGCTGATCAAGCGCAAGGCGATTTATGTTCCTTATGCCCAGGCTGTCCCGTTGAAATATGTTATTGATCCTGAGAACTGCATCAAACTGACCCGGGATAAATGCGGTAACTGCGAGAAAGTCTGCCCGGCGGATGCCATCAATTATGAAGACACGGACAAGACCCATACCATCAATGTGGGTTCTGTGATACTGGCACCCGGTTTTAAACCTTTTCATCCGCAAGATTCTCTTGTTTATGGATGGGCTGCCTCAAAAAATGTGGTGACCTCCCTTGAATTTGAGCGCCTGCTTTCAGCATCCGGCCCCAACCAGGGCCACATTGTGCGCATGTCCGACCACGAAACCCCAAAAAGCATTGCCTGGCTGCAATGTGTTGGGTCCCGTGACGTCAATCAATGCGATAATGCACATTGTTCATCTGTTTGCTGCATGTATGCCATCAAGCAGGCCATCATCGCCAAAGAGCATGACCCGGCATTATCATGCACCATTTTCTATATGGACATGCGAACCCACGGCAAAGGATTTGAGGCCTGCTTCAATGAAGCAAAAGACAAGCATGATATCCGGTTTGTCCGTTGCAGGGTTCATTCGGTCAACCAGTCCCTGGACAACCCAATGCAAACACTTGTCTATTTTGATGATGAAACAGGCGAATTATCAAGAGAAGAAGTGGATATAGTCGTCTTGTCCGTGGGCATGGAAATTGATAAGAAAACCAAAACCTTTGCCGAAAAAATCGGAATTGAACTTACAGACCAGGGATTTTGCAAAACCCAATCTTTTACTCCCACTGCCACAAGCCGGGACGGTATTTATGTGTGCGGGGCCTTCCAGGGGCCCAAGGACATTCCGCAATCAGTGATAGAAGCCGGTTCAGCCGCCCTGTGTGCCGGAACTGCCGTGTCCGAAGCCCGGGGCAGCCTTGTGAAAACCATTGAAGAAATCCCGGAAAGGGATATCACAGGTGAGGTGCCCAGAATCGGTGTATTTGTCTGCCATTGCGGCATTAATATAAGCGGCGTGGTGGATGTACCTGCTGTTCGGGACTATGCTGCTGCCCTGCCCTTTGTGGAATTTGCCGATGACAACCTTTATTCCTGCTCACAGGACGCTCAGGAGATTATCTCCGGTATCATCCGGGACAAAAATCTTAACCGGGTGGTCGTGGCCGCCTGCAGCCCCAGAACCCATGAACCGCTTTTCCAAGAGACACTTGCCTGTGCAGGCTTGAACAAATACCTGTTTGAAATGGTGAACATCAGGAACCACAACTCCTGGGTTCACAAGGATAACCCTGAGCAAGCAACCCAAAAAGCCATGGACAGCGTTGCAATGGCCGTATCCAAGGTGGCGCTTTTTGCGCCGCTCAAAGAAGAAAGCCTTTCCATCAACAAAGGGCTTCTGGTCATTGGCGGCGGTATTTCCGGCATGACGTCAGCATTGTCCATGGCAAACCAGGGCTTTAGCGTGGATCTTGTGGAAAAAGAAAACCAGTTGGGAGGACAAGCCCGCCATATTTTTAAAACCTCAACCGGTGCTGATGTTCAAGAGGCTTTAGAGATCATGCGTTGTTCCGTTATGACCCATACAAATATTCAAGTACACCTTGAAACCCAGTTGTCCGAAGTCAAGGGCTTTGTGGGAAATTTTACAACCACGTTGACCACGGATTCCGGCGAAACCGTTGTGGAACACGGAGCCGCCATAATTGCCACAGGAGCGGCCGAATACAAACCCGACGAATACATGTACAAAAAAGATCCCAGAGTAATGACCGGTCTGGAGCTGGACAACGGAATCATGCAGGAAAATCCAGGCATCATGACTGCAAAAACAGCGGTATTCATCCAATGCGTGGGATCAAGACAACCGGAAAGGCCCTATTGTTCAAGGATATGCTGCACCCATTCCATTACATCCGCTCTTCATTTAAAACAAATCAACCCAAAAATGGACGTATATGTTCTGTACAGGGATATCCGCACCTATGGCGAAAAGGAACTGCTATACCAGGAGGCCAGAGAAAAAGGCGTTATTTTTATCCGGTATGATCAGAACAACAAACCCATGGTCACAAAAGGCGACAAACACCTTGATATTGTTGTAACCGACCACATCCTCAAATCCCCTGTTCTGATCAAAACCGATCTTCTGGTATTAGCCAGTGCTGTTGTGTCCCGCCGGGACGACGCCCTTGCACAAATGTTCAAGGTGCCCATGGACAGTGACGGTTTTTTTGCAGAAGCCCATGTCAAACTGGCCCCGTCAAATTTTGCCGTGGACGGGGTATTTTTGTGCGGGCTTGCCCATTATCCCAAACCCATTGACGAATCCATTGCCCAGGCCCAGGCAGCTGCTGCCGGAGTAAGCCGGCTTTTTGCCAAAACACAGATCAAAACCCTTGGCAACACCGCTGCCGTAGACACAACCATCTGTAGTTCCTGCGGAGTCTGCATTGAGGTGTGCCCCTACAATGCCCCCTTCTTTATTGAAGAAGGTCGGGACCAGGGAAAAGCCGCTGTAAATTCCGTGCTTTGCAAAGGATGCGGAGTGTGTGTGGCCTCCTGCCGCTCGGGAGCTTCAGGGCTCAAGGGATTTGAAGAAGAACAGATCATGGCCATGATTGATCATGCCTTTTAACCGGAGCTATTAATATGAAAGAATTTGAACCCAAAATCATCACTTTTCTGTGCAACTGGTGCAGCTATGGCGCTGCCGACTTAGCCGGTGTCAGCCGGTTCCAATACCCCGCTAACATGAGAATCGTCAGGGTTCCCTGCTCCGGCCGGGTATCTGCAAAAATGATCCTCTATGCAATCCGCAACGGTGCGGACGGCGTCTGGATATCAGGATGCCATCCAGGAGACTGCCACTATATTGAAGGCAACTATTATGCCCGGCGCAAATTTACCCTGCTCAAGGAACTGCTGGAATATACCGGACTTGAACCCGGACGGCTGCAATTTTCATGGATTTCCTCGGCCGAAGGAGTCAAGTTTGCAGACATAGCCCGGCAGGTGATTGAAGAGATCACACAATTAGGCCCTGCCTGCCACCTTGTCAAAACACTTCCCGAGGTGGCCTGATGAACAAGATAACCCAGAATATCAGAACCCTGGCAAAACAATTGCTGGAAGAAAAAACCGTGGACAGTGTCATCGGATTTCAACAGGCAAGTCTTGCCCACATGACCCGGCCTTTTATGGCAAAAACCATTGAAGATGCTCAAGAGCTTGTGTTTAACTGCAACTGCCGCATGAACCTGACCAACTATCTTTCCGGCTTGAAAAACAAGGTAGGTATTGTTGTCAAAGGGTGTGACAGCAGAAACCTGGTCACCCAGCTTATTGAAAACAGAATCAACAGGGATCAGCTGTATATCATCGGAGTTCCATGCACCGGGCTTGCAGATAAAACAAAGCTGCTCAATACGGCAAAAGGCCTGGACATCGTGTCTGTGGAAGATGACAATGATACCATTGTGATAAAAACAGACAATTGTTCAATGTCCATTGAGAAAGAGGAGATACTGCAAGACAATTGCAGAACATGTATCCGGCACAACCCGGTTATCCATGATGTACTGGCAGGCCCGGCTGTCCCGGAATCCGAAATTCAAGACCGGTTCAAAGATGTCGAAAAAATTGAAGCTTTAAACCCTGATGATAAAAAATCCTTTTTTGAAGACCTGCTTGATACTTGTATCCGCTGTTATGCATGCCGGGACGCATGCCCCCTGTGCTATTGTCCCACCTGTTTTGTGGATGAATCCCGGCCCCAGTGGGTGGGCAAGACAACAGACCCTGTGGATACACGGACCTATCATCTGGTCAGGGCCTTTCACGACGCCGGTCGGTGTACGGACTGCGGGGCCTGTGAAGCAGCGTGCCCCATGAATATCCCCATACGAGTCTTTACCCGGAAAACCATAAAAGACTGTGTTCAGTATTTCGGGGTTGAGGCTGGCATGGATGAAACACTGCGGCCTGCGCTGGACAAATTCAGCCTGGAAGATCCGCAACCTTTCATCCGGTGACGGATTTTTACATCTACAGTCTTGCCAAGACTTTAGAACCATATCAGACATAAAGGATATATCATGGAAATGATCAGCATACATAAAACCAACCTGGCAGAAGCCATGGCCAAAGCCCAGAAGACCTATACCCTTGCAGGCCCGGTAGCAACCCTGCACGGCTATACTTTCAGAGAGCTTGAAAAAGGCGAACCCCCGGATTTTAACTATACCCATACCTATTTATCCCCAAAGGCAGTTGTTTTTCCCCAATCCGAACTTTTGTTCCATTTCAAAGGAACAAGCATGGGGAATATACCTGCCGGTCTGTCCCAGCCGCCCATAAATTCCCCTTCCAGGGCGGCTGTGGGCATCCGGCCCTATGACGCCAAAGCTATCAGGATGCTGGCGTACAATTTTGACACCACTGAATTTCAAGACCCCTATTTTATGAACCATTATAAAAACCTGACCCTTGTGGGGCTGGCTGAAAAAAATCCAGACCCTGCCAATTTCAGCACCAGCTGTGGAACAGGCCCTTTTGATGAAACGTATCTGGATATTTTGCTGGTGGATACAGGAGATGAGTTTACAGGAAAAATCCTTACCCCAAAAGGCAAAGCCTTTGCCGATACCGCCGGTTTCACACCGGCAGATCCGGGCATGGCTGAAACAATCAATGCATTAAAACACGAGGCTGAGGCAAAGATTGCATCCAATCCGGCCTTTTTACCCCAAAAAGTCATGGAAAATTTAAAAACCATTGCAAACTTAGAAACCCTGGACCTGTACAATGCACCGATATGGGAAGATCTGGCCTTTGGTTGCATCAACTGCAGCACCTGCACCTTTGTCTGCCCGACCTGCTGGTGCTTTGACATTCAAGATGAGACAGACGGTCAAGAAGGTGTCCGCATCAAACTGTGGGATTCGTGCATGTCCGATCTTTATTCAACCCATGCTTCAGGCCACAATCCAAGGGAAAAGGGGTGGCAGCGCTTTAGAAACCGATTCATGCACAAACTCAAATATTTTCCCGACAAATACGGCCATGGAGTTATGTGCGTGGGATGTGGCAGGTGTATCAGTTCCTGCCCTGCCGGTATTGACATCAGAACCATAAGTCAAACCCTGAACCAGCTGGAGGCGGTCAAGTGAAAAATCCATACAAACCTTTTCCGGTAAAAATAGAAGACATTAAAACAGAAACCCATGACAGGTCCCTGAAAACTTTTACTTTTATCTTTGATCACAAAGAAGATGAAAACGCCTTTTCCTATACACCCGGTCAGTTTGCCATGCTGTCCATCCCCTGTGTGGGAGAAATCCCCATCGGCATTGCCTCGGCTCCCTGCGAACAAGGTGCAGTAAAATTCACCGTGTTTAAGACCGGAAAGGTAACCTCTTTTTTGCACAACATGAAAAAAGGGGATGAGATGGGCATTCGTGGTCCCTTTGGCAATGGGTTTCCCTTAAAAGAGATGAAAGACAAAAACCTGCTTATCATCGGCGGAGGCTTTGCTTTCACCACGCTGAGATCCTTGATAAAAACCCTGCTTCAACCCGGTGTACGCAAAGATTTCAATCAGATTGACGTGGTCTATGGAGCAAGAAATCCTGGCATGCTGCTTTACAGGGAGGAGCTTGCGGACTGGAACAAAAGAGATGATATTCACATGCATATCACAGTGGACACAACAGATGATGAAAACTGGCCGTACCATACCGGTTTTGTCCCGACGGTTGTGCAAGAATGTGTTCCGAGAAATGACAATAACACCATGGCCATAGTCTGCGGCCCGCCGGTCATGATCAAATTCACCCGACCGGTTCTCACAGACCTTGATTACAGTGATGAGGAGATTCTCATGAGTCTTGAAAACAGGATGAAATGCGGAATCGGCATGTGCGGCAGGTGCAACATCGGCAAAGAACTGGTGTGCAAGGACGGCCCTGTTTTCACACTTGAAGAACTCAACCGGACACCCGGAGAATTTTAATCCAATTGAACAGACAAACAAACAAAATTAAAGGTCTGTTTGCCCTTTTAACAAATCAAAGGAGATACTCGATATGATCACAGTCAGCAAATCAGCACAAGAACAGGTAAGTGCATATTTCAAAAACAACCAACAAGATCCCCAGCCGATAAGAATTTTTGTTACAAGCACCTGCAGCGGCCAATCGCTTTCCATGGCCCTGGATAAGGTAACCCCGGAAGATTCGGTTTTCACACATGAAGGGGTGGATTACATAATGGAAACATCGCTTCTGGAACAGGCCAAACCGGTTGAAGTAGAGTATACGGGAACAGGCTTTAACATTACTTCAAAACTTGAATTAGCCGGTGGCTGCGGATCTTGCGGCAGCAGCGGCTCCTGCTGCGAATAAACCGTAAAAGGGGAAAAAATCATGATCGCAAATATACGGGTACATTCAAAAGTGGAAAAAGCCATACAACAGATGGCAAATCAGGACAATGCCCCGAAAATAGCCGCCTTAAGAGCCCAAAAAATTATCGATACCCTGATCAAAGGCTGCCGTATCTCCCATGTTGGAAAATTTTCCAGGAAAAAGGATCTGCGGATAAAAAACGTGTTCAAATTCAACCTTGGAAAAGGGTATCGGCTGGTAAGCATCAAAGAGCAGGATATCTTGTATATTCTGTTTATCGGTGACCATGACCAGTGCGATCGGTGGCTTGACACATACAGAAAAAAAAGGCCCCATAAAATACCTATTCCCTTAAACATATATGGTGTTTCAAGTCTGAATAAAAACAACCCCAAAAAACTTGATTACCAGGATATAAAACATGATGACGCAAAATATTTACCTGAAATCACACAAGAAGATCTTCGAAAAGTATTCTGCGGCATTGTAAGTAATTCCTGATTCTGAATACGATAAAAAAATCAAATCCAGGCATTGGCAACACAATGCCTGGTATCGTACCCCAATCAATTTAAAAAATGGTGAACTATGGAAAACATATCAGTTAAAAAAAATTTTGGCGACGTAATGGTCGTTGGCGGAGGAATCAGCGGGATTCAGGCATCTCTTGATCTTGCCACTTCAGGATATAAAGTGTATCTGGTTGAAAAGTCACCCACCATCGGCGGCAAGATGGCCCAGTTAGACAAAACCTTTCCCACCAATGACTGCTCCATGTGCATTGAATCTCCCAAGTTCCTTGAATGCAAACGCCATCCCAACATAGAAATCATGACCTTGACTGAAATTAAAAATGTTGAGGGAAATGCAGGAGATTTTAAGATAACACTGATCAAAAAACCCAGATACGTTGATGAGGAAAAATGCACTGGTTGCACAAGTTGTACGGAATATTGTCCAATTGAAGTTTCAGACCCTTTTAATCAGAACATATCGAAAAACAAAGCTGTTCATATGTTCTTTGCACAGGCAATTCCCCTTACTCCTTATATAGATGAAAAATGTGTTTACCTTGACGGTGAACGGTGTACCATCTGCCTTGGAATCTGTAAAAATGACGCCCTGGATTTTAACCAGGCACCTGAGACCATAGAAGTCCATACAGGAGCCATCGTTCTGGCCTTGGGCATTGAGCCTTTTGACCCCATGCTCAAAAACGATTACGGATATGGAATAATGCAGAATGTAGTAACCAGCCTTGACTATGAGCGGCTGTTATGCGCCACAGGGCCTTATGAAGGAGAAATCCTGCGCGCTTCCGACAAAAAACATCCCCACAAAATTGCCTGGATTCACTGCGTTGGTTCCAGACGGGTCACCCCCGGCGACAACAGCTATTGTTCCGCAGTCTGCTGCACCTACACACAAAAGCAGGTGATTTTAACCAAAGACCATGATGAGAAAGTTGAATGCACAATATTCCATAACGATATACGCTCCTACAGCAAAGGATTTGAACGATTTTACCAGAGAACGGAAGATCTTCCAGGGATTCGCTTTATCAGAAGTTATGTCTCTGTTGGAAGAGAAATTCCGGAAAGCAAAAACGTAACTCTCAGATACGCAACTGACGAAGATGGCGTTAAAGAAGAGGAATTTGATATGGTGGTATTGTCTGTGGGGCTTGAGCCGCCTGCAGATTATAAAGATCTGGCAGACAAATTCGGCATTGAACTCAACGCCCACGGATTCTGCAAAATAAATCCTGCCAACCCCATTGAAACAACCAGGCCGGGCATTTTTGTAAGCGGAGCTTTTCAGGGTCCCATGGATATTCCTGAATCGGTTTTCACCGCCAGCGGGGCCTGTTCCCAGTGCGGAGAACTGCTGTCCTACAGAAAAGGCCGGCTGTCCAAAGAAAGGATATATCCGGAAGAAAGGGATATCACGGGAGAAGAACTTAAGATTGGGGTTTTTGTATGCCATTGCGGTGCCAACATCGGAAGAATTGTCAATGTCCCTTCAGTGGTTGAGTATGCCCTGACCCTTCCCAATGTTGTCTATGCACAGGAACAGCTCTTTTCATGTGCAACAAATTCCGCCCAGGAAATAACAGACATGATAAAAGAAAAAAACCTCAACCGTGTAATCGTGGCTGCCTGCACCCCCAGAACCCATGAACCTGTATTCCGGGACACTTTGAGGGAAGGCGGTATCAATCAATATCTTTACGACATGGTAAACATAAGAGAACATTGCTCATGGGTACACTCTAAAGAGCCGGAAGAAGCCACTCAAAAAGCAAAGGATTTACTCCGGATGTCCGTATCACGGACCAAACACCTGGAACCGTTAAAGGAATTTGATCTGCCGGTCAACAAGGCGGCAATAGTTGTGGGCGGCGGTCTGGCTGGCATGACCGGTTCTCTTAGTCTTGCCAACCAGGGGTTTGAGGTTCACTTGCTGGAAAAGGACTCCCAATTGGGGGGAATGGCCCGGCGTCTTCACACCACCATTGATGGAATGGATGTTCAAGCCTATATGAATGATCTGATACATCAGGTTTATCAAAATCCCGGAATCCATGTGTCCCATGAGACTGTCATCAAGGATGTTGAGGGGTATGTGGGCAATTTTGTCACCACGGTGGAAACAGAAGGCAGAATTAAAACCATCAAACATGGTGCAGCAATCCTTGCCACAGGTGCGGCCGAATACAAGCCTGACGAATACCTTTATGGACAAAACGACCAGGTACTCACCCAGCTGGATCTGGAAGAAAATATTTTTAAAAACGATGAGCGGCTTACCAATGCCGAAAGCCTTGTGATGATACAATGCGTGGGCTGCAGAAACCAGGAACGAAATTACTGCTCCCGGATATGCTGTACCCATGCAATAAAAAACGCCCTGAAATTAAAAGAAATAAACCCTGAAATGCAGATTTATATTCTGTTCAGGGATATGCGAACATATGGATTTAATGAAGATTACTACAGGGAAGCGGCGCAAAAAGATATACGGTTTATCCGTTATACTCAAAAGGACAAACCCGTGGTGGAAGCTGTGGATCAAAGCGGCCAGCCTGTTTTAAGAGTAACCGTTCCAGATCCTGTTTTAGGCCGGAAAATTGAATTGGACGCAGACCTGCTTGTTCTGTCCGCTGCTGTTATTCCCCCGGCAGACATTGAGGATGTATCCAAATTATTCAAGGTGGCGTTAAGCCCAGAGGGATTTTACCAGGAAGCCCATGTAAAATTAAGACCTGTCGACTTTGCCGCAGAAGGCGTTTTTCTTTGCGGTGCAGCCCATTATCCCAAGCATATATCCGAATCCATTAACCAGGCATATGGCGCAGCCGGGCGGGCTGCAGTGCTTCTCTCACAAGACACGGTCACGGCATCCGGTTCTGTTTGCGAGGTGGATGAAGACAAATGTATCTCCTGCGGAGCATGCATCACAGCCTGTACCTATGGTGCCATACAATTTCATGACACCCCGAAAGGCAAAAAGGCCGAGGTTATTCCTGTTCTGTGCAAAGGGGATGGTCTGTGTAATGCAAAATGTCCTGTGGACGCGATCTTTCTAAAACATTATACTGATGAGGAAATTTTGCATCAGGTTGACGCTCTGTTTTCAAATCCTGAGACGGCAATTGCCTGACAAAAAAGGAATCAGCCATTCCAACTAAAACAGGCAAACTTAAACAGGCAAACTTAAAAAAAGCAAAGGAATTCAAAATGAATAGACAAAAAAATATTACGCCCAGGATAGTCGGTTTTTTATGTAATTGGTGTTGTTACGGAGGAGCGGATCTTTGCGGTGTATCCCGGTTTCAATATCCCCCTTATCTGAGGGTTGTACGATTAATGTGTTCCGGCAGAGTTGATCTGAAATTTATACTACGAGCATTTTCCAATGGATCAGACGGCGTGTTTGTGGGTGGTTGCCATTTGAATGACTGTCATTATAATCCAGAGGGCAATTATGATGCGTTAATCATGTCCAAAATATGCATAAAACTATTGGAACATATAGGGATCAACCCTGAAAGGTTCAGGCTTGAATGGGTATCTGCAGGTGAAGGAATCCGTTTTGCAGATATCATGAATGAATTCAGCCGCAAGATAAAGCAATTAGGGCCTCTTGGCACAAGCGAAGGAATAGACAAAAAAGAACTGGCATTTAAACTCGAAGCTGTTGGAAAAATGATTCCATACATTAAACTTTGGGAAAGAGAGCGCCTGAGAATACCTGTCAGAAGTGAAGAAGCATATGATAATTTTTTTGCCGGCAAAGATCTGGACAGATTGTTTGATGAAACAATTGCAGACAAACTGGCAGTCAGCCAGATCATGCTGCTCTTAAAAGACACTCCCCTTTCAACAAACGATATCAGTGAAAAACTGCGCCTTAATCCATCAGAGATATCCAGGCACATGATCAATTCATCACGGCATGGCATGGTAAAATATGATACGGCAAGCAAATGTTATCAGCGAGTCCAGTGATAAATGGGTTTACCAAAGAATTTTGGTAAAGAAGACTATTAGGAATAAAGTCTTGTCGAAGTCAATGGCTGGACAAAACTCGTTAAGGAATGCTTTGCCTCACGCTCAACATCCTATCTGCAGGATGCGTTTATACTGACCCAGTCTCTTTCATTTCACTTATACCATTCCGCTGTTGGTTGGAGGTGATAAAACAACAATTTGACAGGACATGTATTTTATGAAAACAAAACAAACCATTACAATTAATGGAAAGGTTTTCCCCTTTAAAAAAGAAGAAACAATCCTGGAGGCGGCAGAAAGAAATGAAATTTTTATTCCAACACTCTGCCATTTGAAAGGAACCACCCCCACGGGTGCCTGTAGAATCTGCATGGTTGAGGTAAAAGGGGCCCGCAGCCTTGTGGCATCCTGCGCTGCCCCCGCTGAACCTGGAATGGAGGTAAAAACAGAGTCAAATGAAGTAATCCGGTCCCGAAAACTGACCCTGGCCCTCATGCTTTCGTCGGGATACCACGACTGTCTTTTGTGTCCGGCCACAGGAAAATGTACCCTCCAGGCCCTGGCCTATCGCTATAATGTCAACGGACGACGTTTTGAAACTTCAAAATCCCGTTATCCCCTGGAAAATATCAATCCATTTATCATCCGGGATTTTTCAAAATGTATTCTTTGCGGCCGGTGTGTCCAGGCCTGCAATGATGTTCAGGTAAATAATGCCATTGACCTGGGATACCGGGGAGTTGCAGCTAAAGTGGTAACTGCCGGGGACAGAACCCTGAAGGATTCAGACTGTGTTTTCTGCGGAGAATGTATCCAGGTCTGCCCGGTAGGAGCCTTATATCCCAAGGATGCCCTGCACAAGCCCAGATACGGGGAAACCGAAAAAGTCAGAACCACCTGTAGTTATTGCGGGGTGGGTTGCCAGATGCACCTGCATATAAAAGATAACCGGGTCCAACGGATCACCGGGGCAGATACCGCTCCAAACAACGGCAGCCTGTGCGTCAAAGGCAGATTCGGATATGACTTTATCCATTCAGAGGAAAGGCTTACCCATCCTCTGATCCGTGAAAAAGACGGATTTAGAAAAGTCAGCTGGGATGAGGCCCTCAAAAAAATTGCGGATCATTTCACGAAAATTAAACTCCAGGACGGACCGGATAAAATGGGAGTGCTGGTTTCAGCAAGAATGACCAACGAAGACAATTACATTGCTCAAAAATTTGCCAGAACGGTCCTGAAAACCAATAATATCGACCATTGTGCCCGGCTGTGCCATGCATCCACAGTTGCCGGCCTGGCAGCATCTTTTGGCAGCGGTGCCATGACCAACCCCATTGCCGACATTGAAAATGCAAGGGTCATCCTGGTAACCGGGTCCAATACCACGGAAACCCACCCGGTACTCTCCGGTTTTATCAAAAGGGCCGTAAAATTCAACAAGGCCAGGCTCATTGTGATTGATCCTCGGCAGATCACCCTGACCCGATTCGCAGAAAAATGGCTCCGGCCGGAACCGGGAACCAATGTCGCATGGATCAACGGTCTCATGCATGTGATCCTCAAGGAAAATTTACATGATCCCGATTTTATCCGGCAGCGGACTATTGACTTTGACAAGCTCAAGAAAAGCCTTGAACCTTATACCCCTGAATATGTTGCATCCCTGACCGGAATTAAGGAAAAAGCCCTGATTGAAACCGCCCGAATTTATGCAGCGGGAGCACCGTCCAGTATTATTTACTGCATGGGCATTACCCAGCACTCATCCGGTACCGACAATGTCAAGGCCCTGGCCAATCTGGCCATGCTTTGCGGCTATATGGGGATTGAAGGCGGCGGCGTCAACCCGTTGCGGGGACAGAACAATGTTCAAGGAGCCTGTGACATGGGCGGTCTTCCCAATGTTTATCCCGGATACAAGCCCGTAACAGACCCAGTTGTCAGAGCTGATATGGAAAAGGCATGGCAGGTTGCCGACCTTTCCCCCATACCAGGAATGACGGTAACCGAAATGATCCCGGCAGCCGCAGAAAAAAAGATAAAATCTCTTTATATCATTGGTGAAAATCCCATGGTTTCAGACCCGGATATCGGCCATGTAAAAAAATGCCTGAAAAATCTTGATCTCCTGGTTGTTCAGGATATTTTCATGACTGAAACGGGAAAATTGGCTCATGTAGTACTGCCTGCAACCTGTTTTGCTGAAAAAAACGGCACTTTCACCAATACGGAAAGACGAATCCAGCGGATCAGAAAAGCGGTCTCCCCGCCGGGAAATGCCTTGGGGGACTGGCAGATTATCTGTAGGTTAGCTGGACAAATGGGAATGGGCATGAGCTATAAAAACAGCCGGGAAATCATGGATGAGATCGCTTCGGTCACTCCGTCCTATGCCGGGGTGACCTATGAACGGCTTGAAGAAAAAGGAATTCACTGGCCCTGTCCGCAAAAAGATCATCCGGGCACACCAATTTTGCACCAGGAAACCTTTACCAACGGCAAAGGTGTTTTTCACGCTATTGAATTCAGAGTACCGGCGGAAGAAACCTGTCCGGAATATCCTTTAATATTGACCACCGGCCGTCTACTTTATCAGTATCACACCGGCACCATGACCATGAAGACGGCAGGCCTGAATGAAATTGCTCCTGAAAGCCATATCGAAATTTCATCTGAAGATGCTCAAAACGCTGGTTTAAGAGATGGAGAAATAGCAGAACTGTCTTCAAGACGAGGGATGGTAACTGCCCGGATAAGCATTTCCCCAAAAGCGGTTAACGGTACTGTTTTCATGCCTTTCCACTATGCCAGGGCTGCTGCCAATGTATTGACCAACACAGCTTTGGATCCTGTTGCTAAAATACCGGAACTGAAAGTATGTGCCGTAAAATTGCGCAATATAAAACCCAGTAGCATAATTTATTAAAAATACGGAGCAAAATCCATATGAATCTTGAAAGATACCATTGTCATGAAGATATCACTGAAATAATGTGGGAAAAAATTGATATTATCATTGAGACCTATAAAAACACGCCGGGTGCGGTGATTACTGTGTTGCGGGAATGTCAGAATATTGTCGGTTACCTGCCGTGCGAACTGATTGATCATATTGCAGCCGGCATGAATCTGCCCGGAAGCGAAATTTTTGGGGTGGCATCCTTTTACTCTCTTTTTTCACTGACACCCAAAGGGCGACATACCATCAAGGTCTGCACCGGCACAGCCTGCTATGTAAAAGGCATCCGGGAATCCGTCTCCAGAATCGAAAATGAATACAACCTTAAAGAAGGCCAGACAACGGATGACCAACGTTTTTCCCTGGAATGCGTACGATGCCTCGGGGCCTGCGGCCTGGCCCCGGTCATGGTTGTAGGAGATGATACCCATGGAGACATAGCAGCAGAAAATGTCATTAAAATTTTGGATGATTACAAATAAAAAAGGCCATACCGATGAAAAGACTGACGGAAAAAAAGCTGACAGCTCTCAGGGAGAAAAAAAAGAAGCAACAGTCGGCTACTGAACGGAGCAAAGTTTTAATCTGTGGCGGGACCGGCTGCCATGCAACCGGTTCTATTGCTGTTAAAAATGCCCTGACAGACGAAATCAAAAAAAAGAGCCTGTCAAAAAAAGTTGATGTCATTGAAACCGGGTGTAATGGATTTTGTGCCCTTGGTCCTTTAATGGTTGTGGAACCTGATGGCATCTTCTACACAAAACTTTCCTGTGAAGATATCCCTGAACTGGTTGAAGAACAACTGATGAACCACATCACTGTGGACCGCCTTTTGTTCAAAGATCCGATCACAAAAAAGCGAATCGCAAGACAGGATGACATTGCTTTTTTCTCTCACCAGATGCCCAGGGCACTTAGAAACAAGGGCTTGATTGATCCGGAAAACATTGACGATTATATTGCTCAGGACGGGTATCTGGCTCTTGCCAAAACACTCAACAAAATGAGTCCGGAACAGATTGTGGATGAAATGAAAAAATCCGGCATCCGGGGACGGGGAGGTGCGGGATTTCCCACAGGCTTGAAATGGGATTTTGCCCGGCAAAGTAAAGAAGAAGTTAAATATGTCCTGTGCAATGCAGACGAAGGTGATCCAGGAGCTTTCATGGACCGAAGCATTCTGGAGGCAGACCCCCATTGTCTGCTGGAAGGAATGACCATTGCAGCCATAGCTATACAGGCTTCTAAAGGCTATATTTATTGCCGAACCGAATACCAGCTGGCCATCAAAAGATTGGAAATCGCTATTACCCAGGCTAAAAGTTATGGACTGCTGGGAAAGGATATCCTGAATACAGGGTATAGTGGACCCCAATGTCAAGACAGTTTTTCATTCAATTTAAGCGTCATTTTCCATTTTGAAAATGTTCGTAATTCTGTGTCACGGTTCGGCGTTCAGATTTGCTTCGGCGACTAGCGGAAGTGGAAACCAGGCCCTGAGAATGGGCACCCCAAAATCTGCCCGTCGGAAGGTGTTGGTTTCCGCTGGAGCGGGTTTTTCGGTACATCGTTTTCATCATCCCACCAACCTCAACTGATTTTTACCATAATATATTTCGGCTGGCGTTTGCCCGTTAAAACTCTGGTGAGGTCGTTCATGGTTGTAAAAATTGAAATATTTTTTCAAGGACTTGCGCAGCTGCTCAACGGATTGAAATTCGTTTACATAAATTTCTTCATATTTCACGCTGCGCCATAGCCGTTCTATGAAAATATTGTCCATACACCGGCCTTTCCCATCCATACTGATTTTAATGTCCTTATCTTTCAATACTTTTGTAAACTCGTGACTTGTGTATTGAGATCCTTGATCCGTGTTGAATATATAGGGGGTCCCATGACATCGCAGTGCCCTTTCCAGAGAGGATATACAAAATTCCTTGTCCATGGTTATAGAAAGTTCCCAAGAGAGGACATAACGACTATGCCAGTCCATGACCGCCGTCAAATAAACGAAACCACCAGAAAGTGGGATATAGGTTATATCCGTAGACCACACCTGATTTGATCTGGTTACATCAAAAGTTCTCAAAAGATATGGATACACTTTATTTTGGGGATGAGCCTTACTGGTATTCGGCTTCGGTGCAATGGATTGAATTCCCATTTTCCGCATCAATCGCTGAACCCGTTTTCGGTTAATCTTATATCCTTTGCGTCTCATAATATTGCGCATTTGGCGGGTACCATAGAACGGATGATCAGTATATTCAATGTCAATGAGTTTCATTAGCTCAAGATTTTCAGGCGTTTCCTGTTCCCCCCGGCTTTCACGGTAATAGCTGGAACGAGGCAGTCCTATCAACTCACATTGCCTTTGAATACTGATTTTAGAGTGCTTGGATTGAATTCGCTGTTTTTTTTCTTCAATACTCATTAAAGGTGTCCGGTGTTTTTTTTTAACCAATCCAGTTCAACCTGGAGTTTACCAACCGTTTGATAAAGACAGTCTCGCTCAATTTCGGCTTCTTTGGTTTGTTTTGCCTTGCTATTGCCAAAAACCAATGGCAGGGCTTCTATGGCTTCCTTTTTCCACCGATTTACAAGACTAGCATGAATGCCGAACTCAGAGGCTATCTCATTGACAGTTTGATTTCCTTTTATGGCTGCCAATGCGACCTTGCTTTTTAATTCTTTACTGTAGTTTTTTCGTTTCAAAATATCCCCTTTCTGGACTGTTATATTTTATCTTAACACATTGTCCAGTTTTCGGGGTCCACTATAGGGTTTAACTTTGATATTGAAATATACCAGGGAGCCGGTGCCTTTGTTTGTGGTGAAGAAACTGCATTGATGCGCTCCATTGAAGGAAAAAGAGGGATGCCCAGACCAAGACCCCCTTTTCCGGCACACAAGGGGTTGTGGGAAAAACCCAGCATACTGAACAATGTAGAAACCTTTTCTAATGTACCCCAAATCATATGGAACGGCGGTGACTGGTATGCAGGTGTGGGAACCGAAACCAGCAAAGGCACCAAAGTATTTGCCCTTTCAGGGGATGTGAACAATATCGGTCTGGTAGAAGTACCCATGGGTACTACTCTCAGAACCCTGATCTATGACATCGGCGGTGGTATTCCGAACAAACGCAAATTCAAAGCCGTGCAATTGGGTGGTCCCTCGGGAGGCTGTATTCCCGAACATATGCTGGACACCCCTGTGGATTATGAGGAAATCTCAAAAGTCGGTGCTATCATGGGATCAGGCGGGGTCATCGTAATGAACGACCGGACATGTATGGTCGATATGGCCCGCTTCTTCATGGACTTTATCCAGGATGAATCCTGCGGCAAATGCACCCCCTGCCGGGAAGGTACATACCGTATGCTGGAAATTTTAAATAAAATATGTGACGGAAACGGACAGCCAGAGGACATCACAAGCCTTGAAGAACTTTCCCATGTGATCCACCAGAGCGCTCTTTGCGGTCTGGGCCAGACAGCGGCTAATCCGGTACTTTCCGCATTGCGGTATTTCAGGGAGGAATTTGAAGCCCATGTTAATGAAAAACGCTGCCCTGCAAAACGTTGCTTGGCCCTGCTTAAGTTTAAAGTAGATCCTGATTTGTGCAAAAAATGCGGTCTCTGCTATAAAAGCTGTCCAGCAGATGCCATTGAGTGGAAAAAGAAAGAAAAGGCCTTTATTAACCAGAATAAGTGTATCAAATGCATGAGTTGTTTTAGTAAATGCAAATTTGATGCAATTTTTTAAGCTATTCGCCTTGTAGTCTTTATGGCAGTGTCTGCGCCACCTATCTCTCCAATCATGATAATAATGAAAACTTCAAGAAAAGATTATAGTGACGGTAAAAGAACTGATACTCACTGAAAAATATTTTTCAATTAAACAGGACAGTTCAATTGAAAATTTTCGGAAAAGGGATAAAATGCAATCAGTGCAAAATCAACCTGCATCCAGATTAACACTTATTGAATTTTGATTCCATTTTTATGCAAAATAACTGCCACGGGCAGACCTGGTCTTTCACCTTGGTTTGCCCACAACAAAGATTGAAAGTCGCTGTTTGGATTTTTTGAAGACTTTCATATAAACTTCTAACATGTTAGAATCAAGACTCTTTCATTTTTTTGTCGTAGCAGCTCAATCTGCTATTGCCGTTAGTGGCTTTTGGAATCATTATACAATTGATTGAGAACGGTTAAAACCTTTTTGTTTCTGGCTCTTGTCAAGGTTAAGTTAAACTCAATTAACACTGTTAACAAAACCATTATAATCCAGCAGATCGATCAGAAAAAATTTTATATTTTTTAAGTATCCTGTTATCAGCTTCTTTAACTGCATGGCTGTTAAGGATGATTTTAAATCCTTTGATATCTTCAATTACATGATAGTCACCATTCCAGGTTTCAAAAGCTGATACCAGGTCTTCCATGACATTAATTTTTTTGCCGTTTACCTTTGAGATGATTCCATTAATAAATTCATGGTAGCCGACATTTACTTCATCTGCCAGAACCTGCACCAGCAGAACAACCTCTTTTCTGTCCTGCCGCTGTTCTTCATTATAAAAAAGATTCAGCAACTCTGTTGGTGCATTCAAATAAAAATTATTTGCTCCACCGTATTCATAAAGATAATTCAATGATAACACTTCAAAAACCAGTCCGCCTATGATGTAAAACCTTGGTTCAGTTTCATATTGTCTGTAGGGGACAAGCCTACAGCAGTGAAGAGGTTTTGATAAAGTCAAATTTATGTTAATCCGTTTTCCTTTTCTTAGCACCAATAGCGAAATTTTTTCGTTAATTTGTTTTTGTTGCAGTGCAAATCCAAGATAGGTCCGCTCTCCTTTTCTAAATTCGATCGTGCCGTCATTTTCAATATTATAATGATCAACTTTCAACAGCACGTCTTCTGACTCAAGTATTCCTAAAGCCGGGGAATCAGGGAAAATTGAATTCACCAGAACTCCTGTATCGGACTGTTGCATTTGATAATGATTTCTCATATCGGAATTTTCAAGTTTCTGCATGGAAACACCTAATTCCGGTATGCCATCAAGTCGACCATCAACAATATCCTCTAAAAAACGTTTGATCCCCGGCACTGGAATCATGTAACCGATATTCTCTATTTGTTCACCAAAGGCATTTTGAAAAGCGATTCCAACAATTTTTCCATTTTTGATAACAGGCCCACCGCTGTTGCCGGGGTTGATTGAGGCATCAAGCTGGCATGCAAGCAGATAAGCTCCACTGTGTTTGTATTCTTTATGCTCGATTCTTGAAATAACCCCCCTGGTTATGGAAAGTTTATCTCCACCTTCAGGGAATCCATAAGCAAAAACCTCTTCTTTGATTCTGGAAAATTCACCAAATTCAAGGGGGGTAATTTCATTGAAAAAAGTTTTGTCCTTAATCCGAAGTAACGCCAGGTCACTTTTATGATCAATGATATCAACAACAGCTGTGTAACGTTTGGCCTGACCTGATTTTCGTACCTGCAAAAAAGTATTGTTACAGACTACATGGGCATTGGTGAGAATTCGGTTCCCTTTTATAATAACGCCGGACCCGTGACGTGATTGCAGCCCTTTCATCTGCCATGGTTCGTGATAATTGTATTCATTATATACGACATAAATTTTAACCACAGTATCTTTTTCCTCAGCATGTGTTATCCCTACAGTAATCAATAAGAATAAACAAAAATAGGTAAAAGCTTTTCTAAAAAAGGCATAGTATATTTTTTTCATGGATACAACAAACCTATAGCAATGGCAAAAACGGAATGCTTTGAACTGCAACGGGCAAATCTGATATTTTATTCAGATCTGCCCAAAACAAAAATTGAAAGCCTATGTGTAAATTTTTTAAGACTTTCATACAAAAAAAACGAAAGGAATAATAAAATAAAAAATTAATGAATTTAAAGACCTATAAAAGCCCATTATTTCATGCTGGTGAAAGTTTTTTTAAGATTATTTGTAAATATAACAGACTCCTTATCTTTAGAATACTTAAAGAAACGACTGTAAACGGTTTTTGTTTCGCCCGTGGCAGTATCTATAACAAAAGCCCCCACCAATGAGCCATTATCAATGGGTGTTGCCCATGAAGACAGTTGAAACCGACCGTAATTTGGAGGTGGTGGTGCTTGGGTAGACCCGATAAACAAAAGGAGTATGAGAACAGCAAAAACCCCCATAAAAAAGAATTTTGTTTTATAATTAACGGAATAAGCTTTCATAAACACAGTCCTATCTTAAAATTTTGAATTGATCTTATTTATTTTTTAACCTGGGCAAAATCATCTTCATAAGCTCCAACACCTTGAACTTCAATGGATTCTTGATCAATGCCCAAATCCCTGCCAAGGATGGTAGATGCTTCTGTAACGTTGAGTTTCATATTTATAAAAGCATCTCCGGTTTCTTCCCAACCGTAATCCACAACTTCCGCCAGGTATAATGTCGCCAGCAATTTTGTTTTGATGATATCTGATTTTAACAGGTAATTTTCAACACTGGTTTTTGATTCCACATTCATTCCAACCAATCGCCTGGTAAGTTCTCTGTATCCGTCTATTTCAGCAACCCTCAACGCAGCAAGGGGGCCGGCGTTTGCCGGAGTTGAGGTGCCGTATCCAACTCGTCTGAAAACTTTGTTCTGCAAATTCATTTCGTCACCGTCAATATTGGTAATGGAACTGAGTTGTACACTTGCGGCTACTTTGGCAATATCTTTTTTTGAATCATATTCTATGTTCTCGTATTTTATTCCGCTGATAAAAGCCTCTGTTTTTGATTCGGTAACACTTTCATAATTTGCAGCTACCATGTTTTCAACCGATTCCGTAGCGCGGATTTTAAGACCGTAAATAGATTCTACCAAAGCTCTGGATGCTTGCATTTTTGCTGCCATAATGCTCATCAGTCGTTTGTTTCCAGCCCATGCTGTGGGAACACAAACAAAAACAATTAAAATAAGTGTTAATGCAAAACTAAAGATTTTTTTTTCTGTACTCATTGCTTAATGCCTCGATAATCATTTAAGGGTGTCGGGGGGTCTTAATCTTTTTTTGTCCGAAGGTGTTATTTCTATGTTTTTTTCAAGAATGGTAATATTGGGTCCTGTTTTTTCATTTTCAATAACAGTTGCCTTGAATTTTATTTTGCCGGATTTCGGAATTTTGATCTCCTGATTAATGATAACTTTGTTGAGAGTGTTGAGTTCCTCAACTCTTTCTTCAACATGTTGCTTATTACCTCCCCAGACATCAGAGGTAATACAACATGTTATAGCCGAGAAATTCACCATGACGGCAAGAATCAGGAATAAAAATTTTTGTTTACCACTCTTCATCGCTTATCATCCTGCCTATTCCTGTCGTTTTTTGCCTCTTCTTTGCTTGGGCGGTTGGAGCGGCAGCAGCTTGGGAGCTTTTGTCAGGCTGTTTTGATACAGTAGGTGCAACTGATGCTTCTGGTGCTTTGTAACTGGCTGTTTCCTGTTCCTGGACAAGAGTACTGGCTGTTGCCACTTCATCCTGTGAATCGGACTGCTGTTCCACCAGTATTTGAGTGTTCAGAAGATTTCGCCTGGCCAGCGTTCTTTCATCAATTGGAATTCCAGTATAAATATTTACAAAAGTATCCAAATCAATTGTTTTGCTGCCCATGGCAAAAGAAGGGGAAAGCTTTTGAAGAGCCATAACCGTTGGATTGTCTAATTGACCTGAGAGTTTTAGATCATTGCCATAGAGAAACATCCATTGCTGAACCGTAGAAATCCGTTCTTCATCGTTCAGGCTGTAGTAGTATCGATTGATCTGTTTTATCACCACAGGGTCGGGATCTGAATCATCACCAAGGAGTTTCCAATATGGGAGGACAAGATATTTTCCAATCATCTGTATCATGCTGACTTCTACCAGAACACGAACGGCAGCATGGCGACCCTGAACTTTTTTAATAGACCCTTTTCTTCCAAAAGTTGGACCAAACAATGTAATTCCCAGTTCTTTTTCCCTCAACGCCTTATGGACTTCCATACTGTTCACGGTATTCATTCTTGGAATGCCTGCCAGAGTTTTAAAGTCAAGCATATTAAAATCCAATGTAATTCTTGCAGTTCCTTCTTTTCCGCTGTTACCATAATCAAATCCTACGGTGTTGGCGGGTGTCCAGCTGGGTGCATTGGTAAAAGACGCTTCAGCACCGATATCGGTTCCATCTCCACGGGTAGTGAGTCCCCTGTCAAATTCAGTAATTCCACCGCTGACAACAACTTCCGGAATAAGCTTTCCTTCAAAATTAGAGTAACCCGTGACATTCATGTTTTGGATATAAGCAGGATCATAAGGAATATAGAGTACATTTCCCCCGATTGAATTCAGTGTGCTTTTAAGAATTTCCGTTATATCACGGGGGATTTCACCACCAGTTGATCCTGATGTGCCTGTATTGTCTCCAACCGGATCGCTTTGAATCCTAAGTTCCCCTGTGGCATAAATTTCTGTCATCAATCCTAATTCGTTAAGTGTTTCCGTATACGAGGTGAGCTTTACTTCGGGTTGTGATTGCTGAAGTGTAACATCAACTTTTGCAGGGTCAACCGATACGCAGGAAAACATTGAAAAGCAAACACAACTCAAAAACAATCGGCAAACTAATTTATAACAGAATTTAGCATTTATCTTTGTCATAGTCGATCCTTGGCTTTTTAATTCTCTCATTCTCTTAAGTCAAAACGCTATTCAGCAATCAGTGTTTTATCACCCTTGCTTTCATCAATAATAATAATGTCGCCCTTAACATTGCTGCCGGCCCCCATAACAACACTATTCATGTTGGCATCTCCGCTTCCGGATGAGGTTCCGTTAGCTCCACCGCTTTTTTGGCGGACAAGGGCCCTGCTTTTTGCATTCATTTTAATAAAATTTATATTTCTGTCTTTTTTACCAAGCTCATCCCATTTGTTTATGGAATCATCCGTATAACTTGACATCCCATCATCAAGATCATTGCACCATGCATTGCCGGCAAATAATACAAGAGACAACAAAAGAAAGATAAAAATGCATATATTTTTCATGGTTAATAGTTCTCCCTGTTAAGTGTTATATAACCCTATTATATGTGCGAATAAATTTATCATTTCCGTTCCGGGATGACACATGTCTGAATATAACATTTGTCATCCCCGTATATGGCAAATTACAAGGTTATTCGATTTCAACAGATCCCATGTTGGCGGTATTGCCTTTTCCAATGGCAATGTTAGCAGCATCTTTTACATTGGACTGGTTGATAACAGCACCCTTAACAGCGGAATTGTTAATGTTTACAGATCCCATATTAGCAGTATTGCCTTGTCCAATGGCAATGTTAGCTGCATTTTTCACATTGGATTTATTAATAACAGCGCCTTTCACAGCGGATTGTTCAATATTCACGGAACCCATGTTGGCTTTATTGCCTTGTCCAATAGCAATATTAGCAGCATCTTTTACATTGGATTGATTGATGACAGCACCTTTTACCGCAGATTTTTCAATATTCACGGAACCCATGTTGGCTTTATTACCTTGTCCAATGGCAATGTTAGCAGCATCTTTTACATTGGACTGGTTGATAACAGCACCCTTAACGGCGGAATTTCTAATATTTACAGATCCCATATTAGCAGTATTGCCTTGTCCAATGGAAATGTTAGCAGCATCTTTTACATTGGATTTATTAATAACAGCCCCTTTTACAGCAGACTGTTCAATGTTCACGGTTCCCATATTGGCTTTATTGCCTTGCCCAATGGCAATATTAGCAGCATTTTTCACATTGGATTGATTGATGACGGCACCTTTTACAGATGAATTTTTGATTTTTACAGATCCCATGTTGGCTTTATTGTCTTCTCCAATGGCAATGTTCGCAGCATCTTTTACATTGGATTTATTAATAACAGCCCCTTTTACGTTTGAACCGGCAAAGGATATACTTGTCAGAACAAACAACCCGAAAATAGTTAACGCAATAATCTTTTTCATGATGATTCGCCTCTCCTTAAATTTTAAAATTGAAATTAATTACTTTTACCATTCTTATTTATATGCTATGTGCTATGTGCTTATAATATAAATTGATGAGAGATTGCAAATAAAATTTATGAGGAATTGCAAATAACAACGATGAAACAACATACAATTTTCACAATATATGCCTTTTCAGTGACCCTGTTGACAGTTTGGTGTTCTGTTTTTGTTATCCCAAACTGTGCATTTGCCATGAATATAGTCATCAACAAAGATTTTGTTGAAATGAACCGGAGTGATGGTAAAATTTCTTCAGGGACAACCACGAATTGTATTGTGGGGAACGGCTTGCTGAAAAAAGAGAAAAGAGATCTGTCGTTTTTTAACGAAATCAATATCAACGGGACTTTTGATGTTAACATTGGATTACAAAAAAAACAGTCAGTTGAAATTTTATGTGATGAGAATCTTCTTTCCCAAATATCCACTCGGGTTTCAGATGGCGGCTTGCACATTAATACCATAAAATCAGTTTGTCCCAAATCCGGATTGACAATTAATATTTTCTTGCCAAATCTTGAGTCCCTCAATTGTAGTGGAGCCAATAGCATTGTTGTTGAAAACATGAATAATGATCATTTTTTTCTCAAACTGGATGGCGCAAATGATGTCCGCATCTCCGGAAAAACGCATCAATTTAATATCGAAATTCTGGGGGTCGGAGATCTTCATGCAAATCGTTTGCAGGCTGAGACCGTTACCATAGAGTCACAAGGCTCAAGCGATGCCTACGTTTATGCTTCAAAAAGGCTGCAGGTAACTTTGATGGGTGCAGGGGATATTTATTACTATGGGGAACCGGTGCAGATCGATTCCCGGATTGAGGGTGTGGGGGATCTGATAAATGGTGAGTAAGCTTAACATGAGACTGTTTTGTGTATTGGTCATAACAATTGTGGTGATACCATTGCACCTGTGGGCAGGAGAAAGAGTGACTGCTAAAGGTATGAGTTTTTTTGAAGAGGGCAAAGAGACCATAGCCAGGGAAAAAGCCTTGGATGAGGCCAAAAGGGCAGCTCTTCAAAAGGTTATGGGAAGTTATATTAATTCAATGACTGTTGTTGATAATTTTCAACTGCATGAAGATAGAATTATCAGCCATTCGTCAGGATATGTTAAAAATGTTACCGTGATTGATGAAAAAAAAAGCAGCCTGGGAACCCTTGAAATTACTATCCAAGCTGATGTTGAGTCCGCCGATGTTAAGGATGACTTGCAACGGTTTCAAGATATGTTGAGTTGGCAGCGCAATCCAAGGATCAGTATTGTTGTTCAACCTGGTATTGTAAAAAAATATTTGCCGGCTGCAACTAAAGCTGCCAACATCTTGACGGGCAAGCTTCAGCAAGCGGGCTTTAAGGTGCTTAAATTTTCTGAACAGACCCGGAACAAGGTAGGGCTGCTGGTGGGACTTACACTTGAACAATCTGTAAAGACATCAGACTATCAGGGAATGTCGATTTCATTGAATGAAATAGGTTTGACTGCTGATATGTTCAGACCTGGAGATCAGGAAATTCTTGCTTCGTCAAGCGCCATCCGGTCCATTCCAGGTGAAAACAGCCTTACTGTACTTGATAAAGGTGCCCGGCAGTGCATTGATGCCATTTGGAAAGAATTAAAAGATAAATTGCTGCTGCAGTATGAAAAAGAACTTTACAATGATCGCGATATTTATCTGACATTGAAAAATCTAAAATCGCAATCCAAAGCCATTGAAATCCCTGAAATTTTAAAAGCCGGTATTACAGGGGTTAAGGGATGTTCTCTGTTAACATTCGATGGGAAAAAAGGTGAATATAACCTGCAGTTTCGCGGACGTCCCGAGCATTTTATCAATGAGCTTGAGATGTCCTATTTTCAAAATACAGGTTTTCAGTCAAAAATTGAAACATATACGGGAAACAGTATTGTATTATTAATGTTAAATTAGTTTTGGAGGTATCCATGGGCAGGAAGATTAATCGTTATAAACTCATTTTTGCAGGTCTTATTACAATTTTTATTCTCGGTTGTCAAACCGGTTCAAAGCATTACGAGTCAGCAATGCAATTAAATGAGGCGGGTAATTACAGCAATGCAATTGCTTATTTGGAAGAAGCGATAAAACTTGAACCGAATAATCAAAAATACATTGCAGCTCTTGCAGATATTAAAAACAGCCGAGTAAATATCCATCTTTCCAAAGCCATGACCTTGCTGGACTCTTTACCTCTTACCATAAATTCCCTGTCAGAAGCAAAAAACTCAATATCAAAAGCCCGGGAAATAGATTCTGAAAATAATAAAGTGAAAAATATTTCAGAAAGATACTCTAAATTAGAAGCATCTTTTTACAAAGAAATTAAAGAAGAATATCAAACCATAAAACAGAACATGACTTCAAATGAATGGGATTCAGCTTATTTTAATCTGCAGCAGCTGCAAAGCAGATTTCCTTCTTATGAGGATACTTTCCAGTTAATGTCAATCACTATAGATAAAGGTGCTGAATATTTTTATAAAATAGCTAAAGACAGCCTTGTTAAGGATAATCTTTCCAAAGCCATTGAAAATGCCAATAAGGCAATTGCTTTGAACATGGATTATGCCCCGGCCAGGGAGATTCTTGATCTGGCCAGGGAGAGGGATAATTTGAAATATTTTGTGCGCAAAGGGGCTAAAGCGGCATCTATCAAAAACTGGGATGCTGCCATTTCCTATTATAAACGTGCCCGTGAATACGAGCCTGACAATAAGGAATTGGAACAGCTGGTTGATCAGGTTTATGTTCTTGCGTCGAAATATTATATTCAAAAGGCTGGTCAGAACATTGATCATGGATATTTATTGAGGGGGCTTGAAAGTTATGAAAAAGCTGTGGAATATGCCCCTTCAAAGGATAATTATTCCCTTCAAAGTTTTCGCCAGCGATTTTCACAACTGGCCGGCAATGCCGCCAACATGTTTCAGAATCAGGGGAATTTTGGTTCTGCATGGTATTGGTATAAAAAAATAGAAAACATGAATAAAAATTATCCTGATATTTTTTATTCAATACAAAAAATGGAAGATGAAATCAATGCCAGGATTAAAAAAGCCATTGCCGTTTTTGACTTTGGCAGTCCGTCAGATTACAAAGATGCCGGGGTTATTGTTGCAAATAATTTAATTACCTATCTTTTTAATTCGGCAAGCAAGGATATAAAGATTCTTGAGAGGGAAAACCTAAAATCAATACTGGAAGAGATGAAGCTTGGTCAAGTAGGTGTGGTTAATCCCGATTCTGCACAGGAAATGGGAAAAGTTTACGGTATTAACGTCGCCATTATGGGAAGTGTTTTACTTTATAACGTGGAATCATACCAGACAACTGGCAAAAAAACCGTAAGGTATAAAACCGGCACAAAAATTATTGATAATATTGATTATTTAAACTGGCAGGCAAAAAATCCTGTGCCGTCAAAAGAACAGATAGCCACAGCTCCTCCTGCCAAGATAATCGAGGATGTTTTTACGCAAAAAGATTATGAAGTATCACAGCATAAAAAAAATGGCTTTGTTCAATTATCATTTAGAATTGTTGATGTTGCAACCGGTGAAAATATTAAAGTCGATACCATTGAAGTTAAAAAAGAAATTGTTGATGAAGGCAGTGCAGGGCTGGCTGAGGCAAATATCAAGTATGATCCCCTTGAAATTACTACAGATATAGACCTGCTGCAGGATCTTACAAATACGGCAGTCTCCGAGTTGGGCCGGGAGGCTTTGAAACCCTTGCAGTATATGGAAAAAATTTATTTTGACACCGGCGAGAATTTTTTAAAACGGCGCAACACCATTGACGCAATTGAAAATTATATCAATGCGATTTTTGATGAAAAAATGAAAATGATTTCAGGTTCACCCATCACGGCGGAATCAAACAGTAAAATTCATGATATCTTTTATAATTTTCAAATCTCTGAAGGATAATCATAGAAATGCATCTGATTAAAAAAAGAGCCTCCTGTTTTTTTCTGACTGTTTTACTGTTGAATTCTGTGGGAATATCTTGTGCATTCTCAGAACAAAGTGCCCTTGCAATTTTTAATTTAAAAGCAGCCAGCATTGATGCCATGGGTTATAATAATGAGATAATATATAATTTAATCTCAGCCCTTGACAAGGAAGGGTCGATCACTGTTATGCCGATGCGTGAAATGCAGGAAATGCTTTTTAAAAATGGTGTTTCACAAAGTGATGACAATTCCCTGGTTTTAAAGGCAGGGAAAGTTTTAGGCGTCAGATATATCTTTTTTGGCAGTGTTGAAAAAAAAAAATCAGATGCCATTATTCATTCTGTTTTTAAGTTAATGGATCTTCATTCAGGAAGGGTTGTATTGAATGAGAAGGCTGATATTGTAGGAAGGGACGGTATTCGAAACAGGATGTCACTACTGGCTAAAAATATCGGCTCTGTTATAAATAAAAATATGAGCAGTGTTCCCGGACCCGGATCATTGGATTATTCTTCCACCTCACTTAACATACCGACTGTTACCATTTCAAATATCAGTGCAAAACCATCCCGAAAAGGGATTATATTGTCCTGGAGTCATGATCCTTCAACAGAAAATATTACTGGTTACCATATTTATCGTTCGGAAAATGCTGCTGGGCCGTTTCAGTTCATAGGAAAAGAAATTAAAACCGAATTTAATGATGAAACCGTTGCAAAGGACAAAAAGTATTTTTATCGAATCGGCCTGTTATTATCTTCAGGCAAAGAAATCAGGAGTAAAAAGGTTGCCATGGGGATAAAAACTTCCAAAGCAATGCCGTTTTCTCCTTTGATTATCAAAAAGACAGGGTTTGCCCAAAGAACCGTGATTGAATTTATTCCTTCAATATTAAATTCTAAGGGAAAATTTACAATCAAACACTATAAAGTGTACAGAAAAAAGGGAACTGGTGAATGGCAGCTTATCAAAACCATCAATAAAAAAAATTCTACGATGAATTACAATTATACTGTGGAGGATACCGTTGGCTTAAAAGACAATACGACTTATATCTATGCGGTGTCCAGTATTGCTGATAATCTGGTTGAAAGTGATCTTTCAGTTCCGGTTGAGATAAAGACCATGGAATCTCCTGAACTTTTCCTTGTGAAGGATAATTTGTTAAGACGCATTGATCTTTCATGGAAGCCTGTAAAAGGTGCAAAAGCTTACATCCTCTACAGGAAAACAGGTGATGAAGACTGGAAACAAATAGATAAAATTGACTGTAATAAGCCCTGCACATATCAAGACAAAAAAAATAGTATTGACGGTACCCTATATCAATACAGATTGACTGCATTTGATGGCGTAGGGCAAACTTCTCCGGTTAATAAGGTACAAGGTACTACCAAGGCGTTGATTGATTTTCCACAAAATTTTAAAGCTCTGGACGGACTTGTAAAACAGGTGAAGCTGACATGGGATAGTGTTAAAGACAAAGATGTCGGAGGGTACACCATCTATAGAAAAACTGCTGGTGAAACTTTTGAAAGGATCGCTGAGCTAAAGGGTTATAAAACCAATAATTATCTGGATAAAAAATCAGGGCTGCAAAAACTTTTGGATGGAACCGAATACACCTATTACATCACAACCTTTAATTTATTCAAAGTTGAAGGCAAACCTTCTGAAACAATAAGTGCCCGGACAAAATCAATACCGCAAAAGATAAGGGGGATTTCCGTGAAGGGACAAAACGATTCAATTGTTCTTCAGTGGGAAAAAAATTTTGAGCCGGATATAAAGCATTATACTATTTTGCGAAAAAAAGGTAATATGACCTGGATCAAAATAAAAGAAGTCGGATCTGAAATACTGGAATATATTGATCGTGATTTAAAACCAGGGCTTGAGTATCAATATTCAATTTTTGCAACGGATATTGATAATTTAAAAGGTGATTACTGTGAAAGCAGTAAAATTTTAAGCCCTTTACTCTATGATAACTAAACTATCAAAGGTTTGATATGAAAAAAACTGTCAGCTTTATTTTTTGTTTTTTATTGATTAGTTCTTCCCTGGCGTTATCTACAGATTTAAATTCAACACCGTCTGATAAAACCGGAAATTATGAATTGTATAATGGGGTTTACCACTCCGCATTAATTCAAAAAAACCAGTCAACCAAGTTTTTAGAACAAAAGCTTTTCAGGATTAATACTACAACAGGAGAAACATGGATGCTCATTGATGTTATGAAAGGTGGGGCAGATATCAAGTACTGGAAAAAAATTACAGATGGGTATCCTGTGGACAAAAAGTGATTTTTTAAAATCAATTATTGGATTTGTTTTCCTGACAAGAGGGCCATTATGAGAATTCTTGTTGTTGAAGATGATAAAAAAATTGCTGAATTTGTCCAAAAGGGACTCAAATCATCAGGTTTTGCAGTTGATCATGCCATAACAGGAAGCCAGGGGTTTGAAATGGGGTTTGATGAACCCTATGATGCCATGATTGTTGATATAATGCTGCCGAAAATGGATGGCATCTCCTTGATAAAAAAGTTACGGGAACAAAAAAATAATACGCCTGTAATTATTTTGAGTGCCAGGGACAGGGTGGATGACAGGGTGAATGGCCTTCAAGCCGGCGCTGATGATTATCTTACCAAACCCTTTGCTTTTTCAGAACTTCTTGCAAGGATACAGGCCCTTATCCGACGTGCCGGAAATATTGCGGATCCAGTGAATCTTTCCTATGCTGATTTAAGCATTGATATCCTGAAGCGTCAGGTAAAACGAGATAACAAGCCCATAGAAGTTCAGCCTCTTGAGTTTTCTCTTCTTGAATATTTGCTGCGTAACAAGGAACGGGTGGTTTCAAAAACCATGATCATGGAACATGTCTGGAACTATAATTTTGATCCCATGACCAATGTTGTTGAAGCGCGAATCTGCAGGCTGAGAGATAAAATTGATAAAAACTTTGAACCCAAATTGATTCATACGGTAAGAGGTGCGGGGTATGTACTCAAAGTTTAATGTGGTATAATATTTTTAACACAATAGCATTCAGATTAACTCTCTGGTTTACAGGAATTTTCAGTATCTGTTCCAGCTTTGCGTTTGTTTTGTTTTATTTTCTTGCCACTCAAACCCTTCAGACTCAAATTGATCAGGAATTGTTGGATAATGCTGCTAAATTTTCTGCCGTTATTCGCAGAAACGGGTTGATGGGTGCAAGAGAGCTTGCTGTTGTAGAAGCCCAGGCAGCCGGTGAAAAAATGATCTTTTTCAGACTTGTCTATCCAACCGGTGAAGTCTTTGCCTCTTCTCACATGTCTTATTGGAAACATGTGCATGTCAGCAAACATGTGTTACAACGTCTTATCTCAAATAAAGATAATGTTTTTGAAACCGTTCGTGTTGCATCAACCCCCAAAAAAGCCAGAATCCTTTATAGTTATGTTGCAGGAAATGCCATTTTACAAACCGGAATTGCAATGGATTCTTACATTAAATTTTTATCAGCCTTTAAAAAGGTTTTCATCAGTGCAATGGGATTTATCATTATTTTTTCTGCAATTTCCGGCTGGCTTCTGGTTCGAAAAGCCTTGTCCGGTGTAACGGCCATCACAAAAACCGCTCAAAATATTACCGGCAACAATCTTGACGCCCGGGTAAAAGGAACCGGCAATAAAGATGAGCTTGATCATCTGGTAATAACCTTTAATTCAATGCTTGACAGAATAGAGGAACTTGTAAAAAGTATCAGGGAGATGAGTGATAATATTGCCCATGATTTAAAAAGTCCGATTACGCGAATCAGGGGGTTTGCCGAACTAACACTGATTCATGAGGAAAATCTGGAAGACTACCGGACCATGGCTGCCAATACGATTGAAGAAACCGACCGTCTTTTGGATATGATCAATACCATGCTGGTAATTTCAAAGGCTGAGGCCGGGGAGGAGGATTTTGAGTTTAAGAAAACCAATCTTTCTCTAATGGTTAAAGAAGCCTGTGATCTTTTTGCTCCCCTTGCAGAAGACAAGCATATTGAATTTTCTCAAATCATCCAGGACCAGATCTTTATTGTTGCAGATATTAGAATGCTGCAAAGGGCGTTTTCCAACCTGCTGGACAATGCCATTAAATACACCCCTGAATATGGAAAAATAACTGTTATCACATCTTTAACAAATAATGAGGTGTCCATAAGAATCGAAGACACAGGAATCGGTATTGCACCTGAGTATGTTGAAAAAATATTTGAAAGATTCTACCGGGCAGAGTCCTCCCGAACAAGTGCCGGAACCGGGTTGGGCCTGAGCCTTGCCAGAACAATTGTCCGCCGGCATAAAGGCGATATTCGAGTTGAAAGCAGCCAGGGAAAAGGCGCTGTTTTCGAGATGAGATTACCATTTAATAATTTTAAGGTCATTTAATCGTCATATTTATGTGTTATTATTACAATCAGTGGAAAAAAATATTAATGTTAATAATTTAAGGGAGGGTATTATGAAACAGATAAATAAATTATTGATTGCCGTTATTGTGTTTGGCTTATTAAATACGCCGGTCATGGCTAAAAACAGTCATTCAAATATCAGGATGGTGCCGGCAAGTTTTTCAGAACTTGCCAAACAGGCAAAACCGGGGGTTGTAAACATACAGACCGTTAAAAATATTGAAGGTGGCGGAAGGGTTTATAAACATTTTTTCGGCCAGCCATTTGGTGGAAACAGAGATATGTTTGATGAATTTTTTGCTCCTTTTTTTAATCAAAGACCGGAAAACAGAAAAGAAAGCAGCCTTGGTTCAGGTTTTATTATCAGTAACGACGGTTATATTGTAACCAATAATCATGTGATTAAAGATGCAGATAAAATAAAAGTTATTTTGCATGATAAAACCGAGTATGATGCAACAATAATAGGGAATGATCCCATGACGGATCTGGCGCTCATTAAAATTAAGGCAGAAAATTTAATGCCCTTAAAATTTGGAAGTTCCCTGGAAGCTGAAGTCGGGTCATGGGTGGTGGCTATCGGCAGTCCATTCGGACTGGAACAAACTGTAACGGCTGGGATTATCAGTGCAAAAGGAAGAATTCTTGGCTCCGGGCCCTATGACGATTTCATTCAGACAGATGCTTCTATTAATCCGGGTAATTCAGGTGGACCATTACTGAACATTGATGGTGAAGTCATCGGGATCAATACAGCAATTATCAAATCAGGCCAGGGCATTGGGTTTGCGATTCCCTCGGACCTGGCTACGGGTGTCATTGATCAACTGACGGAACAAAAAACGGTTTCACGGGGCTGGATGGGGGTGGCGATTCAGAATGTCACTGAACAACTGGCAGAATATTATGGCATCAAAGAAACCAAAGGAGTATATGTTGCCAAGGTATATGAGGATGATCCCGCAGATAATGCAGGGATAAAAGTCGGTGATGTTATCTTTCAGATCAATGATAAAAAAATTGAATCCTCCCGGGATTTGACCTTGACCATTGCTGCATCATCTGTCGGTGAAACAGTTAAAGTCAAGCTGATACGAGATGGTAAAGAAAAAATGATCAAAGTTAAACTTGGCAAAAGACCTGAACAAGATCCTGACAAAGCAAAAATAATGGATGAGTATGACTCGTTTGGGTTCGGGTTGAAACAGATGGATTCAGATATGGCAAAAAAATTGGGTTATCCTGAAGATATCAAAGGACTTGTTGTGACAGACATAGAATCCGGCAGCCAGGCCTCAAAAACATCTGTCCGTCGTGGAGACCTGCTCATGGAAGTTGACCGCTACAAAATTGACACCATTGAAGACTATACTCAGTATTTAAAAAAAATAGCTGCGGGCAGGACGGTTCAGCTGCTATTCAGAAGAGGTAACAGCCATGTCTTTGTTGTGAGTTTTGAAAAATCATAGCTTAGCCATACAAATGGTCTTTTATTTAACGGCATTCCTTCCTTTATGATGGTCGGAATGCCGCAGATAATCGCATATAGAAAAGAAAGAAACGAGTATTGCAAACATATTGGGAATGAGGTGTTTGCCTTTGAAAAAACCGGACTGATATGCCATAATTCAAAAATATTAAATTTCAACAAATCGGATGACACATTGATATTATTTTTAAAAGATCTTATTAAACAGGCAGGCGCTATCTGCATTAAAGAGCAATCGCTTTTAAAACCGGCTGATGTAAAATTTAAAAACAAAAAAGATTTGGTAACCATAACCGATAAAAGGGTAGAAGACTTTATTGTCAAAAAGATCAGGACAAAATATCCTTCACACGATGTCTTGGGTGAGGAAACAGGCAAAACAAATTTTTCTTCAGATTATCTATGGATCATTGACCCCATAGACGGAACCACCTCATTTTTTCATCAACAGCCTTTTTACTCCGTCAGTATTGCCTTGCAGTATAAGGGTCAAACCATTTGTGGTGCTGTTTATGCGCCACGTCTGGATGAATTATTTTATGCAGACAAAGACAAAGGTGCTTTCTTAAATGATTGTCCAATCAATGTTTCAAAAACAGACCGGCTGATTAATTGTGTTATGGCAACAGGATTCGCATGCTTGAGGGCAAATCTTAAAAAAAACAACCTTGAATATTTCAACAAGATTGTTCCCAGGTTAAGAGATATTCGACGGTATGGTTCTGCAGCCATTGATCTTTGCTATGTGGCATGCGGCAGACTTGACGGATTTTGGGAGATGAATTTAAATATTTATGATATTGCAGCAGGGGTTTTTATTGTTGAACAAGCAGGTGGTAAAATCTGTGATTTCAAAGGCGAACTTAATTTTCCCGAACAGGGGATCGTGGCAACAAACAAATATATACAAAACAATCTACTTGAAAATTTCAAATAAATCCATACCTTGTGAAAAACAATGTGCCATAAAAAATGCTTTATCACTGGAGAACCATGACCGTTTTATTTTCATTTATTTTTATTTCCAGTCTTATTTTAGGATTTGTCTATGGGTGGTTAAAGCACTTTTCAGGATTTCAATTGCTTATCCCTGTAATTATTGGAGGATTCTTCGGCAGTTGCATGGTTGCAATCGTATTCACTTATCTGTATTTTACTCATGTTGAAATCAAAAAAGATAAAGGCTAAAAGATAAAATTGACCCATCTAAAAAAGAGAACGAAATAACATGACAATTCAATGGTTTCCAGGACATATGCTTGAAACGGAAAACCTGCTTAAAAAAGTCATATCTAAAGTGGATGCTGTTTTGGAAATTTTAGATGCCAGACTGCCGCAGGCAAGTGCCAACCCGTTCGTGAATAAAATCTGCAAAGGCAAGTTCAGATTAAAAGTGTTGAATAAAAATGATCTTGCAGACCCTGAACAAACAAAATTATGGCTTGATTATTTTGAAACAGAAAAAAAGGTTCCTGCTGTTTCCATATGCGGGACTCAAAGATCCCAAACCTATGCTGCATTAAATTATTGTGTGAGTCAAATTAACAGAAACAGGGCCAGAAAATTGAAAGTAATGGTGTTAGGTATCCCCAACACAGGCAAATCAACTATTTTGAATTCTCTGGCAGGCAAAAAAATTGCAAAAACCGGAAATGTACCTGCAATCACACGACACCAGCAAAGAACCAGCTTAAACAATAACATAGATATCTATGATACACCCGGAATATTATGGCCGGTGATAGAGCCAAAGCAAAAAGCATATATCCTGGCAGCAAGTGGTGCAATATCTGATACGGCCATTGATTATACGGACATTGCATTTTTTGCAGCCACGCTTTTAATAAAAAAATACCCTGATTTATTGATGTTGCGATATCCTTTCCTGGAAACTTTGCCAGAAGATGAAATCATGCTGATTGAAAAAATCGGTTCTGCTAAAGGATGTTTGAAAAAAGGCGGTATAGTGAATTTACAAAAAGCCTCCGAGGTATTAATCCGTGAACTTAGGTCCGGTAAAATAGGAAAAATAAGTTTTGAAACACCAAAGGATATTGAATTATGACGATTAAACCCATAAAAAATAATTATCTAATAACTTTATTCCTTTTAAAATATTTTTTATCCGTACTCATCCTTTTATCATATTCATCACCTGTGTGGGCAGACATTGAAAAACCCATCAAACCAAATTTCGAACACGCTTCTCAATGCATTAAAATAGTACGGACACTTGAAAGATATCATTATCTTGAAAAAAAACTTGATGATAATATGTCATCAATTATTTTTGACCGATACCTGAAACGACTTGATCCCGGCAAATTATTATTCACCCGGGAAGATATTCAATCATTAAAAAAATATCAATCCCAGCTGGACGATGACCTGAAAAGAGGGAGCCTGACTATTGCTTTCAAGATATTTAATTTATACATGGAGCGGTCCAGACAACGACTTGAATACATTTCTTCCATGATACCAACATGGGAAAAAAATTTTGATTTCAGTAAAAATGACTCCATGATCATAGATAATGACGTGCGCAAATGGGAACCCGACAGCAAAGCCCTTTATTCTTTGTGGAGAAATGATCTGAAAAATCATATTATTACGATGATTCTGGATGATCAGGAAAACGCTTCAATCACTGAAACGCTTGATAAGACATATTCAAGCCGTCTCAAACGATTATTGCAAACCAACTCAAATGATATTTTTCAAATTTTCATGAATAGTGTTACCATGGCTTTTGATCCCCATACGCAATTTTTTCCTCCCAGGGCTTCCGAGGATTTCGATATCCACATGAGTTTATCGCTTGAGGGTATTGGCGCGGTTCTTCAAAACGAATATGAATATACCAAAGTTGTACGCTTAATTCCCAAAGGACCGGCTGACAAATCAAATTTACTCATGCCCGGTGATAAAATTATTGGTGTGGGACAGGGAGAAACAGGGGAGATTAAAGATACAATAGGACAAAGGATTGACGATGTTGTCAAACTAATCAGAGGTCCCAGGAACACAGTGGTACGACTAAAAATCATACCTGCTAAAAAAAGCAATTCAACCCGGACAATTAAAATAAAAAGAGATCAGGTTAAATTAGAAGAACAATCTGCAAAAAAAAACATCATAACCCTTGATCACAACAATCACCCATTGAAAATCGGTGTAATTGAAATTCCCAATTTTTATATTGATTTTAATGCATTTTACAGAGGTGATAAAGATTATAAAAGCACAACAAAAGACGTTAAAAAATTACTTGTTGAACTAAAGAATGAAAACATTGACGGATTAATCATTGATTTGCGGGACAATGGCGGCGGTTCATTAAAAGAAGCCAATGAACTGACAGGACTTTTCCTGAAGTCAGGCCCAACAGTACAAATTAGGACAAAATACAGGATTACGCGATTATATGATGATGACCCAACCATTGAATATTCCGGCCCTCTTATCGTATTAATCAATCGAATGAGTGCATCGGCTTCCGAAATTTTTGCCGGTGCCATTAAAGATTATCATCGGGGCGTGATTGTCGGTACAAGAAGCTTTGGTAAGGGAACTGTTCAAGAATTACAGCCACTTGGAAAAGGCAAATTAAAACTTACCAGTGCAAAATTTTATAGAGTTTCAGGCAAAAGCACTCAAAATCTTGGGATTGTACCGGATTTGAGTTATCCGCAACTCTATAAGATTGAAGATACGGGAGAAAGCTCTTTAGAAGGTGCCCTCCCATGGGATACAACAATCAAAACGTCATATAAAGCCTATCGGTCGCTTCAATTAATGAATGAGAAACTGGATACCGGTTACCAAAAAAGATCGCTTAAAGACCCAGGTGTAACTTATCTTAAAAAAAGAATCGAAATTGCATCAAAAATAAATTCTCAGACCTCCATCTCATTAAACCTGGATGCCCGAAAATCAGAAAAAAAACTGTTCGAGCAATCAGAACTTGATGTTGAAAACAATTATTTGATATCTATCGGCAAAGCACCAATAGAAAAATTCGATCCTGAAACTACAAAGATAAATGACTTCAAAGAAATTATGATGAATCAAACCCATCTTGTAATGGCGGATTTTATTGAGCTTTCCCATGATTTTGATTTTTCATGGTAATTGTTATATCTTGATAATTATAAAATGATTTACTACACTCAAAAAAAGTTGACATTAACCAGAATAGATTAAAGGAGAAATGATGGCAAAAGCCAGCGCCAGGCACATACTCGTAAAAGATGAAGCATTTTGCAAAGAACTTATTGATAAAATAAAGAATGGTGAGGACTTCGAAAAATTGGCCAAAGAACATTCAAAATGCCCTTCAGGAAGAAATGGTGGAGATCTGGGCGAATTTGGCCCAGGCCAGATGGTTCCTGAATTTGATACGGTAGTTTTCAATGAAGAAGTCGGCATAGCTCATGGACCTGTTAAAACAAATTTTGGATTTCATATCGTTGAAATCACAAGCCGCAGCTGACAGGCTATAAAAAACCGAACGGCCCAGGGTTTATGTTAACCTGTGCCGTTCGATTAATCCGTATAATGATAACTTCTCTGAAAATTGGAATTAAAAGACCGGTTTTTTACGGCATTGTCTTAATTCTTGTTCTATTATTCTCCTCTCTTTTTACAGTTAACCGAGTCATCAATACCTCTTATATTAAAAATAAAATATCTTCTTTCATATATCAAAAAACAGGCACCCGGATTGATGGTTCCAGATTTTTTATTACCGTCTTTCCACAACCAAGCCTGACCATAGATAAGTTTAGTTTCAATGCCGACAATAAAACTGATATCAACATTAAATTATTAAAATTAAATTTCAACAGCCAGGCTATTTTTCGCGGTAAAATCAATATCAGCCAGATCATAATCAGTCAGCCTGAAATTAAAATCAGCACTCCCCAAAAAAATCTCTTCATGATACCAATTGATTTTTCGGTTTCAACACATACTCAAAAATTAAAAAAAATCTTTGATTTTTTACCTGAACACCAGGATGCTGTCAAAATTACGTTCAATAATTTCTCATCTTCTTATTTTAGACGGATGGATGGATCAATATATCTGTCTAAAAAAGACGACACCATTTTACGAATAACCATAAAAGATATCAGATTCAAATCTTATGATATTTATAACGCCTCTTTTGATCAAAACATAAATGTGGATTCCATTGAGCTTGATCAGTTAAAAACTATTGTAACGCTTAATTCAAAGGATGAAATCCAAGGACAATGTAACTTCATTGCCCCAAAAATAAAGTCAAAAAACAAAAAGATCCTTTTGGATTCAGACTTTATCGAGTCGGTTTTTAAATTGTCTGATAATTTTTATCAAATTGATACCCCTTCGTTCAAACTCAATTATCCTAATGGGTCTGTGGCAATTTATTTTGCAAACGATCAAATCAAAAAAAAATCAAACATACACTTTATTGGAACCAATATTCATATCAATAAGGCAAAAGAGATGTCATTATTGTTTTTCAAAAACAATAAGATCACCCGAAGTTTGTTTCAAATTCTGAATAACGGCAGAATTCCCAAAATTGATGTCTCGTTTCAAGGCAATGGCTTTAAAGATCTTTTTACCGGGAACCACTTAAAACTTAAAGGAACGATTGACAACGGTCTGGTACATATTCCGAAAACAAATTTGGTTGCCTCACATGTGTTTGGGGATGCCCATATTCAAAATGGCATTCTGGATATCAATACAAACAAAGCAGTTATTCAAAGTTCAGTCATTGAAAAAGGACGTCTCAGCGTCGACCTTTTAAATTATGAGGATCATCCGTTTCAAGGAGAGTTTTTACTTGACGTTGATCTTACAATGATGCCCCAAACCTTGATATCCCTTTTACCCAACACACTATTGGCCAAAGAATTATCAATGGTTCATGATGTAAAGGGGCGATCAAAAGCCAAATTAAATCTTTCTTTGGAAACAATGTCCCATGATCTTAAGGTTCAAATCACTACAGCTGATTTTTCTGTCACAGGCAATTATGATCGGATTCCAGGTGTTATTGCCCTTGAAAACTTAAGGTTTGAATATAAACCTGATAACATACGCCTCAATGGTCTCACAGGGATGATAAACAACAGCAGGATTTATGATCTGAATACGGTGCTTGATTTTAAGGATCAAGCAAGGATAAGCATCCGGTCAGGCTCTGGTATAATCAACCTGGAATCAATGATCCCCTGGTTGATGTCCTATAAAAAAACCAGAGAGATGCTTTCTTGTGTCAAAAACGGAGGCGGTAAGCTACAAATCACCTCAATGGATCTATCCGGCCCCATATTAAAACCGGACCAATGGAAATATAATATTACCGGTAACGGTTTTGGAATTGATATCACAACACAGTGGAATCAGGACCAAATAGAAAACCTGTCCTGCCAATTTCAGGTATCGGATAATTTTTTAAATTTAAAAAAAATTCAAGCGACAATAAGAAACCTGTCGTGGATGGAACACTTTATTAAAAAAAAACATTTTGATAGTATTTTGGTTCCATTTGATTTGGAAAACGGCTATTTTCATACCGGCACAAAGCAATCTTTTTTCAAAAGTAATCTTAACTTCACGACAGGACCTAAACTCTATATTGATCTAAAAGGTAAAACCCTTGATTTATCGGCCTTAAATACCATTACGTTTCTTGAAGAAGGAGTCTCAAACGCTTGTATAACGTTTAATCACAATACAGAAAAGCCCTTGTTTGATTTTAATGGGATTTTAAATACAACAACATTAAACAAAATTGTTATACCGGACAGTTACTGGGCAAAAAAAATCAATACCCTAACTAAAGGGCAACCCACATTAATACATACGGATAAAAATTCCAATTTACACATCATCACCCGGCAAATAAATCTAAATTCACCCCTGTCTCACTTCGGGACATTCCCGTTATACAATCGTCTGTTACCAGCCAAGCCAATTTATTTTAAAGCAGATAGACTGGTTACTGAGAAACTGACCTTTACACAAATCGACACCAAGGTTTCTTTTGAAAAAGAACATTTACACATCAACTTGAACACCGCTTTCTTATGTGATTTAAATACAAAAGGGTATATTAATTTAAAACAAGAGTGCATCGAAGGTGCCTTTTCGTTTGAGGCCCATAACAAGGCCAATATTCAAGATCTATTGACCTGTTTTCTTCAAACAAATGACTTGATTGACGGTCGGTATTCTTTAACCGGTAATATTCTGTTGGATAGTCCTTCAAAAGACGTATTAAATCAATTAACCGGTTCATTCACATTAACTGCTGAACAAGGGCGCATTTACAAATGGACACTTCTTTCAAGAATTCTTTCTGTTTTAAATGTTTCAAAACTTTTCAAAGGGAAGATACCCAATGTGACACAAACAGGATTTGCATATAAAAATATTTCCATTGAAGCGGATATCAAAGACAGCAGAATTCACCTGACCAAAGCCGTAATTGACGGGAAAGATATGTTGCTGATATTCAATGGGTGGATTGACCCTGCAAAAGATCAAATGGATCTGACCTGTCTTGTTGCTCCGTTTAAAACAGTTGATCTTATTGTTGAAAAAATTCCTGTTATTAATACGCTTCTTGGCGGACGGCTCATATCAGTTCCGTTAAAAGCCACTGGAAAACTTTTTGATCCTGTTGTTACCCTTTTACATCCGTCTGCAGTGAGTGACGGCCTTATCAATATAATGTCCAATATTTTAAACACTCCTGTCAAATTATTGGATAAACTATCCAAAGAGTGATCATGAAAATAATGGATTCATTTTCCAATAATACTAAAAAAATCGGACCTCCTTTAAATATGGCGATAAAATACTTAGCCTATCAACCGAGAACTGTTTATGAAATACAAGAATACCTTAAAAAAAAAGGGATCAGTGAAGATTTTATAAAAAAAATTATTGAAATTTTATTGGAAAAAAAATATTTAGATGACAGGTATTTCGCAAAATTTTTTATAGAAACCAAGGCAAAACACAAACCAAAATCGAAATTCGCATTTCGATATGAACTCAAAAAAAAAGGGATCAACCCGTCAATCATTGACGCTGTTTTAACGCACTATGATGATCAGGATCTGGCATTAAAGTCGGTAAGACCAAAAATAAAAACATGGCACAGACTTGATAATAAAACATTTAAAAAAAAGATGATGAATTTTTTGCGGTACAGAGGGTTTAATTATGATATATGCCTGGCAACGCTGACCCATTTTATAGAATCAAGAGACTGAATGAAAGAGAGCCAAAATGGAAATTAAATTTATTGCTGTAGGCGGAACCATCGACAAAGTATATTTTGATTCGTTAAGCAGATATGAAATAGGAGAATCCAATATTAATGATATTTTAAAAGATGGAAGGATAAATTTTAAATACAAGGTGTCTTCCATATTAAAAAAAGATTCTCTTGATATGACGGATCAAGACCGGTTAATCATCCATCAAGCAGTACAAGCCGAAATTAATGACAAAATCATCATTACCCACGGCACTGACACCATGATTGAAACAGCAAAAGTGCTGGCCGACATTAAAAACAAGGTCATCGTCCTGACCGGTGCCATGGAGCCTGCAAAATTCAAATCCAGCGATGCAATTTTCAACATCGGTTTTGCTGTTGCCGCAGTTCAAACCTTACCCCATGGGGTTTATCTTGCCATTAGCGGCAAAATTTTTACACCTGATAATGTAATGAAAAACAGGATCTTAAAACAATTTGAGGAAAAAATGTAATTTTATAAGAAATAAAATACATACTTTTATAACTAATTTTTCCAAAAATGCATAAAAATTTAAATTACCTTTTGTATCAAGAATAAAACAAAATCCCATCACACTGCCCTGAAAAAAGCCAAAAACAAACTTTGATAAGCTTATTTTTTCTATCCCATATAAAATTTTTTCATACGATTTATCATACAGTCAACCAATGTATTTAAATGGCACAATTTATGCTCTAATTAATTTAAGAAATTTAAAGAAAAATTTAATATAGCTATAGCTATGAAAAAAGAGGATGCTTTTTGTGGGCAGAAAAAGAACCGTTGATAGACGAAAAAACAAAAGATACAAGGCTGAAGAAGGTGCTTACGCAGCCATAAGCCCAAATTCCAAAAAATTAGGACAGATAATTGATATCAGTATGGGCGGTCTTACATTCAAATATATTGATACAAATGCGGATGATAATGAGAATGAAAATCTTCCGGAAGAAAAGATCTTTTTAAGCAGCATGGGATATTATGTAGGCGATCTTCCTTTTAAGATTGTTTTAGACTATGAAATAAAAAATGCACCCTCATTCAGTTCAATGAAAATCAGAAAAATGCATGTACAGTTTACCGACCTAAGTTTTAAACAGCTTTTTGATCTGGATTATTACCTTAGAAATAATGTTTCCGGACAAATAAAGAAGCTGCCCCCGCAATACAAATCCTAATTCATATAACAATTGCCTTCCTCTTATAAATCCATTTAAAAATCAATTTTTATTGCTTATGAGTTTCCGGTTTAATGTAAATTATAGCGCTTCTATTGTTATTCAGATATTTTTTTGCAAGCAATATCAAATCATCCCTGGTGATTGATTTGTAGTCATCCGTCATATTTCCGGACCAATCAAATTTTTGTGGATAATTTGAAGCATTGGCCATGACGGAATTTAACCAGTAAGAATTGGTTTTTCTAAGAACTTTCAGATGATTTATAACCGGTTTTAAGGCAAGATCCATCTCTTTTTTTGAAATACCGTTTTCAGTTACGGCATTGATAATATCTTTAATTTTATTGAAAACGAATTGATGACTATCATTTTTTACACTGACAACCATATGCAGTATGCCATAGCCATTAAAGCTCATCGAGGGATCATTATACACATAAGGAGAATATGTTTCACCAAGTTCCTCTCTTATAACGATTCTCAATCTTTCTGAAAGAACCCTGGATAAAACAGATAGCCTGCGAGTTTGCCTGATATTCCAAAAATCATCTGTTGGGAATGCGACATGAACAACGCCTGTATTCATTTTTGTATCCATTTTCAGTTCAAGATGTTCACCTTCCGGGAAATATATTTTACCTGTATTGATTGATTTAATAGGAAAACTTTGTCTTTTTTGAATCGCTCCAATATAGGTTGAAGCAAGATTTATTATATTTTCAAAATCAAAATCTCCAATAATGGATATTTCAACCGGTGAACTTTTAAAATATGGAATCAACCAATCTTTAATATCATTCAGTGTATACTGATTAATCGTCACAGGCCGGGGCAACCCAAACCGGGTATCGTTTCCGGCAAGAAAAAGATCTCCTGTTGTCCGCATAATGCCTTCAGGTGTTCGTATGCGGCTGTCATACTGCTGTTGATACCTGGTTTTCGCTATATCCAGAGCTTCAACCCTGAATCCTGGATCATTAAGATAATGATAGATGAGTTGAAAAACAAGCTCAGCTTCTTCAGGGTTAGCAGACCCGGATAAAGAAAAATAATTTTCATTGATCTTGAATCCCATCGTGACCTCTTTGCCGGCAAGGGATTGGTACAACTCATCCGTATCAAGCTTTCCTAATCCGCCTGACTGAAGCACACGCTCAGTAAGTAAGGATAAACCCGGTTTTGAAACAGGCACTGATTTTTTTCCCTGGCCAAAACAAACCTTAAAAAGAATTTCATTTTTTTTAAAATCTGTTTTTTTTAAATTTAATCGAATATTATTTTTAAAATCAATAACCGTGATACCAAGATCTTTAACATTATCTTGCCTTGACTTGATGCCGTGTTTAGAAAACGGCAATTCAAGATATGGGAATTTCTTGGATTCAGGATCTTCATACCGTGTAATTTTATCGTTGTAACTGTTCTTATAAACATCAAGAATGTTTGCTTCAGGTGCCTGCGCTATATGGGCATTGCCTGATACAAGCACAAGCCGGTGATCTTTTGCCCATGTCTCTTTTAGCGCGTTATGGGCATCCTGCAATGAAATTGATTCAATATAGGGTTTTAAAAAATCCATTCTCTGTTTCGGAGATAACAGCAATCTTTTTTGATTTATAGCTGTCAAAATTTTTCTGGAAAGATCAGAACTTTTTTGTGATTCTGCAAGATTTTGCTGTTTTTCAAGCGAGGAAATGAAATCCGCCTTGACTCTATCCAGCTCCGTTTGCGTAAAACCAAATAAAAGACCCTGTCTCAAGGTTTTTTCAATCTGCTCAAGACCCTGTTTCCACCTATCGGGTTGACAAACGGCACTAATGGCCGATATTGAAAGGTGACGCAAATATTTTCCTGAAAAAACAGATGCTTCTGAAAAATCTGCCGTTTGCTTGCTGACCATTCTCGATAATCGATTCTGCAATATGGAATCTGCTATATGGTTTAACGTTCTTTTTTTCAGGAGATCCGGGGTTTGTGTTTCAAAAGGTTCCCAGGAAATTGTCTCAATTGTGATATCAGTACTGCCGGCTTCGGGCTCATAATGATAAAAAGGTTTTACCCCTTTATGTTCTTCCCATTTGGTTGATAAAGAATGTTTCAAAAAAAAAGTGCGGGGTTTGAGTTTGGAAAATCTTTTGGTTATCATGGAAAGAACCGTTTGCCTGTCAAAGTCACCCACAACAATCAACGCCATATTATCAGGCCGATACCACTGGTCATAATATGCGTTCAACAATTTTCGATCTGCTTTTTTTATGACACTGTCGATCCCAATTGGTAATCTTTCAGAAAACAATGAACCCGGCAGTTCAAATGCCAGTTTTTTTTTAAAGGTACGGTACGATACCGAGTCTCGTTCCCTTTTTTCCGCCATAATAATGCCGCGTTCACGATCAATTTCAGCATCCAAAAGAAGTGCCCCCTTTGCATAGTCCTGTATGACGACAAAGGCATCATCCATTTGCTGATAGTCTGCGCTGGGCAAAGACAGATCATAAACCGTATTAAAAAAAGAGGTATGGGCATTGGCATCCGAGCCGAAATCCATACCAATAGATTGGAAATATTCAATTAATTCACCTGGCTTATAATGTTCTGACCCGTTAAACAACATATGTTCCAGATAATGGGCAACACCTTGTTGCTCATTTGTCTCATGCATGGAGCCGGCAAAAACATTCAGATGAACGTTAACCCTGTCTTCTGGTTTGGAATTCTCCATGAGGATATATTGGAATCCATTGGAGAGTACTCCATAAACAATTGCAGGATCAGTTTGCATGCCGTTATCGGGATCAATAACAACATGTCTGGGGGTAACACACGAAGCTAAAAATAAAAATCCTAAAACAATAATTTTAAGAGTACTATTGCGCCTTATCACGATACCCTTTAATTCAAAAATTCAGGATCATAATTGATTTCACACTGTTTTTTTAATTCAGCCATCCATGCCTGAAACGATTGGGCCTGTTTTCTCCAGATAATTTCATCTTTTATACTGTTAATATTTTCTGAAATTTCAGATTCTTCGGGTAATTGTCGTTCTTTTAAACCGATAATACAAAAACCGCCTGAAGTTTTAATTATTTCAGGATAAATTGTGTTATTATTATTCAATGAAAAACTTGCCTGGATAAATTCAGGAGAATTACCTACTCCTTCGACATTGCCGTTTCTTATAAATAATTCCGTGGATTTAATGTTTAGTTTATGGTCATTAGCCAACTTATCCAATATTTTTTTTACCGATTTTTCTGTATCCAGTACTTTGGTGTCTGATTTTTTTATCTCAAGGGCTTTGGTGAGATACAACTGAGCATCTTCTTTTGCCCGTGCTATTTGCATTTTTGTCTTAAGCGCTTTTCGAACCCTGTCTTTTACAATATCAAGTTCCTGAACAACAGGATCAATCTTTTTAACCACCTTGATCAAATAATAAGAGTCACCAAATTGTTTTACATCACTGATATCATCCAGAGGAAGCTCAAAAGCAGCCCTTGCAAAGCCTTTATTATCAGCAATATTAATCCCTTCTCCAAGGATACTGAACTCTTTGGTTGTAATGATGTTTTGCTTGGCGATAAGGGCGACCTGTTCTAAATCGTCTCCGTCAATCACGGCATCAAATGCTTCCCCGGCTTTATCGTAAGCTAAATTCTGCAGTTTTTGTTGTTTCAGCTCTTTTTTAATTTTTTCCGAACTCTGGGCCAACGTTTTAGTGGAAGCATCAAATTTGGCTATGATTTTAATGATATGCCAGCCAAATCGAGTTCGCACAGGAGTACTTATTTCACCGGCCTTCATAGCAAAGGCCTTGTCAGCAAAAGGTTTCACCATACTTTGTTTTTCAAACACACCCAGGTATCCTCCGTTCTCTTTTGAAGGCCCTTCTGAATATTGTTTTGCAAGCAGTTCAAAATCCTGTCCTTCATCAACAGCCTTCACATATATTTCCCGGGCTCTTTTTTCTGTTGCCTTAACAACTTCTTCTTCGGCATCTTCACTGACTTTAATTAAAATATGCCTGGCTTCAATTTTTTGTGGTATTTTAAATTGTTCCGGGTTTTGTTCGTAATACTCTTTAATATCGGATTCTGTGACACTTACGGTATCTTTATAATCTTCAGGAGAAAATTTCAAATACACTGCCTTGATTTTAGGCTCAGATTTATATTGATCTTTATTTTCAATATAAGACGCTTTGATCTGGTCTTCATCCGGATGAATATCTGAATAATCTTTAGGATCAAACAGCAAATAATCAACTGCAATTTTTGTATTTTGAAATAAATACCAGTTCCTTGCTTCAAGGTCTGATACATTCACAGCACTCAGCACCATATCTTTAATCTTTTGCTGTCTGATTGAATTGATTTGAAGCTCTTCAAAAATTTCAGGATTCAAAGAATTCAAACTTAAGACTTTTTTATACTGCTCTAAATCAAATTTTCCATCTTTTTGAAATGCTTTAATTGAAAGCAGAGTTTCTTGAAGTTCTTTATCAGAAACATTAATCTTGAGTTTGTCGGCCTGGGCTAAAATTATTTTTTGTTCAATTAATGAATCAAGCGCCTGTTGTTTTACATTAAGTGCTTTCAGAATATCATCATTTAAATTTTTTCCAAATCTTGCCCGCATTTGATCAACAATCGACTTATATGCCTGCTGATACTCCTTTATGGTAATCGGGTCATCATTGATAGTTGCAATTGAATCATTTCTTTTTGTTCCGAATGATCCCACACCGAGAAACACAAACACGATAACAATGATCCCAAGAAATAATTTAATGATCCAGTTTCCGGTATTTTCACGCAAGTAACGCAGCATCAATATTCTCCTTAACTCTCCTGTAAAATAAAACTCATTATGATTAAACAAAATGTATTATAGTAGCTTTTCATAAAAGCCTGTGTCAAGATTATTATTAGGAGTGCGATCACCCCGGTCTTTTCTGTAAAAAGTATAATTGATATCCTTTTGCATTAGTATTAGTGGCTTTTGGAATCATTATACAATTGATTAAAACCTTCTTTGTTCTGACTTGTCCAGGTCAGGTTTTATATTTTATACAGGATTAAAAATCTTCAAACGACTCATTTTCATCAAAGGGTATAATTTGATTCGATTTGATTTCTTGTTTACTGGTAGCCGTTATTTTGTTTTGATTTAAGCCAATAGAATGAGATTTATAAGAAAAGAAGGGGGCTTTTTTTTTGTTTATCAAAACATTTGTCCTGTCTTCTTTGCCGCTCACCAAAAGAACAAGATCAGCCACATAATCCCTTAGTTGTTCTGCCTGGGAACTCATCTCTTCTGATGCGGAAGCGGATTCTTCAGCATTGGTGGCATTTTGTTGAACCACTTTGTCCATTTCGTAAATAGCGTTATTGACCTGATCAATTCCATCAGACTGGTCTCTGGATGCTTCTGAAATTTCAACAACCAGATCACCAACCTTACTGCTGCTTTCAGCCACATCCCTAAAAGAATCGCTGGTTTTTAAAACTATTGCTGATCCATCGCTGATTTTTTTTACAGTATCTTTAATCAACTCTGCCGTATCTTTTGCAGCATTAGCAGCCCGCATGGCAAGATTTCTGACCTCATCTGCAACGACGGCGAATCCTGCTCCGGCTTCGCCTGCACGAGCAGCCTCAACGGCAGCATTCAATGCCAGAAGATTTGTCTGAAATGCAATTTCATCAATTGTTTTGATGATCTTGGAAGTTTCTTCACTTGCTTTTGAAATATCATTCATGGAAAGAGTAAGTTGTTTCATTGATTCATTTGCCTCAGTAACGACATGATTTGCCTGTTTCATGAGACGGTCGGCATTGCTTGAATTTTCAGCATTTTTCTTTGTCATTGAAGACATCTCTTCTATTGATGCAGAAGTTTCTTCAATAGAGGATGCCTGCTGGGAAGAGCCCTCTGCAAGAGACTGGCTGGCAGAGGATACCTGAATCGAAGCTGATGCAACCTGGTTAGCCCCTTCTTCCATTCCGTTGATAATCCTGTTGATTGGATTCACAATTGACTGTGTAATTAAGAATATTATTGCTGCAATAATAATAACGCAAACAACACCGATAATAATGCTTGTGTTACGCATCTGATAAACCGGAGCAAAAATTTCAGCCTTGTCTGCTGTTGACGCAACTATCCAACCCAAATTCGGTTCTTCTGCAAATGCAACTGTTTTATTAACACCTTCAAAGCTATAGTTTATCAGCCCTTTTTTTTGTTTCAGCATTTGGCGGCCGAAATCATATTGACTGATATCCAGTGTTAATATCTTTGATTTATCCGGATGGGCCAGTATAATTCCCTCATTACTGCTGATATATGCATATCCTGTTTCTCCGACTTTTTCGGAATCAACAAATTCTTTTGTAAAATGATTCAAATTAATGGCTCCAAAAAGCACGCCTACTATGGTATTTTTTTGCTTAACCGGATAAGAGATGCAAAAGACAGGATTTCCTGAAACTTTGCTTTTGATTATGTCTGAAACAGATACCTTTCCTGAAAAAGCTTCTTTAAAATAACTCCGATTTGAGATATTCATTGATCCGATCATACCGGTTTCAGATGACGCTATAATCTTGCCCCCTGGACCAGCCAGGGCGATAAGTTCAAAAAATGTACTGTTCCTTTTGATTTTTTCCAAACGACGATTTGCTGTGCTTTGTATGCTCTCATCTTGTAATGATTGGTTCGCAGCATCTGTAAATATGGTTTCTTCACTGAAATTATTTAAATCATTTCTCCGTTCCATGATCCAATTGCCAAGTTGCTTTGAAATTGAACCGGATACATATTCCACCTGGCCTGCAATTGAATTTTCCAGGGCTTTGCTGGATTTCATGTATGAAACAACTGACATCAAAATCAAACAAAGTATGGTTGTTGTCACAGTTGGAATAAGAAATTTATATTTTAAGCTGAGTTTCATAAAAATTTTCCTTTAATTTGTTTTTATAATTTTTGTCTGAACCGATTGGTTTAAATTTTTTATTACTATGTACTCTCTTTGCTTTAGCCGTTTTATTTTCAGCTTGATTCCAATGATTATTATTTATAATTGTTTTTAGATTTTATTAACAGTAGTCATCAATTTCCCTGCCAAGGCAATAAATATAAAATCATTTTATATTGCAAGTGGTTACAAAATTTATCCAACCAGGCAGAATGTCACAAAAATATGACACACATTAAACTCCTTTTATATTATACTGTTGCAAGAGACGGTAAATATGACCTCTTGAAAGCCCGGATATCCGGCAGGTTTCCTTAATATTTCCTTGTGTGACCAATATCAGATTCTGAATATATGCATGTTTTGTGTTTTCAATATGATCTTTTAGCTTTGGGATGCTGCCGATTTTTTTTTTGTTTGGAAAAAAAGGTGGCGTGTGTGTGTTGGCTTTGTTTTGAGCTTTGATTTTATTTCTGATGTTAACTGCCCGAATATTTTCAGGCAGGTGATGAGGAAAAAGTGTTGTGCCGTCACCTGCCTCGCTGAAGACCAGATCTATTGTATTGAGAAGTTCCCGGACATTTCCAGGCCATTCGTACAATTTAAGTTCTTCTAAAAATTCCCGGGACATAGTACAATTTTTTCCGGAAAGATCTTTTTTGCTATTGAGATGATGTTGGGCAAGAATGATGATATCTTCTTTGCGGTCTTTTAATGGAGGCAGGTGAATATTCATGGAAAATAATCTAAAAAAAAGGTCTTCTCGGAATTTGTTTTGTTTCACCATGTCTGCTATATCACGATGTGTTGCGCAAATCAGCCTGAAGTCACTTTTAACTTCTTTTTTGCTGCCAATGGGTCTGAATATCTTTTCCTGAAGTACTCTGAGAAATTTTTTTTGAACATCTAAAGGGAGTTCACCCACTTCATCCAGGAACAGGGTTCCCTTATCAGCCATTTCCATTAAGCCTGTTTTATCAGAATCAGCCCCTGTAAATGCACCTTTTGCATGGCCAAACAATGTGTTTTCAACAAGATGTTCAGGCAACGAGGCACAGTCAACAACCACAAATTCTTCATGGAATCGTTTACTGTTGTCATGGATGGCCCTTGAAAAAAGCTCTTTACCGGTTCCTGTCTCTCCTGTGATAAGGACAGGAAGATCATTATGGGCTGCCGTTGAAATTTTATCCAGACAGTTTGAGATTAATCTGCTTTTGCCAATAATAGCTGCACAGTTAATCTGTTTTTCCGGGCTTTTTGCCTGTTTTTGCCTGCGATATTCTAATGCTCTTTCTAAAGCAAATTTAAAATCTCTATGGGATTCTCTTTTTGAAATATAATCCCAGGCGTTAGACCGCATTGCCAACTCTGCACCGTCAATATCTTCATCCGCCGTAATAATAATGATTTCCGGAGCCAATGGTCGCTGTTTTATGATTTCTATAGCGTCCAGGCCATTGCCGTCCGGCAAATTTACATCCAGAAAAACAATATCAATATATTCAGAAATTATTTTATCCAGTCCCTCTTTCAAAGTCAGTTGATAAGATGCGGAATAACCCATTCTATTAAAAACTTTGGATAAAAGTTTACATATCTGTTCGTCATCATCTATGATTAATACGTTAGGCATAATTTTTTTTATCTATTAAAAACAAATTAATCTCAAGAGTTTTTTTAATCTCCCGATGTTGTAAAAAGTTAGTATTCTTTGCTTTCATCTAAAACAGACCTTATCGTTTCTGTAAATTTCGATTTGATTATGGGCTTAAACAACAATCCTTTCACTCCGATTGACCTGGCTTTTTCCGGACTTATCCGTTCGCTGAACCCGGTACAGATGATGACAGGAAAACCGGGAATGATATTCATGATTTTATGTGCAAGCAGATCCCCTGTCATGTCCGGCATTGTCATATCCGTAATAACCAAATCAAACCGGTCAGGATTTGCTCTTATAAGTTCCACTGCCTTCAGGCTGCTGTCTTGTGTTTCCACCTTATATCCTAGACGTTCAAGCATTGTTTTTTCAAGCCTTAAAACCTGATGTTCATCATCCACCAGAAGGATTCGTTCATTTCCCCGGGCATGAATAATCTTTTCTGCTTGAGGGTCAGATATGAATCTTTGTTTGATAGCAGGGATATACACATCAAAGGTGCTGCCCTCACCCGGGCTGCTTGTTACCTTGATTTCCCCTTTGCAGTTTTTTACAATCCCCTGGACAACAGACAGTCCTATTCCGGTTCCCTTTCCCTTGGGTTTTGTAGTAAAATAAGGATCAAATATTTTTTCTAAAGTCATTTTGTCCATACCTGCTCCGGTATCACTGACAGAAAGCCAGATAAAAGGTTCAATGCAGGGTTTGCCACAAGGAATGAATGTTTCATGGAAGAGATCCGTTTTTTCTGAATTTTTAAGCTTTATGGTCAATGTTCCTCTTGAATCTTGTATTGCATGGTAGGCATTGGTAATTAAATTCATGGCCACCTGATGGATCTGTATCGGGTCAGCCAGAATCATCAGGCAATCAGGATCAATCTCTTTTTTGATTTTTATTGATGTCGGAATGGTCGAGCGGATCAGTTTTATCACTTCCTTGATAATTAAATCCGGTTTTAAAGGCATTAACTTTTGATCTGTCTGGCGGCTGAATGTCAGTATCTGTTTCACAAGATCTTTTGCCCGCCTTGCACCGATCAAGATTTCATTTACACTTTCCTTATACTGACTGTCCTGTGGAAAGTCTTCAACCAGCATTTCCGCATACCCGATAATTGGAAAAAGGATGTTGTTGAAGTCATGGGCAATGCCGCCGGCCAGCGCACCAATTGCCTCAACCTTCTGAAGTTGTTGAAGTTGTTTTTCCAGTTTTTTTCTTTCATGTTCCGCTTTTTTCTGATGGATTAAAATCATTACATTTGTAATCAATGCTTCAATTTGTTTTACGTCTTCTTTGGTATACTCATCGGGTTTGTTTGCCACGACTGTAATAAGCTCAATACCATCTTTCCCAACGGTTGGGACTGAAAGAAATCGTTTTATCCTCACATGGCCTTCGGGCAATCCTGATTTTTCTTCATGTTTTGCCGCATAATCATTTATGATGACAGGTGCTTTTTTTTTGATTGATTTTGACCAGAAACCAGCAGTTTTGACGGGAAATTTAATTGGTTTATCAGTTACATTGCACTCAATCATTACTTCCGGAGACATCGAATATAGAGTCATTTCACTTTCATCATGATTTAAAAATCCTATATAAGCATATGGACTATGGGTAATTTTTTCAATTTCCGCCAAGGCATAATCACATATTGTTTTTAGAGTTTCATTACCCATGCTGGCGATTTTCCAAAGCGCTTCCAGCCTTATTCTTAATTCTTGTTCATTTTTTTGTTTTTTGATAAGTTCGACTTCTGCCAGTTTGCGTTTGGTAATATCTTCTGTTATTGACAATAATTGGGGCGTACCCTCAAAAGTGATAATGACACCGCTATACAGGCCATAAAATATACTCCCGTCTTTTTTATGAAAAACAACCTCTAAGGCATTAACCTCTCCTTGCTTTATCAATAGCTGCTTTAGATGGTTTCGATCATCAACTGATATAAATCCCAAATCAGATGAGGTGGTTCCGATGGTTTCTTCCCTGGTGTATCCCGTGATCCTGATAAAATTTTCATTTACATCTATGAATTTGCCCTCATCTATCGTGGTGATTCCCATACAAATTGGACTTTTATAAAATATTTTAAAAAATTTTGGGGATGCATTGGACAGATTCTTTTTATGTTCCAGTTCTGTGGAATCTGTTGTTTTAACCGTTTTTTGTAATTTTTCAGAAACCAGGGCTCCGGCGCAAATGCCAAAAGTTATACCTCCATAGGCAGCAGCAAGTCCGACCAGAATGACTCGGCCATCCTTCATAATTATCGGCAGTATTTCAATATAGGTCATCACGCCGATCCCGGCGATTACTGAAAATGAGGCCCCCATGGCCATATTTTGAATGGTTGGTATTGTGGATTTGAGATGAGACCACAAAAATCCGAATAAAAAAGAAAAAGAAAAAAACAATGAAATTTTTGGAGAAAGACTTTTAAATAAGGCGCTTATAACATCCATGATGTTGTCCATTCTAAAATAATATATTCAACAAATTAGAATTGTTTTGTGATTAAAACCATAACTTGTTTGAATTCTAATTAGAGTATTTTCTCTTATCACTAATTCTACTTATTAGAAATAAAAATTATAAAAATATGGATTTGATAGGCAAAACTTCAAAACAAGGAGAGGAGTCTCATTTTTGTGACAGTCTCATTTTTACGACAAACCCTACAATTCAATATATAATCAATAAATTTAATATATTAACATTGCATATGACAATTCATGATGCAAATTGTCATATTTTTGTGACAATTTGTCGGGTTTGTTAAATTTTGTAATCAATTGAAATAAATCAGATTTTCTATCTGATTACTTTGGCATGAAAATTGAATTAGTTTGAATTGGTTTGAAATTGATTTAAGTAATTATTGATAAAATCAAAGTTTAAGTCAGAGTTCAACAATCAACATAAAAGAGATCTATGAATAAAATACTTATTCAATAAAATGCAATACAAACCTTAAACAGGAGAAAAAGCTTGTGGAATCACCGGGCAGTTTAAATCAAGACAATTTAAATCAAACAATTCAGACAAAAATCATGAAAACAGGCAAATATCTGACCTTTAACCTTGTGGAGGAAGAATACGGCATCGGTATTCTTAAAGTCAAAGAAATCATAGGGATGATGCCGATCACTTCAGTCCCCCGAACGCCTGATTTTGTCAAGGGTGTTATTAATTTAAGGGGAAAAGTGATTCCCGTTATTGATCTTAGATTAAAATTCGGCATGAACTCCATACCGTATTCAGACCGGACATGTATTATTGTTGTCGAGGTTGATTCAAATGACATGACTGTTCAAATCGGTATAGTTGTGGATTCCGTTTCTGAAGTATTAAATATTAGTGAAGCAGAGATAGAAGAAACCCCGGCCTTTGGAACCAGACTTGATACCACTTATATAATGGGAATGGCAAAGACACAAGGTGGTGTAAAAATTCTTCTGGATATTGATCATGTATTGTCAAATGAAGAATTAATGGGGCTTAAAAAAACTGTCTGATCATTTTTTCAGATCACAAAACAAATTGAAAAAGGAAAAATAAAGATGAAGAAATTTGGCATTGGGATAAAGATTGCTTTGGGATTTGGTCTGATAATCGCAATTTCATGCATACTTGGAATGATGGCCATTTGGAATATGCATAATGTACAGAATCAAAGCACTATACTGGCCCATGAGTATGTCCCTGAAGTTGATGTCGCGGTAAAAATAAGAGAAGCTGCCAATCAAGTAATGTTCGCAATGAGAGGGTATGGATTTACAGAGGATGAAAAATTTTATAAAAATGCCCAAAAAGCGACGATATCCTTAGAAAATGCTTTAGCAAAAGGCCGCGACCTTGAGGCACAGTCTCCTAATTTAAAAAAGCTAAAAAGTCAGCTTGAAGCTGCCACTCAAGCGTTTGATGAATATAAAAAACTCATTTCTCAAACAGTTGATTTTAATTCTGAGTTGGCAAAAAACAGAGAAACTCTTAATTCATCTGCTGAAAAATACATGAAAAACTGTGCGCAATTTCTGGACGGACAGAATACGGCATTCAAAAAGAACCTGACTGAACGTCAAAATAAAATCACAATTGTCACGGATGTTGTCGAGCAAGGAGCCCTTGCCAGGATTAATAATTTCAAGGCCCAGGTATCAAAAGATATGCAACTCATGAAAAAAGCTGCAAATCATATTCTTGAAACAAACAAAAAATTAGAGACCATAAGACCAATCACCCGTAAACCTGAGAATATCAAACAGATAAATGCCATTCAAACTCATGCAAAAAACTATGCTGAAGCCATGGAAGGATATATCAAAACAAATGAGACAAGATATCGCAGAGAAATGGATGCGGCTGCAGGTCAATATACCGAAAATTGTGAAGCATTCCTGAAAAGCCAGCACAACGCACTTACAAGGGAAATGCTGGAACGCCAAACCAAAATCAATTTAGCAAATGATATCATTGACCTTGGCAATATTACGCGGGTAGGAGTTTTTAAATCCCAGGCATTGCGCAGTCCCAGTATAATGGAAGATGCATTAAAAAATTTTCAAAAAATTGATGAAAAATTTAACAGTCTTCAACAGATCACCCGAAATGAAGCTGATCTTAACCGGATTAAAGAGGTAAGTACCGCAGGGAACAATTATCAAACTGCAATGAAGGATTTTCTTAACAACTGGCTTGAATTACAACAATTGGCAAACAAAAGAAATGTTGTTGGCTTATCGGTTATTGATGCCTGCAAGACAACTACTGATGCAGGACTGCAGGCAACGGACAAAGTTGCAAAAGACACGGTCTCTTCTCTTGATAATGCGTCGACAATGATGATTGTTGGCTTTATTGCGGCTCTTATGGTCGGTATAGTATCTGCTTTTTTTATCATCCGAGGCATTACACGCCCTGTTAACAATATCACCAAAGGCATGAATGAGGGATCAAACCAGGTTGCTTCTGCCGCAATTCAGGTGTCTTCTGCCAGCCAATCCCTTGCAGAAGGCGCTTCTCAACAGGCCGCAGCCATAGAAGAAACCTCTTCATCCATGGAAGAGATGGCTTCCATGACAAAGAAAAATGCTGAAAATGCATCCCAGGCCGATAATCTCATGAAAGAGGCCGGTAAATTTGTAAAAAGCTCCAATGACTCCATGGAGAAACTGATACACTCCATGGAAGATATCTCAACTGCCAGTGAAGAAACGTCCAAAATCATCAAAACCATCGATGAAATCGCTTTTCAGACAAACCTGCTGGCCCTGAATGCAGCGGTTGAAGCTGCCAGAGCCGGAGAAGCAGGGGCCGGGTTTGCCGTTGTGGCCGATGAAGTCAGAAATCTTGCCATGAGAGCTGCAGATGCAGCCAAAAACACGGCTGAACTCATTGAAGGAACGGTAAAAAAAGTAAATGACGGCTCCGAACTTGTGTCCACGACAAATAAAGCCTTCAGCCAGGTAGCTAAGGCTGCAGCCAAAGTGGGGGATCTGGTCACGGAAATATCAGAAGCATCCAAGGAACAGTCCAATGGGATTGAACAGGTGAACAATGCCATTGCGGAAATGGATAAAGTCGTTCAGCAGAATGCCTCAACTGCCGAGGAATCCGCATCAGCAGCTGAAGAGATGAGCGCCCAGGCAGAACAACTCAGGGATTATGTTGGTGACCTTGTTATGCTGGTAACCGGTGATAAAGACCAGACTATTGCGTTGCCGGACAAAAAACGGGTAAAAGCCATTTCTTATACATCGAATGCAATCAATGCAAAAAAAAGCAAACGCATTGGTCATAATCCAAAAGAAATAAGGCCTGAACAGGTGATAACATTTGATGAAGAGAATGCGTTTGAAAATTTTTAATTCTGTACAGCAAACAAAAGGGCAGGTATTGCCTGCCCTTTTAACTTTTAAATTTATGGTATTATAAATTATCGGGTTGCGACCATGAAAGGAAAGGATATGCACATCAAGCGCCATACTGATGACCTAACTGAAACGTTATCTATTCAATCATTTGAGGAGCTTTTTGATATCTCAAAGATACAGAATATAAAGGTTATACAGGATGCATTTACCAGACCTGAAGGATTATCAAACTGTATTCAATCCGATGCCGTGCTTGGAAAATCACACACAAAAAAATCTTCAGTCCGGCACTGCTTGAATACCGGACTATGGAATCCAGATACAAGTATCAATATCGATAAAAACCATATTGCCAAATGGCTGACTGATCAGATCAAAAATGATCACACACTCAAAATAAAAATAATGGCATATGTAAAACGATTTAGGGCTGATCAGGAAGAATTTAAAAAAGCACTTGAAAAATTAACCATAATGCCGTTGGAGCAGTTTGAACAAGTTAGCGAGTCCTTATTTTTAATTACAGATCAATTATCAGAACTGGCCTGTCAAAAATCAGAACTGAAAAAAATTGTATTAAAGCAAAAGCAAGCTGAAGATCAATTAAAGGTTTATAAAAACCATCTTGAAGAACGGACTGCTGAATTAGAAAAGGCCAATCAACTCCTGAAAAAAGAAATTGATCATGCAAACAAGATAGAAAAAGAACTGAAACAAAAAAATGAATATCTGTCCGTACTTTATGATACATCTCTTGGAATGTTCAGCCGTCTGAATTTATCAAAACTCTTAAACTCTATTATTAAAAGAGCATCCGATTTAACTCAAATACCGGATGGGTTCATACAAATCTATCACCCCTTGGAACATATTCTGGAGATAAAGGCTGGCTGCGGCAAGTATTCAGGATTAATCGGCAAAACCTTAAAGCCTGGTGAAGGTCTTTCCGGAAAAGTGTGGGAAACCGGGGAATCCATACTATTAAACGATTATCAAAACTGGATAGGAAAAACGTCTGATCCTCAATTTGATTTTGCCACATCCATTATCGGAGTTCCCTTAACATCAGGATCAAATATCAAAGGAACCATTGGACTAAGTCATCATGTAAACGGCAAAAAAATCGGACAGGAAACCACTTTCATCCTGGAACATTTTGCTGAACTTGCCTCCATTGCCATTGATAAAGCAAATTTGTTTGAAAGCATGAAAACAGAGCTTGAAAAAAAGACAATTCTTGAAAGCGAACGTCAGGAGATGGAATCAATGCTGAGGCAATCGCAAAAGATGGAGGCCATTGGTACGCTCGCAGGCGGCATTGCCCATGATTTTAATAATATCTTATTCCCAGTCATTGGATTTGCCCAGATGATTGATCAAGACCTGCCCTACGGCAACCCCATGAAAAGTCAAATCAAAGGAATTTTAAACGGAGCCTGCCGTGCAAAAGAACTTGTTCAGCAAATTTTAACATTCAGCAGGCAGACAGATAAAGAATATCAACCCCTCAGAGTACAGTTAATCATAAAAGAACTTTTAAAGTTATCAAGGTCAACCCTGCCTGCCAGCATAAAAATTTCCAATGATATTCCAAATGATGTGGGTATGATCATGGCAGATCCGACCCAGATTCATCAAATTGTAATGAACTTGATCACCAACGCCTTGCATGCAATGGAGGAAAACGGCGGAGAGCTTACGGTTAAACTCAGAGAAATTGATTTTGAAAAAAATACGGTTCCTTCACCGGATCTGGCACCTGGTCCATATATTTGTCTTGAAGTAACCGACACTGGTATCGGAATGGATGAAATCACAGTAAAAAGAATTTTTGAACCTTATTTTACAACCAAGGAAAAAGGCAAGGGAACAGGTTTAGGGCTTGCCGTGATTCACGGCATTGTAAAAGATTATCACGGGAAAATTATTGTTCAAAGCTCCCCTGATAACGGCACCTCTTTTTTTGTTTACCTCCCATGCCTTCACAACCCAAGAAATCAAATTGTTCACAATATTCAACCAAGCCATAAACTCAATGGCAATGAACGTCTTCTTGTCGTTGATGATGAAATCCCTATCACTATCATGCTTAAAAAGATACTGAGCTATTTTGGTTACCATGTCAGTTCTTACAGCAACAGCATTGAGGCCCTTGAGGCATTTCGCAATTCTCCTGAAAAATATGACATGGTAATAACGGATATGACCATGCCGAATCTCACAGGAGAAAAACTTATCATGGAATTAAAAAAAATACAGCCCGCCATTCCCGTAATATTATGTACCGGATTCAGCAAAAAAATAGCAGACGGCAGAACGATTAATGTTAAGCCGAATAAAATCCTGATGAAACCTGTATTAAAAGACGACCTGCTAACAAGCATCAGGGAAATTTTCGACAGCAGTACAGGTACGGCAATGGAGCAAATTCAATACCATGCGTCATGAATTTGAATCTATTCTTTGTTATTTAAATAAGACACACGGATTTGATTTTTCTGCAAACCGCTATTCCTCACTTGAACGGAAAATAAACAATAGAACTGCATTTTTAAAAATCATGGATGCTCAAAGCTACATCAGATATATTGAAGCGCATCCTGAAGAATTAATTACCCTGATAGACCTTTTGACAATAAACGTCAGCCGTTTTTTCCGTAATACCCTGACCTTTGAACTGATTGCAAAAAAGATGCTGCCGGCAATGATTGCAGAAAAAACAAAAACCAAAGACCTCTGTCTCCGGGTCTGGTCTGTCGGCTGTGCCGAGGGTGAAGAACCTTATTCCATAGCCATTCTGATAAATGAAACAATAGAAAAAGAAAAAAATGAATTTGATGTCAATATTTTTGCAACTGATGTTAATCAAAAAATATTACAAAAAGCCCGGGAAGGCATCTATCATTTTGATCAGATTAAAGATATTAAATATGGACTATTATGCAAATATTTTACCATTAAGGATGACACCTATATCTTGAGTCCAAAAATAAAAAAAATGGTCGATTTTTCTTTTTATAATGTTATTGATCCCAGGACATATGTTCCACCGGAAAGTGTGTTTGGAAACTTTGACCTGGTTTTGTGCAGGAACCTGCTGATATATTTTAAGGCAGAACGTCAGTCTATTATTTTTGACAAGCTGATTCGCTCCCTTTCGCAAAAAGGCTGCCTTGTATTGGGCAAGGCGGAAAAAATGCCTGTCAAATTTAAAAAATATTTTTCCAAAGAGAATAATTATGGTCATATTCATCTAAAATATTCCTAACAAAAGATATTCCAGAATGCATTAAAGGAGCCTCAATAATGAATCTACTGAACAATCTCACCATTAAAGCCAGGATGCTTCTGGCCTCTGCCGTGATGGTCGTTCTGTTTATTGTGTTTAGTGTGATATCAATACACCAAATGGGGGTATTGGGCCAACTTACATCAACATTATACAATCACCCCCTTAAAGCCTCAAATGCGGCACTCAAGGCCAAGGCAGGAATCATAAGCATGCACAGAAGCATGAAAGATCTGTCAACCGCTCCAACCCCACTGGAAATATCCCGGGCAAGTCACATCGTACAAACAGAAGAAAAAAAAGTGTTTCAGGAACTTTTTACCATTAAATCACTTATACTGGGACAGGAAGGAAAAAAACTGGTTGAAGAAACCATAGAATTATTTGCAGGATGGAAACCCATCAGATTAGAAGTAGGAGAAATGGTTTTTGCCGGAGATACGAATGGTGCCAACAGGATAACCCGTGGAAAAGGAGCCGATTATGTTGCCCGTCTTGAAAGAAAAATGTCAAACCTTACATTCTGTGCCTTTAACAATGCCGACGCGTTCATGAAAGAGTCCCAAAAAATTGAAAATACTATATTAAAACAAACTGTTTTTTTTGTTTTAATTCTGATTCTAATCGTTTTGACCATTAGCTTTTTTATCGTTACAAGTATTGTATCAAGCCTGTCAGACTTAAAAGATACGATGATAAAAACCACGGAAACAGGAAAACTTATAAAAGCTGCGATCAAAGGAAACAATGAAATCACGGAAATGTCCAAACACTTTAACGGGCTTGTTGAAAAGCTCAAAGGCCAGTTTTGGCATAGCGAAGGCCGCAACATCCTTAACCGTGAGCTGTCAGGAGAGCTGACCTATAACCGGATATTGATCCAAAGCATAGAATATACTGCCCGATATGTGGATGCCTGCGCCGGGGCGCTTTATATTTTCGATAAAAAAAAGGCGGTGTGCGAACTCAAATCTTCTTATGCACTTGTTGAAACCAAACAATTTTCCAAAAAATTTAAGTTTGGGGAAGGCATTGTCGGCCAGGTGGCATTGGAAAAAAAACCTATTCTGCTGAAAAACATTACCCGGCAGGATGCCCTGGGACAATCCGGAACATTGTGCGAAAAGCCTTCAAGCATATTTGTCCTGCCCCTTTTTTATGAAGAAACTCTGCACGGGGTTCTTGAAATCGCATCCTTTGAAGAAATAAGCCGGATAAAAAAAGAATTTTTAATATCAGCTTCTAAAATCATTTCCGTGGTTTTGCATACTGCCTCCCAGAAAGAGCAGATAAAAAGTCTTTTGGCAATTTCCCAGGATGCCAATGAAAAATTACAGGTACAGGCTGAAGAATTGCAGGCACAAACCGAAGAATTACAGGCCATGAATGAAGAATCCCGGCAACAGTCAGAAGAACTCAGAGAGCAAAACCTGGAATTAGAAGCTCAGCAGCAGCAGTTGGAGGAAGCCAGTCGCCTGAAAAGTGAATTTTTATCCAATATGAGCCATGAACTCAGGACACCTTTAAATTCGGTCAATGCATTATCCCGTGTATTAATTTTGCAGGCAAAGGAAAAGCTTTCCAGAGAAGAAGTCAATTTTCTTGAAATTATTGAGCGTAACGGAAAACATTTATTATCCCTTATTAATGATATCCTTGACCTTTCCAAAATTGAGGCAGGGAAAATGGACATCAGCTTGAACCATTTTTCCATAAAAAACCTTATTGAAAATATCATAGAAGGAGTAGAACCCCTTGCAAGGGAAAAAAAATTAAAATTACTAAAAAAGCTGCCTGAAGATCTTCCTGAAATGGAAAGTGATGAGTCAAGAATCTTTCAAATATTGCAGAATATAGTGGCAAATGGAATAAAATTTACTGCACAAGGCAGCGTGATTATATCTGCCGAAAAGAATAATGATAATATCTGTATAAAAGTAAAAGATACGGGAATCGGCATGTCAGATGCAGATATAATGCATATTTTTGATGAATTCCGTCAGGTGGATGGCGCTTCAACCCGAAAATTTGAAGGTACTGGGCTGGGGCTTGCCATTGCCAACAAAGCCGCTAAAATGTTAGGCGGCAGTATCAGTGTAAAGAGTGCAAAAGGCCGGGGCTCAACCTTTACCATAAACCTTCCAGTCAAGTATGCGGAAGCAAAAAATATCATGGACTCCATAGAACCATCTGCTGCCACACCAATTGTAAAAACAGGTATCAAAGCAGACAAAGCCTTTAAAATACAAGGCCAAGGCAGCTTTACACATAAAAATCAAAGACCAAACATACACATGGCCAATGACATAAAAGCTCAACCTGAAGATGTAAACCGCCATAAAATTCTTTTAGTGGAGGACAATGATGCCGCAATCATTCAGGTTAAAAAAGCATTAGAAACCATTGGACTTGCTGTGGATGTAACCCGAGGCGGGCAACAGGCGCTTGAATATATGGTGAATACGATTCCCGACGGGATTATCCTGGATTTGATGATGCCGAATATTGACGGTTTCAAGGTTCTTGAGAGCATCAGGGGAACCCAAAAGACAAAAAACATACCTGTTTTAATTTTAACGGCAAAAGATTTGACAAAACAGGATTTAAAACGGCTCAGTTCCAATAATATTCAGCAACTTGTACAAAAAGGGGACGTTGACAGGGAAGACCTTCTGCATAAAGTAAACCTTATGTTTGAAGATAGTTGTGCGCCCTTAATTGCAAAAGAGGAACTTACCCCTGAAAATTTTACAACTGACGATTTTACAGATGATGCATTCTGTTCTTTAGAAAAGACACAGAATGTGCCTGTAATTCTTGTGGTGGAAGATAATCTTGATAATATGACAACCATCAAGGCTATCATTCGTGGAGAAAAGACCATAATAGAAGAGGCTTTTGACGGCGAACAGGGATTAAACAAAGCAATGCAATTAATTCCTGATTTAATTTTATTGGATATTTCATTACCAAACATAAATGGGTTAACAGTGGTTAAGAAATTAAAAAACAATGCAAAGACAAAACATATTCCGGTTATTGCCCTGACAGCCCAGGCCATGAAAGGAGATAAGGAAGAAATAATCCGGGCGGGTTGCGATGATTACCTTGCAAAACCCATTGATCCGGAACAACTTCTGGAAAAAATCAAAAAACGGCTTTCAAAAACAAATAAGGAGATCGCATGAGCAAGGTATTAGCTATAGATGATAACCCGGATAATTTAATATCTGTGAAAGCATTACTGAGATTATTTATTTCCGACTGTGAAATTATCACTGCAACATCCGGTAGAGAAGGAATACGAAAAGCAATATCAGACCAGCCGGATACCATCCTTCTGGATATTCACATGCCTGAAATGGATGGATTTGAGGTGTGCCGCAAATTAAAGATTTTACCCAAAACCGCCAACATACCCGTTGTGATGCTGACCGCTGTCAAAACCAACACTGAGAACAGGATCAAAGCCCTGGAACTGGGTGCTGATGCTTTTTTGACCAAGCCGATCAATGAAGCGGAACTGGCAGCCCAGGTAAAAGCCATGCTTCGAATTAAAAAAGCTGAAGACATTTTGCGCAAAGAAAAAAAACAGCTTGAAGAGATCGTTCAGCAACGAGTGAATGAACTTGTCATTACAAATGAACAACTGCGAATAGAAATTTTGGAAAGAAAAAAAGCTGCGCTTGAAAAAGAAAAATTTGAGAAACAACTTCAACAAGCCCAGAAAATGGAGGCAGTTGGTGCATTGGCAGGTGGAATTGCCCATGATTTCAACAATATTTTGTTCCCATTAATCGGATTTGCAGAACTCTTAAAAGAAGATATTCCCCCCTCAAGCAATCTTAACGAATCAGTGGATGAAATACTGCACGCTGCCTCCCGGGCAAAGGATCTGATAAAACAGATTCTGTCGTTCAGCCGGCAAATGGACCAGGTAACAACGCAGACAAAAATTCAAACTATTTTAAAAGAAGCCACAAAACTTTCAAAATCCATCATCCCTTCTACAATAACAATTACACAGGACATTGACAACAATTGCAAACCTGTTTTAGCGGATCCGACACAAGTACACCAATTAATCATGAATCTTGTAACCAATGCTTTTCATGCCATGCAGGATTCCGGAGGCATTTTGTCTGTAATCCTGAAAGAAAGGCCGTTCACTGCCTCCCCCCTTTCAGGCAGAAATATTTCTCCAAAACGGTTTGTCTGCTTAACCATTAAAGATACCGGTGTGGGTATGGATAAAAGTATTTTAAACAAAATTTTTGACCCCTACTTTACGACCAAAGGATTAAACAAGGGTACAGGGCTTGGATTATCTGTTGTCCACGGTATTGTGAAAAAATTAAAAGGAGAGATTATCGTCAATAGCATACCAGGTAAAGGAACTGTATTTGACATTTATTTGCCGGTTTATCAAAAAGAAAGCACTGATACTTTAGAATTCCCTAAACAGGCATTGCCAAAAGGAGAAGAAAGAATTTTACTTGTTGATGATGAGGCACCTGTTATCAAAATTGAAACCCAAATGCTGGAACGGTTGGGATATCATGTCATCTCAAAAAACAATTCTTATGAAGCTCTCTCATTATTTTTATCACAACCTGATAATTTTGATGTAATCATAACTGATATGACCATGCCGGGATTAACAGGCAAGCAATTGTCCCAAAAAATACTTGATATAAACCCAAATATTCCCATTATCATGTGTACCGGATTTAGTGATAAAATAGACCAAAATTCTGCAGAAAAAATGGGTATCAAAGCTTTATTAAAAAAACCGATCCTATTATCAGATTTGGCATATACAGTCAAAAATATTCTAAAAAAGACCAAAACCTGTGCAGCATAATAAAACCAAATTTTTAATGGGGATTTTGCTTTTCATTGGCCTTTATATTGTCAGTGCAAAAAACTATCTGTTGTTCCATACTCTGGCCGAGCTTTTTTCAACCGCCGTCATCCTTGGAATGTTCACGCTTATCTGGTATTCACGGTTTACCATTAAAAATAAGGCCTTGGTATTTTTAGGAATCGCTTATCTGTTTGTTGGAAGTATTGATCTTTTCCACACACTTTCCTATCAAGGGATGGGAATCATCGATAAAAGCTGGGGAGCCAATCCTGCAACCCAGCTTTGGGTTGCAGGAAGACTTATGGAAAGCATCAGTTTGCTCTTGTTTTTACTTTTCTTTAAAAAGAAAATAAACATACCACTGATTGCAGGGATTTACTTTCTGATTACAATCGTCATACTGAACGCTGTCTTTTTATTGAAAATTTTTCCGGATTGTTACATTGAAGGTATCGGACTTACTCCATTTAAAAAGACAATTGAATACATTATCTGCATCATCCTCATCTGCACATCAGGCTTGCTTTATAAAAAGAAAAAAAATTTTGCTCCAGATATATATGTACTTTTTGCCGGGTCATTGATTTTAACCGTTTGTGCTGAATTGTCATTTACATTTTATATCAGTGTGTATGATTTTTTCAATCTGATGGGCCATTATTTTAAAATCATTTCATTTTTTCTGATTTATCTTGTTTTTGTGAAATCAGGATTACTGGCGGCAGACCAGGCATTGATAGAAAGTGAAAATCATTACAGAAAACTTTTTGAAGGATCAAATGACGGGATTATTCTGTTTGATTTTAACGGCAACATAATACGAAGCAATTCAAAGATACAGGAGCTGCTGGGATACTCTGAAAAAGAATTTTGTCATCTGCAGATCAAAAACATTCATCCTTCATCAGAATGGGACATATCCGACAAACAGATAAAAAATGTAATTGATCAAGGCAAAACAAAATTTGAATCCAAATATCTAAAAAAAGACGGAGCCATTATTGATGTTGAGGTCAGCGGAAGCGTTATTGACCGAAAAAAGAAGCTTATCTTAGGCATTTTCAGGGATATCACGGATCGCAAAACAGCGCAAAAAAAACTATGGGAATCAAATGAACTTTTTAAAAAAGTATTTAACAGTCAAATTGATGCCATATTTGTATTTACTGCGGGAATGCTTAGGATTGCTGTTGATTGTAACAAAGCTGCAACTGAACTTTTCGGGTATACGAAAAAAGAAATTATCAACAAACCCGCCGGCAAATTTCATGTAAACGAATCTTATTTTAAAAATTTTGAACATCAATTATATTCCGAGACAAACAAAACAGGCGTTTTTCAACTCCATGACTATTATATGAAGAAAAAAGACGGAACGATCTTTCCCACAGAACATACGGTTCTGGAAATAAAAAACGATTCAGGCAAAAGAACCGGATGGATAAGTATTGTCAAAGACCTTACCGAACAAAAAAAGATGCTGGAAGAAAAAGCCATTTTGGAAACAAAACTTCAACACGCTCAAAAAATGGAGGCAATTGGTACTTTGGCAGGAGGTATTGCCCATGATTTTAATAATATCCTTTTCCCTTTGATCGGTTTTGCGGAAATATTAAAAGAAGATATTCCCAAAGAAAGCCCTTTACAGGAATTAACCGACGAAATCATGACAGCATCGCTTCGGGCCAGGGATCTTGTAAAACAGATCCTGACCTTCAGCCATCAAATGAATCAGGAGATTACCCCCTTAAAAGTGCAATTAATTTTAAAGGAGGTGATAAAACTGACAAGTAACATATTCCCTTCAACCATAAATATTGAGATGGATATTGACGATACCTGCAAAAAAATTCTGGCAGATCCGACCCAGATCCATCAACTCACCATGAATCTGATTACAAACGCTTATCATGCCATGCAGTCATGCGGCGGCACCTTATTTATATCATTGAAGCCGGTAAAATTTAAATACGACACAATCCCGACTGCTGATTTTTTACCGGGTGATTATATCTGTTTGAGTATTGAAGATACCGGTTCAGGGATAAAAGAAGAAATTATGGATAAAATTTTTGACCCCTATTTTACAACCAAAGGTGTCGACAAAGGAACTGGACTTGGATTATCCGTTGTTCATGGAATCATAAAACAGTATAAAGGCGAAATTATGGTTGACAGTATACCGGAAAAAGGAACCTGTTTTAAAATTTATCTGCCTGTAATTGAAGAAACAGAAGAAACAACTGTTAAACCAATACCCAGAAATTTACCCAAAGGGACGGAACGTGTTCTTTTGATTGATGATGAACCCCCTGTTTTAAAAATAGAAAAAACAATGCTTCAGCGGCTTGGATACCATGTCGTGACGGAAAGCAACTCAGCAAAAGCCATAGACTTATTTAAAACCCAATCTGACACCTTTGATCTGGTTATTACAGACATGACCATGCCGGAAATTACAGGAGATATGCTGTCTAAAGAAATAATAAAAATAAAACCGGCGATCCCGATTATTATCTGCACCGGGTTCAGCGAAATCATCACTGCACAAAAAGCCCGTGAAATCGGAATAAAAGAATTCTTAAAAAAACCGGTTGTCCTGTCTGATCTGGCACTGTCCGTGAGAAATGCTTTAGAACAAAAATAAAAGCCTAAAAAAACTCAAGACAATTCATCTAAAAAGATATCAAGTGTCAACGCATATCGCGACGAAAAAAACTTACCAGGACACACCGGAATTGTAACCTTTTTGTAACCCCCCTGTGCTATTAAAATAGTACTGCCTCGGGTAGATATGATATTTCAACTGCCAAGAGCAGACGTGGTATTTCATCTTTTAAAATCGAATATTTTTCAAAAACTGATGCAATAACGGAAAGATTCTTAATTCTACAATTTTCAAGGAGGCTTTTTCGATGAAACTCAACAGACGAGACTTTATCAAAATTTCAGGAGCCACTGCTGCCGGAGTTGCCGTCAGCGGTCTGGGATTTGATCTGTCACAGGTCAAATCCCATGCCGGCCTGCTGAAAACCCAGTATGCCAAGGAAAGCACAACCATCTGCTGCTATTGTGCAGTGGGATGCGGTGCCATTGTCCACACCAGCAAACGGGGGGACGGCAGGGTTATCAATATTGAAGGTGACCCTGACCATGTCATCAACCGGGGGGCTTTGTGTTCCAAAGGCTCATCTTTGAAACAACTCACGGAAAATGAAAACCGCCTGACCGAGCCTATGTACCGGGCACCCTACTCAAACAAATGGCAGACCGTTTCCTGGGACTGGGCCCTGAACACCATTGCCAACAGGGTCAAACAAACCAGGGATATGACTTTTGAAAAAACCAATGCAAAAGGTCAGACCGTCAACAGGACAACCCGTATCGCTTCTTTAGGATCGGCAGCCATGGATAATGAGGAATGCTGGATCTATCAGGCCTTGATGCGATCATTGGGCCTTGTCTATATCGAACACCAGGCCAGGATCTGACATAGCGCAACTGTAGCGGCTCTGGCAGAGTCGTTCGGACGCGGTGCAATGACAAACCACTGGATTGATATCAAAAACAGTGACTGTATTCTCATCATGGGCAGCAATGCTGCTGAAAACCACCCTGTCGCTTTTAAATATGTCACCCAGGCCATGGAAAACGGAGCAAAACTGATCAATGTTGACCCGAGATTCACACGGACATCTTCAAAGGCGGATATCTATACCGCCTTAAGATCCGGAACAGATATTGCCTTTCTGGGCGGCATGATCAAATACATTTTAGACAACGACCTTTACAACAAAGAATATACGGCAGCCTACACCAATGCCCCCTTTATTGTGGGAAAATCCTACGGATTTAAAGACGGGCTGTTTTCAGGGTATACAAAGAATGAACAAGGCCCTGCCCTGGGAAGTTACGACAAATCCAAATGGGCTTTTGAAATGGACAACAACAAGGTTCCTAAAATGGACCGAACTCTGAGTCACAAGCGATGTGTGTTCCAGCTTTTGAAAACCCACTACAGCCGGTATGACATTGATACGGTCTCCAAAGTTACCGGAACCTCAAAAGAAGATCTTTTAACTGTCTACAAAACCTATGCACAAACAGGAAAAACCGGGACAGCCGGAACCATCATGTATGCCATGGGATGGACCCAGCATACTGTCGGGACCCAGAACATCCGTACCATGGCCATAATCCAGCTGCTGCTGGGCAACATGGGTGTTGCAGGCGGAGGTGTAAACGCCTTAAGGGGAGAATCCAATGTTCAGGGATCTACGGATCACTGCCTGCTGTGGCATATCTGGCCGGGGTATCTTAAAACCCCGCAGGCTTCCAATGACAGCCTTGAGGCCTACAATGACAAATGGACGCCCAAAAGCAATGATCCCTTGTCCGCAAACTGGTGGAGCAATTATCCCAAGTATTCGGTGAGCCTTCTCAAATCATTCTTTGGAGAAGCCGCCACAAAATCCAACCAGTTTGGTTACAACTGGCTGCCCAAAGTTGATGACGGTGCTGTATACTCCTGGTTTGATCTGTTTGATGCCATGTATAAAGAAGAGATCAAAGGTTTTTTTGCCTGGGGCCAGAACCCTGCATGTTCAGGCTCAAATGCCTCAAAAATCAGGAAAGCCATGGAAAATCTGGACTGGATGGTCAATGTCAATCTGTTTGATAACGAGACAGGTTCTTTCTGGAACGGCCCGGGTACAACTCCTTCTAAAATCAAAACAGAAGTATTCATGCTTCCGGCAGCGGTTTCCGTTGAAAAAGAAGGAAGCATCACCAATTCCGGCCGCTGGATGCAATGGCGGTATCAAGGCCCCAAGCCTCTTGGTGACAGCCGTCCTGACGGAGATATCATTGTTGAACTGGGTCATCGCATCAAAAATGCATACAAAAAATCAGGCGGTGTATTTGAAGAACCCATCGTGAATTTAAAATGGGATTATGACACCAACGGCGTTTATGATCCCCATAAAGCAGCCAAACAAATCAACGGGTATTTTATAAAAGACACGACCATTAAAGGCAAAAAATTCAAAAAAGGCACCCTGGTCCCCAGCTTTGCCTTTCTACAGGCAGACGGATCAACATCTTCAGGCAACTGGCTGTATTGCAACTCATATACGGAAAAAGGAAACATGTCCGCCAGGAAAAGCCAAAAAGATGCACCCAACAATATCGGACTTTATCCCGAATTTGCATGGTGCTGGCCGGTGAACAGGAGAATCATCTACAACAGGGCCTCGGTTGATCCCAAGGGACGTCCCTGGGACGAAAAAAACTGGGTCATTAAATTTGCCGGCGATGAAAAAGGCGGCAAATATGTTTCCCAAAAATGGATTGGAGATGTGCCTGACGGCGGCTGGTATCCCCTTGAAAACCCGGACGGCTCCAAACGCTCTGATTCCAAACTGCCTTTTATCATGCAAAAACATGGTCATGGACAGATCTTTGGCCCGGGAAGGGCTGACGGTCCTTTTCCCGAACATTACGAACCCCTTGAATGCCCGGTGGAAAAAAATTATTTCAGTTCCAGAATGGTCAGCCCCACGGCAGCGGTTTACAGCACAAAGGCGGATACTCATGCCACCTGTGACCCAAGATTTCCGTTCGTTGGCACCACCTACCGGGTTTCAGAACATTGGCAGACAGGGCTCATGACCCGGCCCCAGGAGTGGCTCATGGAACTGCAGCCAAATATGTTTGTGGAAATGAGTGAAGAACTGGCCAAGCTTCGGGGAATTAAAAACGGGGAGAGGGTAAAGGTCTCAAGTGCCAGGGCAAGCGTTGAGTGTACAGCCATGGTGACCAAGAGATTCAGACCCTTTAAAATCGGATATTCGACCGTACACCAGGTGGGAATTCCCTGGCATTATGGCTGGCGATGGCCGTCCACAGGGACGGAAGAAAGCGCTAACCTTCTGACGCCTCCGGCCGGGGATCCAAACACCAGGATTCCGGAAACCAAGGCCTTTATGGTCAATGTGACAAAACTTTAAAGGAGGTGATGACGATATGTCTAAATCAATTTTTATAGATACAAGCATCTGTTCTGCCTGCAGGGCATGCCAGGTCGCCTGCAAGCAATGGCATGATCTTCCTGCTGAAAAAACAGTCAACAGGGGAACCTTTCAAAACCCGGAAGATCTCTCTTTTTCTACTTACAAACTTGTCAGAATGAATGAAGAGATGATTAACGGGCGCCTTGAATGGCTGTTTTTTCCGGATCAGTGCCGGCATTGTGTGGATGCCCCCTGTCTTGAAACCGCATTTGATGAGACAGCCATCTATCGAGACCCTGCAACCGGAGCAATTTTATATACAAAAAACAGCATAAAGCTTGATGCCGAGGAAATCATTGGATCATGCCCCTATAATATTCCCAGAAAAGCCGGGGACGGCACCCTTGCAAAATGCGACATGTGCAATGACCGGGTTCATAACGGCCTGAAACCAGCCTGTGTAACTGCCTGCCCCACAGGGGCCATGATGTTTGGGGAAAGAGAAGAAATTCTTGAATTTGCCCAAAAAAGACTGGGTAAAGTAAAACAAAAATTCCCAAAAGCCATGCTTTTGAATCCAGATGAGGTGAATGTGATCTATCTGGTTGCGTTTGCTCCGAATCTTTACTCTGACTATGCCGTGGCAAGTGCAAACCGAGGCGGTTTAAGCCGCAGTGTCGCCCTTCGAAAAATGATGGGGCCTTTTGCCCGAATGATGAGGGTTTGAATTGATGATGCTTGTTTAAACCGCTGATAAAAATCTAACCGGCTGAAATTTTTATTATGCCCGGGAGAACCTTAAAAAAGATTTCCCGGGCCTTTTCCCAACTACCACGGGCAGACCCGGCCATTTTTTATAATAATCTGGTCACCCTGGTTTGCCCACAATAACCTAAAGGGCTGAAACCAAAACATGAAAGTGCTGTTTGGATTTTTCAAGACTGTCATATAAAAAGGAAACGGACATGATAACCATAGAACAGTTGAAACACTCTTCCGACCTGATCAAAAAAACAAGGCCTGCTTACCAGCCGATTCTTGACTTTTACAGCCAGGTTTTTATCGCCCAGGAGCAAAGCCGTCAGGATATTGTGTTACCCCCTGTCGTGATTGATCAGGATCTGCTGAAAATAAAACAAACAAATAAAATGCCGTTAATTGATCAGTCAGAATTTTTAATTGATTCAAAAGCAGCCGGACAATTGTTTGATAACATCTGCGACCTTGCTGTTGACTTTGCACCAAAACTGTCAGCCAATGCCAAATTCCTGAAAAAAATAGATCTGGCACACTCCTATCATCTGAACACACTTTTTTCTGTTATCCTGAATAACCAGAGTTCAACCCTGCATGATCTGTCAAGGCTTTGGAATATACCCGAACATGAACTTATATTTTTCGGGTATAGCGCTATTGCCCCAAGTATCTGGATTTGCGCAGAACAGCTTGAAGCCTATCTGATTGATATGCCGGACCCTCCGAAAGGGTACTGCCCCATCTGTGGCAATTATCCGGATATGGCCTTTCTGGACAAGACGGGCAAACGGCATTTAAAATGTTGCTTTTGCGACCATGAATGGGAAACAAAACGCATGGGGTGTACTTTTTGTGAAAACAACGACAATAATATGCAGCATTATTTTTTCAATGATCAGGAAAAAGAGTATCGGGTAAACCTGTGTGACCATTGTCACAATTATATTAAGTTAGTTGATTTAAGACAAATGGACCGCACATTTTATCCAAAACTTGAGCAGGTCACCACACTTCACCTTGACATGAAAGCCAGGGAAAACGGATATACAAGTTACGGAGTACTATCCAATGATGGATCTAATTAAGCATTTTTTGTTAATAAAAACCGCCTTTAAATGTCAGTTGATTATATTTTTCCTGTTATCATGGGGGCTTATTTTTCCCGGGCAGGGAGGCTGTAGGGCTATGGACAAAACACTTGATTTCACCCTACCCTCCCCGACAAATGAGACTCACAGGATCTATCTTGGACTGTTGAATGACAATCGGTTTTCCCTGGGACAAATCAAAGCGGAGATTGTCATCATTGAAATTTTTTCCATGTATTGTCCAATATGCCAGCGTGAAGCAGACAATGTGAATACCATGTTTAATCTGATTCAAAACAGCCCTGTGCTGAAACAAAAAGTCAAATTGCTGGGCATTGGCTCAGGCAATTCAACATTTGAAGTTGATTTTTTTAAAAACAGATATTCCATTGAATTTCCCCTTTTCAGTGATCCTGACTTTTCCATTCATAAAAAAATTGGCGAGGTCCGAACCCCCCATTTTTTTGGGGTAAAGATAGAAGCAAATGGAGAACATACCATTTTTTACTCTCAATCCGGTGAGGTATCTGATCCTGAAAAATTTCTCAAAACCCTTTTAAAAGATTCAGGTTTAAAACAACAGCCATGAACAGTAAAAAAACATTCATTGTTGGTATCCTTATCTTGCTTATCGGGTATAGTACATCCGCCAACACAGGGTCTGTAGCCTATGGAAATAAAATCTACGACCCTGGAAAATTAAAACCCGTGGACAGCCGGTTAAAGGTAAAAATTGGAGACAAAGCTCCTGATTTTGTATTACCCTCCATCGCAGGAAAACCAGTGCGCTTGAGCAGCTTTCAGGGGAAAAAAAACCTGATGCTGACCTTTATTCCTGCGGCCTGGACCCCGGTCTGCTCAGATCAATGGCCCGGATACAATATTGCACAGGATTTGTTTGAACAATATGATACACACCTTCTGGGGATCAGTGCAGATAATCTGCCCACCCTTTTTGCCTGGACCCGGGAAATGGGAGGACTCTGGTTTGAAGTATTGTCGGACTTCTGGCCCCACGGTGATGTCAGCAGTGCCTATGGAGTGTTAAGAACAGACGGGATGTCGGAACGGGCTATTTTCCTGATTGACAAAAAAGGAATCATCCGGTTTATTTATGTGGATGATATTAATCGCCGCCCTGATCTGGGAATGATTGTAAACCAACTAAAAAAACTCACTTTTTAAAGCGAATTTTCCCCATACCCGGCAAAACAAACTGGATGCCAGTCTCATCAATGGTTCCTTCAATAACCCCGCCGGACCTGGTATGCAGGCGTATCTTGTTTCGGTGCAGATCCCAGCGGAATGCGGCATTATCAGTGTCAATGGACCAGAACCCCTTGCCGTCAGCCAGAAGTTCCAGGCTTGCCGTTACAGAACCGGCTGTGTTTGTGTTAACTGCGGTATATTTGCCCACCAGTTTTTCTCGCTGACCACTGCACCCGCAAACAAAGGCGGTTATCACGAAAACCGATATTAACAAAACCTGTATTAACCTGATATATGAATTCATAACATTACCCGGCATAACTTAGATCTCCTTTGCAAACCAGTCAAATTTTCTTTCCATCCGAAATACAGCATCATAAAAAAAAACATGCACTGCCATGGCGACCCAGATAAGATCCCTTGCCAGGGTAAGCCAACTTATGGCATCGTCCATGGTATGAAAGCAACCACAACTTATGGGGGAATCTCTGAGCAGGTTAACTGCTATGCCCACGGTAAACAAAACAAGAAGTGATCCTGTAACTGCAATGGCGGAACGGACCCGAATACCGCACACCAGAAGAATACCGCAAATCAGTTCAATCCAAGGCATGACAATGGCCATAAAATTCACAGACCAGTATGGTGCAATACGATAACCTGCAATAGTTTCGGCAAATTCAGCAGTATAATTAATTTTGTACATACCGGCATAAATAAACAGACCTGCAATATAAAGCCGAAACACCAGTGCCAGCCAGGGATGCGTAACAATGGTCTTCGCAGATACACATATATTCATGGTTCCACTCCCATCCTATTTTTTCTCCCACTCCTTGATCCCGCCAGGAAATACAACGACATTTTCATGTCCTCTTTCCAAAAGATTGAAAGCCGTTTCCTCGTCGTACCTGCGGCTGATATTGCGGCCATACACCACAATGGGACGGGTAACGTCAGTCTGACTGAACCGCATCATATAAATAAAATCAAACAAAGACGGAGGCAGGTTCTGTGCCCCGGCAATGTGACCCTGGTTGAAAAATTCAGCAGGCCGGGCATCAACAAAAATGGCCTGGCTGTTTTCAAACAATTGACGGGCCTGATCAACGTCCACATGTACCATTGCCGGACGAAGCCATTCTTTAGGAATAACATTGATGCGGCCCGGGCTTGCAAAATTATACACCAGACCCAGAACAATGCCGGCAATGAGGATCAATACAATATCCCTGCCGGAAACCTTCCAGGATTGTGCCATTGCCTTTGCAATGGCAGCCTTGATATGCTCGCCGGCTTTTTCAAGCCTGGCAATGGTACGACTGCTGTCAGAGAGCGCTTTAATGGTATTTTCCAACTCAATATTCTTTTGTTCCTGTTCCAGATGAAGGCGTTGAATGGTTTCAAAAGACTTGCTGTTTTTGAGAAACACCAGAAAATTTTTTGCAAAAGCCAGAAGCAATTCGCGCTCTTTTTCACCGTACGGCACCTGTATTATCCGGTGGTCAAGGCCAATAACCCCCATGGCAGGTTCATCCACTTTAAAAATAAGACCAAGGGCTATTTCAGGCAAAAACGGCTTAAAGCAATCCATTTGCTGACGGGATAAAACAGCGGCCTGCATCGGTTCAAGCTGCAACGCCCGGTTAGAGGCAAATGCATGCAACATACCCGCCTGAATCTTTTCTTGCAAAAATTCTGTTTTTCCAGGCAGGTCAAGGTTACGGCAGGTCGAATAAGCTTTTCCCAAAGCTTTGTCAAAATAATAAATATATCCCCCGCCTGCACCAAAAATCCCCAGCAGCACCATCAGGAAAGAATCTATAATACCTTTGCTTTGTTTGAGTCCACTGAGTTCATTAAAAATATCATTAAACCCGGAAAGACGAAAAAGCGTTCGATCCAGATCTTTTTTGGCCTTTTCCACATCATGGGCCAGGTCCACTGCCCGATCCTCGGCTTTATCCAGATCTGCTTTCAATTCCTGCATCCTGCGCCGGATAGCAAGGGATTGCAAAGCAATAATCATAGTGTCGGTCAGGGTCAAACAAAAATTGAGTTCATCATCCTCATAAGTATCACTGATAATTTTGGGACCCAGGCCGATACTCCCAAAAATATCTTTGCCCATGCGCCAGCCGACCAGGATTTGAATCCCGATATCCGTCAATTGAACCTGATGGTTCTGATCTGCTTCCATAATACGAAGATCCGTCTGAAATGGGTAGAAAGTGGTTTGCAGCAAGGAAAAATACTGTTGGTTAAGAAAATAAAAATTATTTTCAACAAAGGCAATTGCTTCAGCATCAATTCCACGGCTGACCATTTCAACTGTTTTTTCCTCAGAACTGTTGATACATGAAAAGCCACAAGTGACTCCCAGGGTGCCAATGGCAGTCAAAAGGGCTGCCTCGATTATTTTTTCCTGGGAGTCTATACGGCTGAACTCCAGGCGCGCATCACAAATGGATTTACGATAAAAATGCCGTCGGTAACCTGATGATGAACCGTTCATGCTTCAGGCTCCTGTTTTTTTCTTTATTTTTTGATGACCGGTGTTTTGTCTGCCAGTTGTTTAAGCGTGGCAAACAAACCGTCCATGTCCTGAATAAGCCCCAGATGAGCATAACGAATCTGTCCGTCTTTAGTGACCACAATGGTATATGGAGTAAGCGGCTGGTTCAGTTTTTTATGGGCATTAAATTTTTCATCCGGCAGGACCGGGTATGGAACCCGTGACGTTTTCATATAATACGCCACTTCCATGGGCGTAGCACCGGCTGAAATACCCAGAAATTTTATTTTCCCGGACAGGTCGGCATTTTTACTGATCCTGTGAAACAATCTGTTGATGTGGGGTCTTTGTTTGTGGCACACAGGACAATAAACACCGATAATCTCAAGCACTATAACGGCTGCATCAATATCCTGAATTAAAAACAAGGATTTTTCACCAATGCCCAGATATGCACTGTCATTTTTCGAGACAGGAGCCGTCAGACTCATTTCCGGCAATTTTTCACCCTGTTTCGGCGGCGTACCGCAAAAAACGTTTTGCGGCTGCAAGGCAAAAAAAAGTACCAGAATCAAAAAAACGCATATTTTATTTTTCCTACAAACCATGAACATAATTGCCTCCATTATAAAAACCCCAGAAACTAAAACCAAATACCCAGAAACTCAATACCCAAAATCACCCGGCCGCAAGATATGATGTTGCATCGGCTTTGCTGGTAAAAACTTTGGCAAACCGGGTGATACCCACCATTTTAAAAATCTCCTGAAAATTTTCAGAAATACCTGAAACAGCCACTTTCTGATTCTTTTTTTTGCTTTTGGAAAGCAATTGAATCAAAACGGCAATGCCCGCACCATTGATGGAGGTGTTTTCATTAAAGCTCAGCATGATATGGGCTGAATCTTCGGCTCCTGCCTGGTCATATGCCGCCATCAGCTGTGCTTCCGCCGCGGCATTGATATTTCCCATAATTTTGATGATCCTGATGTTGCCCTCCATATGGTATTGAGCAAGCGGAACAATGGTTTTTATGAGGCTAAGCCTCTCCTTTGCCCTGTGCAGTGCAGCATCCAGAGCAGACCGGCTGATGGGCTTATTGATAAAATCTGTGGCCTCGTGATTCAAGGCATCAACTGCCAGGTCCATGTCCCCATGACCGGTCATAATAATCACTTCGGTTTCCGGGGCTTGGCCTTTGATTTTATCCAGAACTGCAAACCCGTCCATTCCGGGCATCTTGATATCTGTAAACACAATGGCAGGCTTTTGGGTTTCAAACAATTTTATACCCTCCATGCCGTTTTCAGCCAGCAGCACATCATGTCCATAGGCCTTTAAAAAAAGCTTGAACATATTGAGAGTTGGTTTATCGTCATCAATTACCAATACTTTAAGTGGTTTCATTTATATTGCCTCATGTGGCTGCCGGAAAACTTAACCGGAATGTGGTTCCCTGCCCCTGAACGCTTTCGATGTTGATCTTGCCCTCATAATCCTCAACAATACCTCTGGAAATGGACAGTCCCAGCCCCATTCCCTCACCCATCTGTTTGGTTGTAAAAAAGGCCTCAAAAATCCGTTCATTTAATGCAATGTCAATACCGATCCCCGTATCTGAAACCGCTACAATAACCTGATCATCCCTGGCATATGTTTCTATCAGGATGCGGTTGTCATCATCCGGCACACCTGTTTCCAATTTCTGGTTGATGGCATCCCTTGCATTGGTAATCAAATTGAAGATCACCTGTTCAATGCGGTTATGATGGGCAAGTATGGGAGGGATATCATCGTCTATTTTAAGTTGAATATCAATATTTTGCAACCGAAGCTGTCTGCCTATAATGTCTATAACATCTTGAACCGGCTTGTTAATGTTGACCTTTTCCTTTGTAAAATCCGCTTTGCGGCCAAAATCCCTGAGACGGCGGATGATATCAACGGCCCGGTCAACCTGGCTGCTGACCTCTCTTACGATCAACAGCAGATCCTTATCCGGGATCTTCTCTTTTTTTTCAATCATCATGTCAATAAATTCATTGCCCATTTTGATGGCGTTTAAGGGCTGATTCAATTCATGGGCAATCCCTGCGGACATCTCCCCCAGGGTGGTCATTTTACTGGCCTGAATAAGCTGGTTATCCTTTTCCACCATCTCCGTGATATCAGTTGTGGCCAGAATAAGCGCATCTTTTTCCTGGTATCTGACAGGGCATGCATGGACATTCACATAGAGAAGCCCCCCCCCTTTTTTGTTGCATTGTACCTTGGAACCTACAGTGGTGATCTTTCCAGCATTCTGTGCCTGAAAATCAGCCTGATGAACCTTATCCAAATCTAAAGATCCAAGATCAGTAAAGGTTTTTCCAATCAACTCTTCTTTTGTATATCCATAGGTTGCTTCAGCACTTGGATTGGCGCTGAGAACCCTTAAGGTTTCACGGTCAAGTACAAAAATGGGATTAGGGCCGCCTGCAAAAAGGGAACGGTACTTGTTGTCTGACTCCTTAAGTTTCGCCTGTGAATCCATGATGCGGTTGGTCATGTTTACAAATGAATTACTCAGCTGCCGGACCTCATCTTTGACACCCGTATAATAACCTCTGCATTTATCACATTGCTCCTGTTTGTCCGAAAATTTATCTGCGATCTTACGGCTCAAAGTTTGTGTAATATCAAAGTTACCACGACTGATCTCATCAGACACCTTGATCAGCTCCGTAATGGGCCGGGTGATATATTTGGACAGGTGATGACTGATAATGAAAAACAAAATGGTCACAGCTGAAACAAACCCCAGAAATGTAGTGCGCAGCTTTCCGATGAGCTGGTCAATGTGTTGTTTCTTCAAACCCACATGCACCGATCCAATGCGGTAAATACCTTCGGTTACCGGCACTACGACATCATAGACATACTTGCCGGTAAGGCGCAGCAACTTGACATCATAAGATTTTTCCGGCCCGACAGGGTTGACATCGAGCAATTCAGCAGGAAAGTCAGTGGTAAAAGTATGGGCAAGAATCTTATCCTGCTTGTCTGTTATATAAACATAACCCACAAGGTTTTTTCGCACACCCAGCCGGGCATCGAAAATCAGGCTGATCAATTCGGGAATATCCTCGGTTAAAATGTAGCCCCTGCTGCTTTCTGCAATGCTGTGACCAATGCCCAAACCCCTCTCCTTAAGCTCGGAGGTCAGGCTGGAAATAAGAACCCATCTTGTAAAAAGGGCAATAAGAACGCTGATCAGCAAAATAACAGTTGTAGTGAAAAAGAAAATTTTGTTCTTCAGATTTGTGTTTTTCACGCTGTTGATCAATCGTCTAACCATACAAATTTCCCGTTTTTCAGGTATGTAAAGTACACCCTTTCCAATCCCTGGTGATCTTGAGAATTAAAAGACAATGGATTGGCAATTCCCAGGTCAAGCTGCCGTATCGTTTCAATGGCATTGATGAAATTTTCACGATCAAGATCCCTTCCGGCCCGTTTTAGTCCTTCCACAAACACTTTTGCATTAATATAGCCTTCCAGGCTTACAAAATTGGGGTCATCCAGGGGGTAGTATTTTTTGAGCAGATCAATGTATTCTCTTGCACCCCAGAGAGTTTCATCAGCCTTGGACACTTCAGGCGGTGGAACCACCTGAGTCACTATGATCTGTTCATCCGTATACCCCAGTATCCTTGCCAGCTCATCAGCCCCCACAAAGGAAACATTATAAAACACAGAAGAAAACCCCTTTGATCTGGCCAGCCGAATAAATTTGGCACACGGCTCATATGTACCGATCATCACAACGGCCTGAGCTTCTCTGTCCATGATTTTTTCAAGACCTTCTTCCACATCCAGGGTGCCCCGAATATATGAACCCGTTGCAACCGGCACCAGCCCGTAAAGTTTTAACGCGATTTCAGTTCCTTTTAATCCGTCAAAGCCGTAAGCATCATACTGATAAAACACGGCTATTTTAGACAGTTTCATTTTTTCCACCAGATGTTTTACCGCAGCACCGGTCTCCTGGTAATAGGATGCACGCACATTGATCAGATACCGTTTAAGCGGCTCCCTTAGAGCATTGGCCCCGGTAAACATCCCCAGAATCGGAATTCTTGCGTCCTCCACCAGTGGAACAATCTTAACCGTAGTGGGGGTTCCCACATATCCGAACAGACAAAAAACCTTATCCTGAACAATGAGCTTCTGGGTATTGGCGACGCAACGGGGGGGATCATATCCGTCATCATAGGCGATGAGCTTGATTTTGCGTCCGTGAATCCCCCCATTGTCATTCACATGATTTAAACAGGACAAAGCCCCGTGAAGAGTTTGTGTGCCAAGATATCCGGCATGCCCGCCAAGGGCCAGTGATGATCCGATGAGTATCTGATCACTTGTCACCCCGGATGTTCGGTAGGTTGTCAGCCGTGGATCATCGCTATCCGAACAGGAATAAAAGAAAATCGACAGGATAAAAACGATTCCAAAACATATGATTCCAAAATGTGTTATAGTTTGTTTGTTTTTCACAAGGCTTCGATCCCCCTTATAGGTTCCGTATTATACCATGTAAAAGAAATTTGGCAATGTTTGCAATAAAAACATCCTTATACAAAGCTATTCTTGCTTCCTGCTCACTTCGAAACCCAACACCCTTTAACGCCTATTTTTTACGATAATATTTTAAGAAATCAGGGTCTTTTTCAATAAAAATCCGGGTCGTCATACTGCCTTTTGTGATACCGTTTGTTGCAGTCGCTGTGATTTGATGCTCCCCTACAGACAGGTGAACAGCTATCTTGTTTCCTTTTCCCAGTTCGCCGTCAACAAGACTTTTCCAGACAATGCTGTCGGAAAAATCACCGGCAACCGACAGGGCAACCCCTTCAAGAAGGATGGGCAAATCAGATGTATTAAAATACTGGCCGTATCTGGGAGTCCGTATAAAAACCTCGGTTGAATTGTCGTCTTCAAGGCTGATGTCTTTGGATAATTTCATAAATTCATCAAAATGAATCTTTGGAATAAACTCCAGTTTTTTCTTCAAATAGTATAACCGTACCTGTTTTTTTATTTCAGACAGATTCTGATAATCAGATTTTTCATAGGCATTGAATTTTTTTATGATTTCAATAGCCTTTTCATACTCTTTTGCGTTGTATAATTTCAGCAAACGATTGTATTGATCATCTATATTTGCAATAAATTGCTGTTTTAATCTTTGAGTTTCAATCTGTTGGGTTTGCTTTTTTATTGATTCAGCTCTTAAATCAATGATCAGTCTGAACACCAAGGCAAATAAAACAAAAAAAAATATGGCTAAAATAAACACAGTTTGAATGAAATACGATTTTTTACCGAACAACATAAGTTTTATCAACACCCTTTATTTATTTAAAATTCTGTGTAGTCTAATGAATAAGATTTCATCCGTAAAGAATTTTTTTATAAGGATTTTATTTTAAAATAAATGCCAACTGTCTGCTCATCCGGTTCTGTTTCAAGGTCTTTTTTTAATAATGACCGGCATTCTTGAAACAGATCAAGTGCCTTGTTTTTCTGACCTGAATCTGCATAAAGAATCATCAGGTTCTGGTATGCCGGCTCATAATATGGCTCTTGCTCAAGAAGAAGCATCCAGGTTTCCACGGCTTTTTCAATTTGATCCATCTCTTCATGAAGCATGGCTTTTTTTTGTAAAAACTCATTGTATTTTGATTTAAAAAATTTTCTTTTCAAAGAGATCCATTCCAGATATGGTTCTTCGGCAAGATAATCGCCATTATAAATTTTAACTGCTTTTTCATACAGTTCCAGTGCAGTTTTATACTGGTTGTTTTTTTCACTTTCCACGGCCTCGGCACCAAGGGCCATAAACTCATCAACATCCAGCGTTACAAGTTCAGGATCAAGAGACACCAAACCTGCCTTTTGAATAATATAAGAATATCCGAATTCTTTTCTGGTATTGGGTTCTATTGCTTTTCGCAAACGATGAAGGTTGATTTTAAAATTTTTATTTCCAGCCTTTGGCGAAGCCTGGGGCCACAAATCATCAATCAGAATTTCTTTTGGAATATCCCTTGAGCCATGAAGAACGATTGATTTGAGCAGCAAGATGGGTCTTGTTCCTTCAAATACTTTATTGTCCAGTACTTTATTGTTGCTTAAAACATTAAATTTTCCAAGGGTTTCTATCCTGATTCCAGGCAAAAGCCTTTTATATAATGGTTTTAAATTTAATGGCTTGAAACTTTCAATAACCCCGGAGTTATGACCTTGATCACCTAAAGCCAAAACCTTGTCAATTCCTTCAAAAATCCGTACTGGATCACAATTTAAAATCAAAGACAACACATAAGACTCAAAAGATTTTATTTTATCATATGCTATCATCAAAAGAAGTGCCTTGATCAACAACTGTTCACTGATTAAAGGAAAAAACAGATATCCGTTCAAAAATGCTTTTTTAAGTCCACAGCTTAAATATTTAAAAGCAGCCATAGGCTCATTGCTATGCCAGGATATCAACCCCATAACAAAACAGGTTTCACAACAGCTCAAATCAGACAAAATTTGCTCGAAATATTCCATAGCCGGAATCAAAACTTTGCCGGCTGCTTTAAAATCCCCTTTCCCAAAAAGGATTATCCCTGCCAGTTGCTGTGCCAGAAAATGATGAATATCTCCTTTTTTTACCGGATCAAGTTCTCTTAAAGCACTTTGGATCTCTTTTTCCGCCAGGACAAATTTTTCTTCCTGTAAAAGACTTAAGGCCTTGATCCGGTGGGCAATGCCTTTATAAAAATCATTTCCTTCCAGGATTGAAAAATCATTCAAATGTTCTGTCATCTGACGTGCATCATCAAACCGCTTTGTGTAAACCAGATGCAGGGCTTTGGCTTCAACAAATCCCGGATAAAGAAAAATCAATCCGAATTTCTCTATATCTGCTTCAGACCTTGCCAGCAACTGCCTGGCATGCTCAAACCTGCCGTTTTTAAGGGCAAAATTGATATCAACAATGCTTTTCAGCGCCCTGTATTCAGGATGACGGCCTTTATTTGTCATTTTTTTTGTTTTTAACAGCATTTGTCGTGCATTTACAAAATCCCCTGCCTGAACATATCCGAATGTCATGGTAATGGATGCATTGAGTATCAGGTCAGGATGATTGATCTGCCGACCCAGAAGAATGGCATTTCTACAGGCTGACACCCCTTTGGGGATATTTCCGTCACCCGCGATATACCCCAGGCCGATCTGTTGCCACAAAAGGGTTCTTGCCCACGAATAACGATTTTTTTGACAAACCTGCCGAAGGTATTTTTCTCCTTTTTTAATCCATGTCAAAATCATATCGGATGGTTGACGGACAAACACCGCAGCCTCAATGAGATATCCGACAGACAACATCATACCCCGCATATCATGGAGCTGCTCAAACAACACAAAAGCGCTTTGAAAATCCCTGATATTTTTCTTTCCGCCCTTGATTCGCCGGGTCATGGTTTTAAAAAATATCAACCATGGATCATGTTGTACCATTTTATCCGGAATGTGGCAGATCCAGTTTTCAAGACTTGACATCTTCCCGTTAATCACATAATCCGTGCCTTTGATCTTAATAATACGAACAATATCTGAAAAAGCCTGTGCTTCAATAAAATAACTCATTGCCTGTTCATGGTCTTTTCTTTCCCAGAAAAATTGTCCGGCTTTCTTATTAAGCATTTTACAGGCTTGACTGCCCTTTTTCCTTAAAAGATCCTGCAACAAAAAATCCCTGAACAGGGTATGGTATTTAAATTCCGGCATACTGCCGGCTGATTCGATTCGCTGGATAAACAGATTCCTTTTTTCAAGTTCAGTTAAAATTTCCAGAGCGTTACAGGAGCCAAAAACATGTGTCACCACCTCAAGATCAATTATGTCCAGGATGGATGTTTTCATTAAAAACTCCTGAATCGGTTCAGAAAGGGAGTCATAAATCTCCTGGGAAAAAAAGTTAAAAACTTCCGATGATAACTGATCAGGAAGGTGTTTCAATTGTTTAAACTGTTTTATTGATTCCGATACCAGGGTAAGTCCTCCGGCCCAGCCATCCGTAATTTCTTGAATTTTTTCAATATCAATGGCATCAGCCCTGGGTTTACCGGAAAAAAACAATCTGGTCTCAACAAGGTTAAAGGCCAGATCCTCATTATCAAGCACAAAGATATGATGATCCATCTTAAGACGGGGAATATTAAAAGGCGGCATACTCCTGGACAAAAGAAAAAATTTTAGTTTTTCAAACCTGCTGTTAAGAATGACCTTGATCAGTTGAAAACCCGAGGATGTCTCATCAATGGATTCAAAATCATCCAAAACCATAATCAATGGGGAGCAAAGCTCTTGAAACATAATGGACAAACCTTCAACATGCCTTAATACACCCTTTTCCGTTCCAAGTATGCTGTTGGAAATACACATGCCCGTTTCCCCTTTGTTGAATCCGAATCTCTGCTGGATTCCCCCGGCAAGTCGATCAAACAATTTGGTATGGTCACGGTCATCCGATGAAAGGTGAAACCACAAAACAGATCCGGGTGACTGTTGAAGATAAGAAGCCACAAGGGTTGATTTTCCCTGGGCAGCCTGCCCTGTAATCAAAAAATTCTGCTTATGAAAATTTTCGTCTAAAAGCAGGAAAAGTCGATGTCTCTTAACAGCATCTGGAATATAAGGAGGACTGTATCGGGTCATCATGATATACCTTTGAACTGATTCATTTGAACCTATTCATTTGCCTGGACCTCTTTAAGGGTTGCCATCTTGTCAATCCCGGCCATCTGAAACACCCACACATAATTGCAGGACAGATTTTCAATAATGACGGAAACCTTGTTTTGCTTTAAATTTCGCACAACCTCCATTAAAAGGGAGATACCGGAACGATCAATAAAAAAAGCGTCATCGAGTTTCAGGCAGACCGCTTTGACATCATCAAATGATCCGGTTTTAAACGCCGAAATAAAAGTTTTTTCTGCTGATGCCGTCAGCCTTCCTTTCATAAAAATGGAAAGGTATCCGTTCCTTTTTCTTTCTGAAAATTCAAAGGGCATGTTTCGGGGCATTAATTTTCTTTTTTCTGCCCGTGCCAGGGCGGAATTTAATGCCTTTCTCTCAACCGGTTTGTTGATAAAATCCGATGCATTCAGGTCAAGAGCTTCCAAAGCCTTTTCCATATCTCCATGGCCGGTGATAATAATAACTTCAGATTCTATTCCTGTCTTTTGTATCCGGCGCAGCACTTCAAGGCCATCAATTCCCGGCATCTTTATATCTGTAAACACGATCTCAGGGGAAATCTCGGCAAACAGTGCCAGTCCCTTTTCCCCGTTTTCTGCCGTATAGACCTCATATCCATAGGCAGTCAGGAAAAGCTTAAACATCGAAAGGGTTGGTTTTTCGTCATCAATGACTAAAATTTTCATTTTCTTTGCCTTTGCTTCATCTTTGCATGATATTTCTATTTACATGGGCTGGTGCAGAAAACGAATCAATATATTAGAATCAAACCATAAAATAGTGCCGCAAGAATGTCAAACCCTCAAACCGGTATTTGCATTTAATCTCTTTTCCAGTTTGAAACAAAATTTGACGGGGACAAATTTAAAATCTGTCCCCGTTCCGCTATTCTAAACTTGTAAATTTACAAAAAAACCAGTAAAAAATTGATCATGAATAGAACAACCGACATAAGAGACAGGGCCTATTTATCCGGAAGCCAGGTTCAATCGCTGAACTTTATAAAGGATTCAGGCCGCTACATATTCCGTAAATTTTACCGTTCAGGATTAAGATCTCATATTTTTGAAGTTATAAGGGCTGAAGATGTTCTCAAGGAAACTCAAGGTGAAATAACAAATGGCATAAGGCTGTTTCCCAGGGCCAAGCCTCTAAAAATATTCAGGATATTACGAACCCGGTTTAAAAATAAAGCTGCTGTTTTTAACGAGATAAAAAAATATAACCTGCTGTTTAAATTTATGGGTCCCGAGCTTATTGCACAATCCGAAGAATTTATTGTTGACTATACAGGCACGGGAAAAAGCCGGATTATTCTGTGCGGACTTCAGGAATATATTGAAGGTGAAATACTTGACCCCTGGAGAATATTTGGCAAAAACTACTTAATTGATTTGTTCAAATCCACACAAACCGATGAATCCCAAAATCAGGCAGTGGCTCGAAAAGCCCGGAATAATATTGCGAAATTTGTCAAACGGATACGGCATATGATTGATGATACACGATATATTCCCGACCTTGCCGGCATCGGCAACCTGATATTAACCCGTGATGGAGATCTTAAACTGGTTGACATTAATAATATTGTTGAGATCAAACTTGACGACAATATCCTTATTGATGACAAAGGATATCCGTCCTGTGATGTATCAGTTGAAGTTCTGTCAATCCTTGAACGGAATATTCTTCAAAAAGACATACAAACAAATGATCCCCTTTACCGATTTTTTTTGTCATCAGAAAGAAAAAAAAAGGTAAAGGCGCTTGAAAAAAAATTTTATAAAAATCTGGAAAACCGTTTGCTATCTTAATGCTGATCAAGAGATTCTTTTTTGGGCACTCTTGCTTTTAGCTATATGTTCACTCATTGAAGGTTTCCATGACCTTCAGCTTTTTTTATGCATGATTTTTTTTCCCTCTTCTTGAATCTGCTTTATCGCTTCTTTGAGTTTTTCTATCCTTTGTTGCATCTTTTCCAGAAAAGTATAAATGGTAACCGGTTCCGGTTCTTCCCGGGATGACAGTTTAATTCCAATAAAAAACGGGTTGATATTTAAACTTTTGGCACGGTTTGCTTGCATGGAAATAAAGGATTGTGGTTCAGGGCGGGTTACGGACAATCTTTTTTCATCCTCTTTTGTATGGGCTGCCATGTCAAGCTGATAGATATAATGAACTTCTCCGCTCTCCTTTACATAAACACCTGTCTGGTTGAGTTCTCCTTGCAGGCGGTTCATGTCATCTGTAAAAGAAAACCCGGTTTTTAAAGAATGCAGTGATATGGCACCGATTCCAGCCTGTTTCAGGCTGATCATCCTGTAGTCTCCTGCTTGATCTGGAGTCCATATGGAAAGCCTTTCAAACACCTCGTCATTTTCATCTATCCACATGTTGCCGTCCTTGTCGAATTGTGCAAGTTCGAAAAAACCGTTTCCTGTTGACGGGCCGAAAAGTTCCGTGCCATCGTCTATTTTTCCGTTCATATCATGATCCAGTGCCAGAAATCCGCTGCCTTTCTTAAGACTGGCGATATCTTCTGTTTCTCCATCCGCATTCAGGTCAAAGGAGAACAATGTATCGGAAAATTCCGGGGGACTTCCGTTAAACGTGATCACAATGGGATCGATCAAGGGATTTTTCATGATCATCTCTGATGCTGATTTAAAGCTTCTTTCCATCTGAAGTTGTATGTTGAAATTAATTTCACGACCGTCTTCTGTTCTGATCATCCCTGATGAGAAAAGAGTTGCCTCTTCTTTTTCAAAAAGAGTATTCACTTCCCGAAAAGTTACTTCAAGTGGTTGACGAATAAAATTTTTAGAGGGCGTGGAAATAGACTCAACAGCCTTTATGGAAACATCGCTTTGAGTGAGACTGCTGACCATTGAGGCAAGAATCGTTTTTTGTGCCGGGCCTGGGTCTTTTCCATTTTTATTTAAGGGAATACGGCTAACCAGGGATTCACCTGAAAGGCTGAAATATTTTGCAGACATATTGAGATTGCTTGCCGTTTCAGAAATGCTAACCCGGTCTTCCACCAAAAATCCGTTACTGCTCAAATTTTTTGAGGCACCCGGCAGTCTGCTCTGTTTAACTGTTTGCTCCCTTTTAAAACTGCGGGAATAATCCATGTTGATAGCGAAATCCGTTATTTTCATATCATCTGCCTCCCATGTTTGAAATCTGTCATAAACTGCCACGGGCAAACCTGATATTTCTTCTTGATGTGCCCACAACAAAACATGAAAGTCGCAGTTTGAATTTTTAAAGACTTTCATACAATGAAAGATATGTTATAAAAAACAGTTGATTTTATATCGGCTTTTAAGGGAATAATCTTAAAAAAAACGCTACGCGTTTTGATGTAAACTTGGATTATCTCAAATCAAATTCCAAAGCAAACGCTTGATAGAGCTGAATGACATCAGATAATTTTTTGATCCCCACATCAAAAAAATCCCTCACCCGAATGACAAAGCACTCTTTTCGGGGAAAATTTTTCAGATCCGTATCATAATCCTGGTAAAGAATACAGTACACAGGATCAAACAGATACCACTCTTTTTCCAGATACAGTTCAATGAATACATGCCCACTGGGAATTATCAACTCATTGGTTTTATAAGCTGATATCCAATCCATATTCACTGTTAAAACCATCCTGGCAGGTATTGCCAAAGCCCTGAAAAGCGCCACCTCCACCACTGCAAAATCAGAACATCCCCCCAGAACACCGTCCTTAAAAATTTCATCGGCTGTACGCATAAAGGCTTTGTCGAGATACCAATTGTCAAATCTAAAATTATACCAGATATAATCAATCGCTTTATGAAGCAATTCCCGCCGTTTTTGTCCTTTGATCTGTTTTTGACCTTTGATACGGTTACATGCCTGCCGGATCAAAGAGGTTTCCCTGGTTTGCGGCCCCTCTTTGAGCCAAAATATTTCCCGGGCACAAAGCGGATGGTCATTATAAGCAAGATACTCCAAAGAATTCGTATGGCCCGCCGTATCAAGGTGCCCACATCCTGTTAATAACCATAAAAAAATGACCGGAAAAACAATCGAAATTCCCCGGTCATTCATGAACCTGGCTTTATAAAACATTTTTTATCAGCAAGATTTGTTTTGATAAAAATTTAAAATCGATTAAACTCCGGCGGCATTGACAATATCGCAAGTTCAGGACCAACAGTATCCAGCACGCCGTCAGCCTCGGTTTCTCCGATAAAGATAGCGCTCCCCGCAGCAGCCCCTTCAATGGCTCCGGCAATGGATAAAGGGCCTATGATGGTTGTTCCGCCAATAGTGCCGGTCAGCCCGACAGTTGATGCGGGACCCGTAAGCACGGTTGTGATTAGTTTTTCAGGAACTGATATACGGGACTTCTTTGCCGGACTAACATAAGCTATGAACCGTCTAAAGGCAGATGTCACCTTGCCCTCTTCTGCCGGGGCCACGGAAACAACAAAATCGGTTCCCCTGACACCACATACTGCTGTCTTTGTTTTGACGGTAAAATCAGGTTTTCCTGATATTTTTTTAACAATAAACCTGGCACTGCCCCAAATCAAATTCATTACAGTAGAACGTGTATTTAAGATCGAAGAGTATTCTGATTTGGTTATGGTTAATTTAGCCTGAGGTGCCAGCGACAATACACTTTTATCATTCATTAACGCATTAACACGAGATTTGGGAAATGTGATCAATGTATCTTTAGCAACCAATGGATGATCATTTTCCAATCGATATGCTGTTTTTTGCCCAAAATGAATCACATACGCCTCTCCCTGGACTTGCTGAATCTGTCCGACTTTTTCATTTTTTCCCTCAACAAAATCGGCACTAATGATTACATCTTCCGAAATAAGAGGTGTATCAGGCTCATATGATTTAAATTTTTCAAGCAATTTATGACCCGATTCCGCACTGCAAACAACAAAGATCCCAAACAGCAAGAGCATTACCGGAATCAACAGGCAACACACAATCGCTTTTTTTTCAATTATCGTCTCCACGGAGCCTCCTTATTATAATAATATCAACATAAAAACAAGCACCGGCTTCAACCAAAATCAATGATGCATAATTCAACGTACTTAGTTCAGAAATACTCCATATTGTCAAGAACAATAAGTCTTTACATATTGACTTCACAAAACTTCTCCACTATACGAATGCTTTGGGAAAACTGTTGAGACAGACAATTATTGTCATACATCCGCCTGTTCAATTTTCGGAGACTGGTTACATGAATTCCAGATTAAAACAAATTTTTATCCGAATCCGACCGTTTGGTATTGCACTTGTTGTTGTTGTTTTATGTATCCTGGCCATGTCCCAGAAATTTTCTTTTTTCGAATATATGGAATTGAAAACCATTGATTTGCGATTCCAGGCTAGAGGGAATATTCTTCCCGGCAATAACATAGCACTGGCAATGATTGATGAAAAAAGCCTGACACAGGAAGGCAAATGGATGTGGCCGAGGTCTAAATTAGCAACGGTTGTAAATAAATTATCAGAGGCCGGTGCAGCTGTCATTGCCTTTGATATCGTTTTTTCAGAACCGGATGAAAAAAGTCTTTCAAAACATATCCATCAAATTGAAAAGATTTTGACTGAAAAAAATATTAAAAACAATGCCCTTTCCGGCTATTTGGAAGAACTCAAATTAAGTACGGATAATGATTATCTTTTAGCCCGGGCCATCCAACAGTCCAAGTCCAAAATAGTATTGGGTTTTTTTCTCCAGATGGAAGCACGGGAAGTCAGCCACCTTAAAGCCAAACAATTGAATTTACTACAGGAGCTTGCCCATCCTGCAACTTATAAAATCATTAAATACAACAACATAAAAGCAATGGAATACCCATTTTTAAAAGCTGTTGCCCCCCATGCCAATATCCGGCAGATATCCTTGAGTTCGCCCTATTCCGGTTTTTTTAACATAGTTCCCGACCAGGACGGTGTGATCAGAACATTGCCAACCCTGATCAAATTTCGTGACGATATGTACGCCCCGCTATCCATTAAAATATTGAGTGCTTATTTAGAAGAGGAGCCTCAGGGAATTATAAGCGATTACGGAATCACCTCTTTTTCAATTGGTCAACAGATTGATTTTCCCACAGATGAAAAAGGAATGCTATACATCAATTATAGAGGCGGGGAAAAAACTTTTCCCCATCTGAGTGTTACCGATATTTTAAATAATAAGATCGACAAGTATGCAGTGAAAGACAAAATAATTATTATCGGGGCAACAGCCGCCGGTATTTTTGATGAGGTCAGCACACCTTTTGATGCTGTCTATCCAGGGCCGGAAATCCATGCAAACATTATTGACATGCTTTTGAACCAGGACTATTTGTATAAGCCGGAATGGCTTGATATTTTAACAATTTTCACCATGATTGTTTTTGGGCTTGGCATTGGTATTCTCTTACCAAAACTCGGTGTTTTGGCAGGTGCCTGTTCCGCTGTCGGCATCTTTAGCGGCTATATCCTTTTTTGCCAATATCTGTTTACAAGCCATGGATGGATTTTAAATATGGTTTATCCTCTGGCGGTTATTCTAATCATATATTCCGTCATGACTGCTCACACTGTATTTATTGAATCCGGCCAGAAACGGTTTATTAAAAATGCCTTTTCTACTTATTTGGCACCGGCAGTTGTAAAACAATTGATGGATAACCCCGACACTTTGGTCCTGGGAGGTGAAAAACGAAAAATAACCGCTTTTTTTTCCGATATTCAATCGTTTACCCGTATCAGCGAATCATTACAGCCCGATGAAATTGTTGCATTGCTCAATGAATTTTTAACGCAAATGACGGATATTATTCTGAAACATAACGGCACGGTCGACAAATTTGAAGGGGATGCCATCATTGCCTTTTTTGGTGCGCCGGGTGAGGTGATCAACCAGGAAGAAACCGCATGCATAGTCTGTTTAAAAATGCAGCAGCGGTTATCAGAACTCAGGAACAAATGGAGAGAACAAGGCAAGCCAGAACTGCACATGAGAATCGGTATGGACACAGGGACTGCGGTTGTCGGCAACATGGGGTCACAAAACCGAATGGATTATACCATGATGGGTGATACCGTTAATATTGCGGCCCGTCTTGAAGGAGTCAACAAGATGTATGGCTGCTACACTCTTGTCAGTGAAAATACATATATCCCGGCTGCGGCCAATAACGCTGTCTTTGGACGGGAAATAGACTCGGTTTTGCTGATGGGCAAAGAAAAGCCCATTGTCATGTATGAACTCATTGGATTTACAGATGATATTGATGACGATACAAAAGCCATGGTTCACCATTATTCAAAAGCATTGCAAGCCTATAGGAAACAGGAATGGAGTACAGCCATTGCTCTATTTAAAAAGGCATTATCAATATTTCCAGAAGACAAACCGAGTTTGACCCTGCTTCAGCGTTGCCGGGAATTAAACGCTTTGCCGCCGTCCAAAAACTGGAACAGCGCCTTTAAACTGACATCCAAATAAAAAAAGGAAAAACAGATATGATCCCATGGGAAGAAATCGACCGGGCAAAAGTCCCCGGACAAAAAGAAGATGTTACACTGCGCAAGAGAGGCACGGAATTCTCGATCCGAACCGCAGAAACAGAACTGATGAACAGCCGACTCCACGGTTCTGAAGAGGCACTGGCTGAACTCACCTGCAGCCGTATCCGACAAAAATCCGGCCTGAAAATCCTTATCGGAGGTCTCGGCATGGGCTACACACTGGCGGCAGCACTTGAACACTCAGGGCCGGATGCACTCATAACCGTATCTGAATTGATCCCGGCTGTGGTCGGATGGAACCGTAAATATTTAGGGCACCTTGCCGGAATGCCTTTGAATGATCCACGAGTGTCGGTTAAAGAAGAAGACATAGCAAAAACCATCAGAGAAAAAGAATCCTTCTGGAATGCCATAATTTTAGATGTCGACAACGGACCCGAAGGGCTTACCCGAAAAGCCAATGACCTGATATACGGAAGGGCCGGTCTGGAAAAATCCTTTCGGGCTCTTTGCCCCGGAGGTATCCTGGCCGTCTGGTCTTCCGGAGCAGATGAGGCATTCACCCGCAGATTGAAACAAGGAGGATTCAAAACAGAAACCTTAACCACACGAGCCCGCAAACCTGCAAAAGGCAGCCGTCATACAATCTGGCTTGCAAGAAAACCCTGAATGAACTATACCCTGATGTATACCACACTATTTTGAGCCATAAGGCTGGAGGAGAGATATAAAATGAGTACCGGAACAAAAAGAGCTGATATCATAGCCGGCCTGAAAGTTTCCATTGTATTAAAACAGGACCAGAGAACCGGGAAGCTTACCCAGGGAATTGTCCGGGATATTCTTACAAAATCTGCCACACATCCCCACGGGATAAAAGTTCGCCTGGAAAACGGCCAGGTGGGAAGGGTCAAAACCATTCACACCTGACCTCAAATCAATGTTTTGAAAAAAATCAAAAACACCGCCTGATTTTTAATTACAGGCCGTCGATGCCGACAGGTTGTTTCACAACGGTTAACAGCATTTTAAACCGGGAACAGGCACTGACGGAGTGAGGGACATTGGCTGGCATGACCACTGACTGTCCTTTTGATGCCTTGATTTTGCTGCCGTCAATATTTATCAGGGCATCGCCATCAAGTACTTGAATCATTGCATCGCCGGGTGAGGTATGGGCACTGATCTCCTCATCCTTGTCAAAGGCAAACAAAGTTATATTGATATGGGGCTTGCTTGAAAGGGTTCGGCTTACCACTCTTCCTTCTTCATAATCCACCAGATCAACCAGGTCAACAGGCGTTGAAAAAGGAATGTTCTTGATTAACCGGGTATCTTTATCGGTCATGATGATCTCCTGTTTAAAAGTAAGATGTTTCTTTCGTGTTTTAAGTTTCATTGAATATAATCATGGTTCAGTAATCTTGCAAATGTTTGTCTTTGCTGTATATCACCAGCCACTTCTGCGATGTTAACCGCGACGAATTGATTTGAAACGATTATTTTGGTTGACTTCCATTCATGATAGAAGGATTATGGCTGAAAATTCAAAGTAAGAATTGTCTCACAATCATAGCTCATAGTCAAAAAATGTGAAATTGAGCGAAAACAAGGAGGCCTGCCATTCAAGTCGTTATAAATTCACCCGGCACTATGATCAAGCAAAAGGATGAAATTTTTCGCTTTCAAAATAAGGAAAACAGACTGGATCTTTCACCCATGAAGGTTGAATCCATTATTATTTCAAACAAGGCAATGATAAGCACCCAGGCGATATCACTCGCCCTTGAAAATAACATTGACCTGATTTTTCTGGATCATTATGGTTTCCCCATCGGAAGGGTATGGTTCTCAAAGATGGGATCAACCGCCATGATTCGCAGGCAACAGCTTGAAGCCGCCAATAATGATCAAGGGCTCAGGCTTGTAATGGATCTGGTAAAACAAAAGCTGAATAATCAGATCTCATTTTTAAAAAAACTCAAATATGCCAGACCTGAAAAAAAAGAATTATTCCAGGCCCCTGTTCACACCATCCAGGGGTCGCTTGACGCCCTGGAACAGGATTTGCCGAATCTTGAGGATTCCAGGTCGTTGATCATGGGGCTGGAAGGGGCGGCAGGGCGGGCATACTTTTCCTGTTTATCAAAAGTCATGCCTGAAAAATACCGGTTTAAAGGCCGTTCAAAACGCCCTGCGTTAAATCCTTTTAATGCGGTTTTAAATTATTGCTATGGAGTGCTTTACAGCAGGGTTGAAAAAGCCTGTATCATTGCCGGTCTTGATCCTTTTGTGGGATTTATGCACACAGACAATTACAATAAAAAATCCATGGTGTTTGATCTGATTGAGCCGTTCAGGATTTTTGCAGACCAGGTGGCTGTTTATTTTTTTACCGGCAAAAAAGCCAAGGATGACTATTTTGACATGCAATCCCATTCCTGCAGCCTGAATACCAAGGGAAAACCCATGGTGATTGATGCTTTGAACCGGCATCTGGAAGAAAAAGTCCGGTATCGCAAAAGAAATGTAAAACGAAAACACCTCATCAGCCATGAAGCCCATAAACTTGCAAATATTCTTCTTGAAGACGAGGGGCTTGAACATCCGGACTGGCTGGATATAAAGGAGTTTTAACATGTCAACAATGCTTGCGTGGATCATGTATGATATTGCCTCCAACAAAACAAGGGGCAGGGTAGCCAAACAATGTAAAAAATATGGTCTGACACGGTTTCAGAAAAGCATATTCCTGGGCAAACTGGATATCAACCGGTTTGATGAACTCGCACAGATGTGCCAGGACGAGATAGATGAGGAAACGGACAGTGTTTATCTTTTCCCGTTCTGCCAGGATGATTTCAGACGCATCCAGGTTCTTGGCCAGGGCTTTGATAAGAAGCTGGTCAATGATGAGATTTTGTCTAAATTTTTTTGATCGATAACAGGGTAAAATTTAAATGAAAAAAGCAATTCTCTATTTTAACAATATCAAGCTCAATTCTTCCCAAATTCACAAATTGCGGGGATATGTGGGTAATGTGTTTGCCGAACATGACTTGATTCATAACCATGATTCTGTAACCGGGAAAAGTATCTACCGTTATCCCTTGATTCAGTTCAAAATAATAGACCATGATCCGTGCATCATTGCCTTGACTGAAAAAGCGGTTCAGGTTTTTACTGAAATATTTATGACCTTGGATGAAATTGTTATTGATGGAAAAGTCATCCCCATTTTTGAAAAAGATTTGAAGGTGGAAAGCGTGGAATTTGGTTTTTCCAGTGAAACCTTCATGTATGAGTTTGTTTCACCCTGGGCCAGTTTAAATCAGAAAAATTTTAAAATATTTATCACCCTTAAAACCGAGACAGAGAAAACTGAACTTTTGAAGAGGATTTTGATTGGTAATATTTTATCCATGTCAAAATATCTTGGGGTGCATCTGGAAAAAGAACAGCAGATACAAACCAATCTTCAACTGAAACCGGCAAAAGTGATACTCAAGGGAAAACAAATGATGGGCTTCAAAGGACTATTTAAAACCAATTTCAGAATTCCGGATCACCTCGGACTTGGAAAATCCGTGTCCCGTGGTTTTGGAACCATAAGGAGATTGATATGATAAAAGCCATTGCCGAACTTGGCCGGTATGCCAAAGAAAATAACCCTGAAATGACAGCTTTTGATATCTGGCTTGAGGATTCCTATGATAACGGTAAATATGACATTGTATTTTTTGTTGTGTTGAAAAAGGATAATGAGCAGTCAGATTGGAGATATAAAAAAATTGATATCAGCGAAAACGGTAAACACTTAAAAAATAAATTGATTTATAAGCGGGGATCTCCAAGGGGAACTGATAAAACCCCGACGGCAAAAGTTGCTAAAAGTATTGCCAGCACCTTTCGTCAAAAAATAAAAGCCTGGTTTGAATCAAAAAAAGAGGCATCATTTCTCAAAGATTCGGAAAAAGAGTTTTTAAATCAAGTTTTCGAGTTGCTCTCCACCGATGAAGAGCGGATCATTAAGGATCTTGAAGCGCAATACGAATTAATTGATGCAAAAGGGGTTGTGCTATCATTACAGTTTGTTGAGAATTCTGATTTAAAATATATCGGTGATTTTGATTTCTTCTCAGGGTTTATTGTACAGGAAAGCAAAGCTGCTTATAAATTTTCAAAAACATTTAAAAAACATTCATTTTCCAATGATAAAGTTTGTTCCGTTTGCAATAATTTAAAACAAGAGGTTTTCGGTTATTTCACGTCCTTGGGGTTTTATACGGTGGATAAGCCCGGTATGGTCACTGGTGGATTCCGTCAGGATCTAAGCTGGAAGAATTATCCGGTATGCCTTGATTGTGCCCTTGATATTGAAAATGGAATCAAATTTAAAGAAGAATTTTTTGATTTCAGGTTCTATGGATTCAGATATTACCTCATCCCTACAATTATCAATGACAAGGGAAAATTTGAGATTATAGATGCCATTACTGACTACAATCCGGATCAGAAAATAAACAGCAAATCAAAAGAAGCAGTTCTAAACCCTGATGAAGAAGTTTTTGACCTTTTAAAAGATTATCAAAACCATGTTCACTTTAACCTGTTATTCTATGATAAACCCAATAAAGGTGTCTTCAGAATTCTTGAAAACATAGAAGAAGTGCTTCCGTCAAGAATCAGGTTGTTATACGAGACAAAAGAATATGTGGACGGTCTGTTTATATTCAAGAATCCTGAAAAAGACGGCAAAAGGATTTTCAGGTACAGTTTTGGAATATTAAGGGATTTTTTTCCAAGGGATAAAATTCGCGGGAATCATGATAAAGATTTCCTTCAAATTGTTCGTAAAATATTTTCAGGCTTACCTGTCCAGTATGATTTTCTTGTTACCCATATTATGCGGGCGATCCGAAACCGGTTTGTGAATAACAATAATTACTGGTTTCAAGCCTTAAGCGGATTCATGATGTTAAATTATTTTTACAAACTTGGCTTATTAAATTGTTTTAAAGGAGCAGATAATATGACACCAGATTTTTATAAGTCTTTTGAAATCAGGAAAACAGATGATTATGAAGAAAAAGTCGATGGATTTTTTGATCAGTTTAATGATTTTTTTAAGACCAATGAAAAACGGGGGATTTTTCTTTTGGGTGTATTAACCCAATTATTATTAAATATTCAAGAAAAAGAAAGAGGTTCTACACCCTTCAGAAGCCAATTAAAAGGTCTTAAAATGGATAGCAGTGATATTACGGGCCTTTTGCCGAAATTGGTTGAAAAATTGGAGCAATATAAAAAAAACTATTATATGAAATTGGAAAAATTGATTTCAAAATATTTTATTTCATCAGGTGACCATAAAAGCTGGAATCTTACAATAGATGAAATGAATTATGTTTTTGTCCTTGGAATGAACTTATCTAAATATTTCAAAATTATAAAAGAGCAAAAGGAGAATTAGAATATGTCTGAATTTAAAAATAGAACTGAATTACTGTTTCTGTATGATATTGAAAACGCCAACCCAAATGGTGATCCAAACGATGAGAATAAGCCGAGGATTGATGAGGAAACCGGAAAAAATATTGTAACAGATGTCCGTTTGAAGCGAACCATACGGGATTATCTGTTTGAAAAGGGTAATGATATTTTTGTTCAGGAGAAAATTTACGATGACGACGGTCATATCCAGGATGCAAAGCTTAGAGCTGCGGACTATCTTCCGGATGATCCGGAAGAATTGTCCCAAATGTCTGCGGAACAGCAGAAAAAGGAAATTTCAAACAATATTTTAAAGGACTGCATTGATGTAAGGCTTTTTGGCGCAACAATTCCTTTGGATCTAAAGGTGAAAAAAGGAAAAAAAACAGACAATGTATCAGGCTCTCTGACGTACACCGGTCCTGTTCAATTCAGAGTAGGCAAATCTTTGCACTCAGTAAAACTGCAATTTTTCAAAGGCACGGGTGCTTTTGCATCAAAAAAGGATGTAACTAAAAAAACATTCAGGGAAGAATATATGCTTCCATATTCCTTGATTGGATTTTATGGTATTGCAAATGAAAATGCAGGAAAACATACCAATCTGACTGAAGATGATATCATGCTTTTAAAAAAAGCAATGTGGAATGGCACCAAGGGATTGATCTCAAGATCAAAGTTTGGACAGATGCCCCGTTTGCTTCTTTCCATCCGTTACAATGAACCGGATTTTTTTATCGGTGAACTGGATAATCTTGTTCACTTGAAATCTGAGGTCTTTGACACGAAGATACGCAGACCTGAAGATTATATTATCGATATTTCAGAGTTGGTCGGTAAAATTGAAAAAGTGAAGGATAAGATACATTCCATTTCTTTTATAGTAGATGAAAAAATGCAGTTTAGTTTAAAAGGAGAAAAAGTAAAGTTGTCAGACCTCGGCAATTTTACGGACGAAGCAACTGAGGTGCTGTAATGACAAAAGTGTTGGTGTTTAAGCTATGGGGGGACTATGGTCACTTTAAGAAGTTTTATACAACCACCTCTCCGTTGACTTTTGAATTTCCCCCGCCTGTTACAGTTTTAGGAATCGTTTCTGCCATTATCGGCCTTGACAAAGATTCTTATCTTGAAAATTTTATAGACCCGACAAGGTGTCACCTGGCAATCGGTTTGGAGCGTCCGGTTAAAAAAGTCCGATGGACTCAAAACTTGATAGATACAAAAAGAAATTTCTGGAAAATTCATAATAGAACGCAAATTAGAACCGAGTTTCTAAAAGATCCGGGGTTTAAATTTTTTTTCTCACACAAAAATCCTGAAATATATGATCAGCTGAAAGAGAATCTTATGGCCCACAAATCATATTATACGATTTCCCTTGGATTGAGTGAGTTGCTGGCCGATTTTGAATTCTGCGGTGAACAGACAATCACTCCATCAACAACAGATGAATGGCAAAGTATTCAATCGGTTGTTCCTTGCTCTGCTTTACAGGATGATCAGTCCATTGATTTTGAAGAAGGAAAAGAAATTTTCAAAATCAGTTATCCTGTTGAAATGATTCCGAACAGGGTGGTTACCCGTCGAGAGGATGTTATTTTTGAAAGAAGGGGCTTGCCTGTTACCTGCCGTGTTAAAGAGGTCTTTAAAACAGAGGAGGGAGAAAAAATTGTTTTCTTCTAAGCTTTATTCCCACCCGGATATCTCGCTTATTGATCATCTTCAAAATGTAGCAGATATGTGTGAAGAAAAATTTTTATCTCATCAAACCGGACTGGATGACTTTTTTGAAAAAAAGTCATGGCAAAAACTCATTTGGATAATGGGATTTTGCCATGACTTTGGTAAGGCCACCTGTTTTTTTCAGGCATATTTGGCAGAAAAGGATGAAAAAATCAAGGCGGGAATGAGGGGAAAAAAAGAGACCAACCATGCCTTGATATCAGCCGTCTTAAGCCATTTTATTCTTTGCAGCATCGTAAAAAAATCTAAAAACAGGAATGATTTGTGGGAGATAATGCCGTTTTTGATTTTTATGGCTATCAAGCGGCACCATGGGAATGTCAATAATGCAGTCAGAATGAACAATGCTAAAGAAGATGAAAACGAGCTTGATATCAAATATGAGTATATTGATAGACAGTTTGACAATATTGATACGGATGAGTTTGAACACTTGCTGGCTTTGTTGGAAAAGAAAAGTGGAATTAATTTAAACCGGTCTGATTTTCCTGAAAGTCTGTCCAAGTATTTTAAACAAAATATATTACGGGGTGAAAAAAAAAGGATAAAAGCGGTTGATAAAAAGATAGAGTATTATTTTATTTTTCAATATCTTTTTTCCCTTCTTATTCAATCAGACAAAGAAGAAGCCATCTTCAACAGGCGGTTTGAATTTAAAAGAAAAGATATCCAAGGAGATATTGTAAAAAACTATATTAAAGATAATTTTGAGTCCCCTAAAACCGAAATGAACATCATACGGGATAACATTTTCAACGATGCTGACAAGACTGTGTCGTGTATTGATCTAACTTCTGATAAAATTTTCTCATTGAATGTACCTACAGGAACCGGCAAGACTTTTACATCTCTTTCTGTCGCTTTGCAATTGCGGACAAGGCTTGAAAATGAAAAAAAACAATTCCCCAGAATTATATATTCGTTGCCGTTTACAAGTATCATTGATCAAAATTACAAGGTTTTTGAAAAAATATTTACAAAGCCAGATTCAGATATTTTAATAAAACATCACCATTTGGCTGATGTGTTTTTTAAATCTGAAAATCATGAATTTGACACGAATGAATCCAAGTTTCTCATTGAAAGCTGGGAATCTGAAATAGTAGTTACAACCATGTTCCAATTATTTCATTCTGTGCTTACAAACCGGAATCGGATGCTTGTGAAATTTGAAAAATTTGTAAATTCAATTGTACTTTGTGATGAGATCCAGTCATTGCCATACAAATATTGGAAGTTGGCAAAAGCAATAATGACATGCCTTTCAAAGACATTTAACATTTATTTTATTTTAATAACAGCAACCCAGCCAAAAATATTTAATGAAAATGAAATCGTTGAACTCGTCCCAAACAAATCAACGTATTTTTCAAAGCTTGACAGAGTGGATATTACTTTTGAGAAACAGCCAGTGACGCTGGAAGATTATAAATTATTATGCAAAACCGCAATAAATTCAAACGAAGAATCCTTCCTGTTTGTCATGAACACGGTGAACTCTGCATTAGAACTGTTTGAGAGCCTGTCGGCATCTGGTTGCGATGCTGAATTTTTCTTTTTGGCTACCAATATCGTTCCGGCGGACAGGCTTATAGCCATTCAGGAGATTCAAGATTCAAAAAAAAGGAAAATAATTATTTCAACTCAAATGATTGAAGCAGGCGTTGATATTGATATTGACAATGTATGGCGTGATATGGGGCCTTTGGAATCAATCAATCAAGTTTGCGGAAGGTGTAACCGGAATTTTAAACAAGAAAAGGGCAAAGTGAGAATTTTTCAGGTTCTCAATGAAGCCCACAACAATACGCCGTTTGAAAAATATATATATGGTAAAAATCCCCTTTCAATTCATCAGACAAGAGAAATCATTGCCGGTAAAGAGACTGTCAGTGAAACAGATTTTTTGAATAATATGGATCAATATTACGAACAGATACAAGCAAGGCTTAGAGATGATGATTCCGTGGATATCATTAATTTCATGAAAAATTTGCAATTCTTAAGTGTTTTTAAAAATTTCAAGCTCATTGATGAAGAAAATTATGAAAGAAAAGATATTTTTATTGAACTGAATGAGGTAGCTGAAGAAGCTTGGAGAAGATATATTGAGATAAGGGAGATTCAGGATAAAATAGAGCGAAAACTCAAATTTTTAAAGATTAAAAAAGTATTTTATGATTATATAATATCTGTTCCTGCAAATTTTGTTAGTGAAAAAGAGTATGGCGATACAAATTTTGTTTATATTAATAAAGAGATGCTGCCGGTTTGTTATGACAAGAAAACTGGTTGGATGAGAAAAACTGAGGATGTTTATACGTTTTAAATCTCTTTTTTTTGTCATGGAGGTAATTGTATTTTAACGGCAACCCATATCCTACAATATTTATTTTGCCCCAGATTTATTTATTTTGAAAATGTTTTGGATATTCCAGAGAATCAAGGTTCAAGATTTAAAGTGGCAAAAGGACGGGAAATACATAAAAAAATCAGGAAAACAAATCCTGAATATTTACGTACCAAGCTTGGTGTGATTAAAAAAGAGAGTGATGTTTATTTGGACAGTGATTCAGGAATATGCGGTATTGTTGATGAAATTTTGTTTATGGCGGATGGGTGTGCAGTGCCATTGGACTACAAATATGCCGAATTCAAGGATCGGATATTTGAAACATACCATTTTCAGTTGGTTTTTTATGGGAAATTAATTAAAGAGAATTATGGTGTGCCCGTTAATGACGGGTATATCGTTTATACGCGTAGTAAAAATAAATTGGTTCGTGTCGATTTGAAAAAGAAAGATTTTGAAAAATTAAATGATACAATTGAAGAAATCGATGTAATTATTAAAAATGGAAAATATCCAAAACCAACAAAATATAAAAAACGGTGTATTGACTGTTGCTATAAAAATATTTGTGAAAGCTGAAAAAAAGTTGATTAATGCTATAAATACAAATACCTATCATTTCTTTGGTGACTTGGAAATAATGAAGAATCCAATAATATTGGTTAAAATTTATATTATATTGTTCTTTGAAAATTTGTTTAACATATTTAAAATTAAAGGGAATTTTAAGAAATGAAGTCTGAACGGCATATCCAGAAGAACAAGGATTGAAACCAGCAAGCTTAAGGGGCGAGGCATTAAAATAGTTGTTGTCTGAACGGCATATCCAGAAGAACAAGGATTGAAACCAGCCAACTATCTGGGTATGAATATTGCCGAAATGTTGTCTGAACGGCATATCCAGAAGAACAAGGATTGAAACCCAAGTCGCCTTTATCAACGGTGATCGTCGGCTCTGGTCTGAACGGCATATCCAGAAGAACAAGGATTGAAACATGTCGGTGAGGGCCTGATTTTCGAGACTCGTGTGGTCTGAACGGCATATCCAGAAGAACAAGGATTGAAACCCGGAAGGCCGCCACCCTCAGCGGTTGTTGAGTTCGGTCTGAACGGCATATCCAGAAGAACAAGGATTGAAACAACCTGGGGCGGCTTGTATAGCGCCCAAACCCATAAGGTCTGAACGGCATATCCAGAAGAACAAGGATTGAAACTGAGTTGATAAAAAACCGCACTGTAATTTTCAGCAAGTCTGAACGGCATATCCAGAAGAACAAGGATTGAAACCATGCTGTAATCTGTTCCGGTGTTGTCCAATTCACAGTCTGAACGGCATATCCAGAAGAACAAGGATTGAAACTGTGTCAATCAAAACGTCATATAGCTTGAAATCTCCTAAAACAGAAAAAAAGCATAAAGATAAAATGCCTGCAAGCAGTTTGGGGTAACATTTATCTCATGAAAGTACTTGAAGTCAATACAATTCAAATGTGTTTGCTCCGGGCTCATTTTGATAAACCCTTGAATTCTATGCTCAGTCAGTGTACAATTTAAAGATTCGGTTTGGTGGTATGTTTGCATAAAAGGCAGCTTACCTGAAAAAATGCCAGGCTTTTTTAATATATTTAGAATCTTTGATCACTGCATTTTAGTGTTGAATGGGTTATATCAATTTCGTTTGTTGTTTGCCTGAAGCCGGAAGGATTTTTCATCTGCTAAGTGATTTAAGAGTGTATCAATTTTCAAGACAAGGAGAAAAGATGGACCCCAATAAATTTAGAGAATCCAGACAGGAAATCAATCGGTTATGCGAAAATATTAATGTATTAATTGAACAAAATGCGCTTGAAGCCTCAAAGGAAGGTTACCAGGAGGTAACCACCCAGCTGGATACACTGAAACCCCAGGCTGAAGGTGAAATCCAGAAGCGTTCCGTAAAAAATCTGAGTGTAAAAATTGGGGCTTTGGCAACCTATATTGACAAATTGAAACCCGAAAAAAAACGGGCAGCCGGAAAAAAAGGAACAAAAACCGCTATAATCTGGGATGAAGAACGTGTGGGTCAACTGTCAACTGCTTTTTTAAAAAAATTATTCGCCAATATGGGAAATGATTCAGATGCCAAGGTCTGTTTCGGAACCACAGGCAAGGGTATAAGACCCAGCTATCAAATTGAATTCAGCGATCAAAATATTATAGCTTTCAGCGGATCAGGCCACAGCCCCCAGGAAAAAACTCTTTCAAGTGCTGCAAAAAAACTATCCCAACCCTTTCCCCACGAGCTAATTGCTTCAATCCTGCGCGAAAAATGAAACAATAGATAAAACAACAGACAAAGTGCGGGGGAAAAGATCCCCCCACTGACCACTTTGCCTGTTTTTACAGTCCTGACATAATTTGTACATCCTGCGCAAAATCATATGTCAAACAAATTGACAATCCGCCCTGAATCATGCATAACATGATCCTTTTTAAAAACAGCTACAGAAGATTATCCAATGCATCAATTCATTACAGGCCAGAGATGGATCAGCCAGGCAGAACCTGAGCTGGGTTTAGGAACCCTTATTAAGGTTAATGACAGAACAATATCCATTAGGTTTGATTCAAGTGACTGCACCCGGCAATATTCACTCCAATCCGCGCCCCTAAAGCGCGTTGTTTTCAAACCCGGAGATGAGATTCAATTAAAAGACAATAAAAAACTGATCGTCCAAACTCTGTCGGAATCAGAAGGGCTAATCTATTATTCAGGAAAAGAAACCATTGTTTGTGAAAAAGACCTGTGTGATACGATTTCATTTTCCATGCCCCAGGACCGGCTTTTTGCCGGGATCACAGATTCCAGCAAACTGTTTGATTTGAGGTACAGGCTGTTAAAGGCCAAAGCTGACTATGACGCATCCATGGTAAAAGGGTTTTTGGGTGGCCAGGTGGAACTGATCCCCCACCAGTTTTTCATTGCAGACAAGGTAACCACACGGTATATTCCAAGGGTTTTGCTCTCCGATGAAACAGGCCTGGGTAAAACCATCGAAGCATGCCTTATTCTCCATAAACTGCTCATAACCCACAGGGCGCAAAGGGTATTGATTGTTGTCCCGGAATCCCTGGTTCACCAATGGTTTATCGAATTGTACCGCAAATTCAACCTGTCTTTCATGATATTTGATGCAGACTGGTGCGAAAGCCTTGAACAGGAAAGCTCAAGAACAAATCCTTTTTTGAACCGGCAAATGGGTATTGTCAGCATAAATTTTCTTAAAAACAAAAAACGCCAGACACAAATCATTAAGGCGGGTTGGGACATGGTTGTCATTGACGAGGCCCACCATATTACGGACGATAAAAAAACCTATGAATTTATTCAAACACTTGCCAGAACAACATTCGGTTTGATGCTGCTGACAGCCACACCGGAACAGATGGGAATTAAAAATCATTTTCTTCATCTTCAACTGCTTGATCCGGAACGGTATTTTGATTTTAACACCTACCTTGATGAAACCAGCCAGTATAAAAAAACCATCCATACGGTCACACAATTGATAAAAAAAGAGAAAAATACGGATCACATTCTTGATTCCTATGGTCCCGGCAGGGTAATTTTTCGAAACAAAAGAGATGTGATCAAAGATTTTCCCAAACGAGTGGCCCATTTAAAACCCCTTGCGGCAACAATCTCTCAAATAAAGGCTGCAAACCGGGAATTTTTTGATACCAACGAGACCAAGGCTCATGTATTCTCGGATGACCCAAGAATATCCTGCCTGGTTGAATTGATAAAACAAAAAAAGAAGCTCCTGGTGATTTGCAGTTCTAAAGAGAAGGTAAACGCCATTGCAAAAGCTGTTGCAAACCATATTTTTGTTGATGTGGCCAAATTTGATGAAACCATGAGTCTTTTACAGCGGGACAGAAATGCTGCCTGGTTTTCCAGAAAAGACGGCGCAAGAATTCTTATCTGTTCTGAAATCGGCAGTGAGGGAAGAAATTTCCAGTTTGTGCATCACCTGTTCTTATTTGACCTGCCCCACAACCCGGAACTTTTAGAGCAGCGAATAGGAAGGGTTGACAGGATCGGCCAGAAAAGCGATATCCAAATTCATGTACCCTATATCCTTGGAAGTGTTTATGAAATCCTGGCACGATGGTATATGGACGGCTTGAACCTGTTTGCCGGAAACATCAACGGAAGTCATTTGATCTATGAAAAATTCAAACCAAATCTTTTCGACCTTTTCAGCCGCTCGGCAGAATCAGCTGCTGTTAAAGCATTTGTATTGGAAAAATTGATTGAAGAAACAAAGGCCTATTGCATCAAAGTGGACAAAAAACTTGCCCATGGTAAAAACATCCTGCTTGAAATGAATTCATTTAAACCGGAATCTGCTAAAAAAATCATTGACCATATCACCCGGACAGAAAAAAACAATGCTTTTGACGATCTTTTGACCATGGTTCTGGATCATTATGGCATTGAAATTGATTTTATTGACAAAACCATCTTCAAACTGAATTCAACCACCATGACGGACGAAAAATTCCCGGCACTGACAAGCCTTTCCAATGCAATGACATTTAACAGAAAAACAGCCATTGCCAGGGATGATATTGATTTTTTCTCCTGGGATCACCCTTTTGTCCAACAGACCTTTGAATATTTTATCACCAATGATACAGGTTCTTGTGCAACAGCTCTTTTAAACAGGCAGCAAGGTCCGGGGATTTTACTGGAAACAATTTTCATACTGGAATGTATTGCTCCCGGAAATTTGAACATGGAAAGATATTTAATGCCCCATCCCATTCGCATTATTGTGGATCATGAAGGCCGTGACACCAGTTTGGACAATAAATTTACAAGTCTTTCAAGCAAACTGAAAAAGGATCAAAGCACCTGGTTCATGGACATGGAACCGGTAAAGCAGGTACTGATCCCTTCCATGATTGAAAAAAGTGTTTCAATTGCCGAAAATCATTGTGAAAAGATGATAAAAAAAGGACAAAACCGGATAAAAGATATCCTTGGCAAAGAGATTACCCGGCTTATGCAATTACAAAAAATAAATCCCGATATAAGAACAGCGGAAATCAAACTTGCCCGGAACCGTATGGAATCTCTTTTAAAATATCTGGACACATCCCGGCTCAGGATGGATGCAGTAAGACTGATCCGCGTTCAATAGCCCGAAAATTTCGGGTTAATCATCACTTAATCATCACGGTTCAAGTGCCGCAGAATCTCCTGGTAATGGGGTCTTTGCTTGTCCTGGAAAAAGATCCCGCATCCATAAGGTTCATTTTCAGCAGCCCGCATGGCTGTCTCCATGTTCTTTTCCTCTATGCGGATATTTAAATCACAAACATTTTCTTTCAGATTCTTCCAGGTCCTGTTTTCCTTGTCAAATGTCACGCAGGGGGTCAAAATCTGGATAAAACTGAATCCCTGGTGCAGGATACCCTCTTTTATGATTTCCTTGAGCCCCTGGGGATTGCCAGCATATCCTCTTGCCACAAAAGATGCGCCATAGGCCAGAGCAAGCTTGATGGGATTAAGCGGCGTATCCGGATTTCCAACAGGATGGGAACTGGTCCTCATTTCATAGGGGGTTGTTGAAGACGACTGGCCTTTGGTCAGCCCGTAAATGGAATTGTCAAACAACAAAAAGGTGATGTTAATATTTTTCCGTGCCACATGTGGCAGGTGACCGCCACCGATTCCCAATGCATCTCCATCTCCTGCAACAGCAAATACGGTCAGATCTTCCCTGGCAAGCTTCAATCCCGTTGCCACGGGTATGGATCTGCCATGAAGGGTATGAAACCCGTAGGAGTTAATAAAAATCGGGGTTCTCCCGGAACATCCTATACCACTGACAGTTACAATATCTTCTTGTTTCAGTGCAAGTTCCCGGCAGGCCCTGTACAAGGCATCAACAATTCCAAAATACCCGCACCCCGGACACCAGGTCGGCAGATCCGGTGACCTGTATTGTAAAAAATCAACCTTTCTGACCATGTCTAATTTTTCATCCAAATATGCTGATCTGATCTGTTCCATTACATTTCCCTCATCTTTTGAAGAATATCCTCTGAAGCCATTGGACGGCCGGTAATAAAATTGAGTCTTTCAACAGGTCTTTTAATAATTTGAGTTGCAAACCCGGCAAACTGCCCTGAAAAATTCAATTCAGGTATGAGAATTTTTTTACATTTACCTGAAAATTCCAGCAATAGTTTTTCCGGAAACGGCGACAGCATCATGGAACTGAAAGCTGCGGCATTGATCCCTTCCTTTTGAGCAGACATGACCGCCTCGTGGGCAGCCCCGGCTGACGACCCCCAGGAGATCACTCCAATATCAAACTCATCCTTACCGTTTAGCGACATCTGGGGTTCAGGCGCTTCCGACAATACTGCATTGAATTTTTCAAACCGTTTTTGGGTCATCTTCAGGTGACCTGCCTGGCTGTAATCAGGCCTGCCATATTCATTGTGTTCAAGCCCGGTTGAAAAAAATATCCCTCCTGGCGTACCAGGAATTGCACGAGGTGAAATCCCGTTTTCAGTGATTTTGTACCTTTTATAGTCTTTAAGCGCCTCTTTATCCGGGGCAATATTTGCATCCAGGTATTTTTGAGGCGGTTTTTGGGGCCTGTCAATATTCTTGATACTGTTGGACAGAAAAAAATCAAGCAGCACCACCACAAGGGTCTGATATTTTTCAGCAAAATACAGCGCCAGGACAGTGGCATCATAACAGGACTTTGTATCCGTGGGTGCAAGGACAATCCTCGGGCAATCCCCTGTCCCGCCTGATACGGCAATATTAAAATCACTCTGCTCGGTCTTGGTCGGCATTCCTGTAGACGGGCCCGCCCTCTGAGAGTCAATAATAACAGCCGGCACTTCCGCCATAACCGACAATCCTGTAAACTCCGTCATCAGAGCAAACCCCGGCCCGGATGTGCCTGTCATGGCGCGTTTACCGCCAAACCCGGCACCAATGACAGCACCAATGGCACAAATCTCATCTTCCGTCTGCAGCAGGACACCCCCATGTTTTGGCAATTCTTTGCTCAAGATTTCCATAATTTTTGTGGCAGGAGTGATAGGATATCCCGCATAAAAACAGAGGTTGGCATCCAGCGCAGCCTGTGCCACCAGTTGATTGCCGTTGATAATGAGCTTTTCTTGTTGCTCTGGCAATCTTACATCTTCAAAAGAATAGGAATCAATTTTTTTAATATTCTCTTTTGTCCAGTCATATCCTTCCAGAAAAGAATTCACATTGGAATCAATCACAACCTGTTTCTTTTTTCCATAACGCGTTTTAATGGAATCGGTAAACCGGTCTTTATCCACACAAAAAAGGGCGGCAAGCGCCCCAAGAGCAACCATATTCATTCCCCTGGCATTTCCGGCTGCTTTATTGGCCAGCATATTCAAGGGAATACCATAGGAAACAATGCCGGGTTTTGCCCACCCCACCACACTCGTATCTTCCTCATGGGGTCTGGGCGGCTGGCTGTCAAATATCAAAACACCGGTTTGCTTTAACGAAGGCAGCTGGGATATGGAATGTTTGTCATTTAAGGAAATCAAAACATCGGCAAACTTTCCCGGAGAATAAATAGGGTCGGAACTGATCCGTGTATGGGCCACACATTTTCCAAACCCTCTTATTTCAGCAGGATACGAATCAAAAGACATGATCTCAAATCCCTGACCGCTCATAAACCTGCTCAATATTTCCCCGGCGGAAATGGTTCCTTCTCCTGCACTGCCGCAGATCTCAATAACTATATTAATATCTTTCATGAATTTATGATCCTTGTTTGCGCATTATCGTTATAGCTCATCATCAATATCTTCCCACCAGGTGGTCTTGATTTTTACGCCTTCCAAATCAAAATATTTTCTGCCTGTAGATTCGACAACCTTATGATCACCCAGAAGGTTCAAGGCTACGGTCTCTCCCTGGGCCACGGCATTGGGCCATCCAATGGAGACGGTATAGCTTTGAATGTCCCGGTTGTAAATCTGGGCACATGATCCGCATGCATAAATACCGTCAATATTTGTCCTTAAATATTCATCCACAAGAATACCGTGATCCGTATCAATCCCAGATCCTTTTGCGAAATCGATATTGGGGCTCAAACCGTTAAACGAGAACACCATATCAACATTTTTTTCAATCCCCTTTTGCGTCTTTACCCGGTATGATCCGTTTTGAGCATCAATTGTTGATATATCATCTTTCACAATAATATCTGAGGTATATTTTGAAAGGCTTCCAACGATCTGCTTCAGCATGGCATCGGTTAAATTATAAGGCCAGAATGCATTGGGATAGATCAGGACGGTTACGGTTTTTCCCATGTCAGTCAACATTCTTAAAAATTTAAACCCCACAAGATCACCGCCGAAAACAAAAAAATCCTTTGCTTTTTGAATTTTTTCTTTGTACTCAATCACGTCCGCATATGAGGTGACAAATTTCAAATGATCTGAATAACGGGACATGGACGGCAGAACCCTTGCCCGGCTTCCCGATGCAATGATGAGCCTGGAATAGCTGATTTTTTCCATGTGCTGCAAAAAAAGAGTTTTTGAATCCGGATCAATTCGTTCCACTGCCTGTCCACACCGAAGCCTGATATTTTTTTTCCGATAGGATTCCAGGGATGTTACCATGAGTTCTTCTTTGTTGATCTCACCGGCAATAAACCGGGTCAGCTTTGGTTTATAATAAAAAGCAATACACTCATCGGAAATAATTGTGATTCTGGCATCTTTATTATTTTCACGCAAAATTGCGGCAGCATGATTTCCTGCAGGTCCGTTTCCAATGATCACATAATGGTCTTTGAAAGGCATGATTTTCCCCCAAACTTAGGTATCAATTTTTATGTATCAATTTCAATGAGTTCAGTCTTTGTCACACTGATGCAATCCATGGGGCAGACAGCCACGCAATTGCCGCACCGGATACATTTATCATTGTCAATGGCTATGGAGACAACCTTGTTCCAATCCTTTGTTTCCAGGTATGTGCCATAAGTGCCATCTGCATTGATCGGTACATCTTTGATCATTTTAATACAGTCTTTGGGTGCCACATCAATGCATAACGAACAATAGATACAGACCAGCGGATCAATCTCATATTTCAAATTGCAAAGATAGCATCTTTTGGCTTCTTCACGGGCCTGATCATCCTTGTAACCTGTTTCCACCTCATTGGTGGATTGAGAAAATCTTTCTTGCATATCAAGGGTATTCATCCCGACCTTGCCGATAAAATCATATGATCTCGGCCTGTCTGTTGTTTCATGGTTCTCAAGCCTGACAACGGTCTGCTTTCTTTGTTCACCAATCAAATATTGATCAACAGCTCTTGCACATTTCCTGCCGCCTGCAATGGCTGAAATGACATCAGAAGAGCCGGTCACAAAATCGCCTGCTGCAAAGACTCCATCAATTGATGTGTTATGCCCCTTTTTATCCAGCCCGCCCAAATCGCGGGAAACCATATTCCCATCCGGGGTCTGACCCAATGCTGCAATAACACAATCTGCAGGAATTAAAAACCGGGAATTTTCTATGGGAACAGAAACTCGATAAGGCGGGGTATCGCTTGTTTCCATGCGGGTTCGTACAAATTCAACGGCAGTGACCTTATTATCGATCCCTATAATTTTTGAGGGCTGAACAAGACTGTAGGTCTTAATGCCTTCAAACTGTGCTTCATGTTTTTCAGTCTCATCAATCCGCATATATTCAATGGTTTTACGGATATTAATGCTGACATCGGTGCTGCCAAGCCGAAGGGCGGATCTTGCACAATCAACAGCGGTAAACCCGGCTCCGATAACCACCACCTTGTCTCCCACAAAGGGTGTTTGCCCTTCATTGACCGCTTTCATAAACTCAAGCCCGTTGTGAACATTTTCAAGTTCTTCACCCGGAATATCAAGTTTTCTCGGACTTACACATCCTGTTGTCACCACAACGGCATCAAAATCTTTTTTCAACTGATCCAAGGAGATATCAGTGCCGACAGCCGTATTTGTTTTTAATTCAACTCCCAGCCTGAGGATATTTTTGATTTCAAGCATGAGCAGATCCCGTGGCAGCCTGAATTCTGGAATCCCGTACATCAGCATACCACCTGGTTTTTCCATGCTTTCAAAGATCACCACCTTATGCCCCAGACCGGCAAGATCATGAGCGGCTGCCAGTCCTGCCGGACCAGAGCCGATAATGACAACTTTTTTATCTGTGGGTGCATAAAGCGCCTCAATAATCCTATGCGAGGCAGGTTTTAAGTCGGCACAGGATCGTTTTAAATGACAAATCCCCACACTTTGACCATTATCCGGTTCGCCATGGCGACAGGCTGATTCACAAGGCCTTGAGCAGATCCTTCCCAAAACACCAGGCAGGATATTGGCACTGCGGTTTATTTCATAGGCCCGGCCATATCGTTTTTCATAAATGCACCGGATATAGCCCGGAATATTTGTTTGGGCAGGACAGGCATCCTGACAGGGAATGCTCTTGGCGACCTGACCAAAATCCCTGACATCGGTTGAGTAAACAATCTGTTTTACAGACTGGGCGGAATAAATCTTATTTTTATCCTGAAAGAGTTTTTCTTCTTTGGAATAAAGATCTTTTTTTTTCAATATTTACCCCCTAATTCATAATAACTAAAAATTGGGATTAGAACAGCATGGCTTTATCATAATTAAGCAACATTAAAAAATTGATCTTTCACCATAAAAATTGGGTATCAAAATTAATGACTGACAGGCAATCGCAAAAAAAAAACGATACACGTTCAATTTAATGGAGAAACGAAAAAGAGTGTACCGTTTTCTACAAAGTCTGTCAAAAAAATTTTACCGATCCAAACACGTTGATTTATGCTGTAAAGGAACGGCTGAAAAGATCTTCAATCGCTTTTTCACCTTCTTTGGAAAGATTTCTGGTTCCTGTACCACAAAAAGTTTTATGTGAAATCACAGGTTCATCCGCTACCCATTCATCCCCTTTCCATGTGTACCACCCATTTTTTCCCTGATCAAAAACACTGACAGGTCTGTTAAAAAATTTGGCAAGTTCAACCCCCCAGCCGGTTCCGCCTTTAACTGTTTTATCAGATTGAATCCAACCGACTGCAACCACCTGATACCCTTTGTTAACCATATGAAAGATAACCTGAAAAACTTTTCTGATCTTATCCGCCCGTGAATATCGCCTTCCCATTCGCGCAGAAACGATTTCCATGCTGATATTGCCTTTTTTCAGTTCCTCTTCGCTCAGCAGTGTAATGTTTTTATCCCGCGAGGGTCTGTGACCTTCAAATGAAAAATTAATTTCATTGATGCCATATTTTTCCGCGCATTTACCAAAAGTTTCTTCTGCACCTTTCAGTCCGCCACTGTAGATACTGCATTCGTTATTGTTCATTTTATGATTTCTCCTCATTTTAACGTTCTGTTAACATAAATTTAGATTTTCCTTACAAACTGCTACGGGCAGACCTGGTCTTTCGCTCAAATTTACCCACAACAAAACAGGAAAGTCACTGTTTGGATTTTTGAAGACTTTCATATAAAAAAATATTTTGTCTTCCCGTGTTGTAACACGGCAACAATTGAACCTCATCTTAAATACAAGCTTTTGTCTCAAAGAAATATTTTACGGTTTACCGGATGCAAGCTCTGTTTTTTTTGAACAGGCGAAAGTAAATAAGCGAATTTGAAAATTTATGCAAGTGTTTTTTTAAAAAGAATAAAACCAGGTTGTCTGACCCCAAAAAAAACATTGCTTTTTCATCCATTTAATAATAATAGAAGCATTTTCAAAAAATTAGGACAATCACATGAAATTACAAAACTTAACCTATTTGATCCCCTGGAATCTTTTTTTAATCACACTGGGAAGTATTATCTTTGGTATCGGACTCAAAGCCGTTGTGATTCCAAATCAAATGATTACCGGCGGATTTTCAGGTGCAGGAATTTTACTTTTTTATTACACCAATTTTTTAACACCCGGCACCTGGTATTTGATTTTAAATATCCCTGTATTTATTCTCGGATGGCTGTTTATCAGCAGGCGATTTTTATTGTACAGTCTCTACGGAACAATTGTACTGACCCTTGTCATTGATTTAATCCAGATTGAGTTTCCCATCAAGGATCTTGTGCTTGCCGTATTAGCGGGCGGAACGCTAACCGGCGCAGGTTCCGGCATTATCTTTCGCTCCCTTGGATCTGCCGGCGGCAACGATATTATCTCCGTTATTTTAAACCAGAAATATGCCGTCCGTATCGGGACATACAATTTTGTTTTTAATTTTGTTTTATTCCTTTTTTCCTTTGGTAAAATGGATACAAATCTGATTTTATACTCCATGGCCATGAGTTATATCTCCTCCCAGGTGATTGAATATTTCATGACCCTGTTTAACCAGAGAAAAATGATTTTTATTGTTTCAAACAATCCCAGACAAATCTCACATGAAATAATGAACAAACTCAAACGGGGAGTAACTTTTATAAAAGGAGAAGGAGCCCACTCAGGACTGGAAAAAGATATCATCCTGACGGTTGTCAATACGTTTCAGATCAAACGAATTGAAGAAATTGCCTTTGCAATTGATCCGGATGCGTTCTTGATTACGGAAAACACCTTTAATGTTCTTGGAAAAGGATTTTCCAAACGTAAGGTTTATTAATAAGGAATAAAACAAAGCTTATTACAATTTGTGAGCCATCTACCAGGTATTAATTGTGATAAGACTCTTCGAATTTAACGTTTACGGACGCAATTGCCTATAAGTACCAGAGCATAAATAATTCCAAAAAATATGAAAGACACCAAATCATCTAAAAAAATATCGGATTAATTTTGGCCTGGTACTTATTCAGACTATTATTACGCTAAACCCTGTTCGCTTTATTTAATACGTCTATGTAAAAATTTTACTATTTTTATGTATTTTTTTTCACATTAAACCAGGTTGCCCATCACACCACACCCATAAAATCGAAGACAGCCAATGATATCAAGTTTTTATAGCAATACGATTAATTGGCACGTAAATTGCTTAAATATTATATAAACAGCTACTTTTCTGCCTGTATCCCTCTATTATGTTTCCACCATATCCCCCTCATATTCGAAATCAAATTTTTATCTGTTGCAATTAAATAGTTCTGTACTTTTTTTAATAAAAATTTTTTATGAATTATTTTTCATGACGAAAGGAGGTGAATAAAACTTTATGAGGCAATGTTACAAGGATATTGATTTCATAATATCCATCTCACAAACTTAAATTATATTTATATACTGAAAAAAGGAAGAAATATGAAAAAATTTTTATTAATACTTTTAGTTACTTTGCTGCTGCCATCCATTTTAATGGCAGCAACAGAAGCTGAAAAAAGGACAGCTATCGACAATGGTTTAGCCTATCTCGCTACAACCCAAAACGCCAATGGTTCATTCGACGGTGGAGGATTAGACTATTTGATATCCCAGACCGGATCAGCTCTTCTTGCCTTTTTGGAGGAAAAAGACAACTGGGGCACAAATGCAGCCGCATATCAGACGGTAGTGGACAAAGGCCTGAGCTATCTTCTGGAAAATGCCAATGTGGTTGGTATCACTCCACAAACGCACGGTAATCCGGACGGTGACGGCAACGGAGTGGGTGTAAAGTTTTATCCGGGTGTAATTAATAGTCGTGACACCTATGTCACAGGGCTCGTGCTTCCGGCCATCGCCTCTTCCGGGACGCCGGATGCACTGGTAACAACAGGACCATTGGCCGGCAGGACCGACGGAACCGGTGCAGGCGGTGCATGGACATATAAAGACGTGGTACAGAACACCATTGACTACTTTTCCTTTGGTCAAACTGAAAACGCCGGCACTATGGATGGAGGATGGAGATACTATGCCAATTATGGCAACTCCGATCAATCCACCACCCAGTGGCCGGTTATATCATCTCTATACGCCTCCAAGATGGGCGTCTCCACCCCCGGCTTCGTGGGAACCGAACTGGACAAATGGATCAACAATATCCAGTATCCTGATGGAGGAGCTGGATATTATCCTACCGATTACGGCACCCGCTATGGCGAGATGAACGAGACCGGCGCACTGCTCATCGAACAGGCTTTCCGGGGTTTGGGTGTTGGCAATGCAAATGTTGATGCAGCGTTAGCTTACATCAACAGTGGTTGGCTATGGTCATTAGGCTCAGGCGGCAGCTATGACGGGAATTTTGGACATCCATATGCCATGTGGGCCATTTACAAAGGCCTTGATTTGACCATCGGCCGTGATGACATGACCACCATCACCAATCTCCATGGCGATCCAGGCGATGTGGACAACCCGTCCCACGGGTGGAACTGGTGGGAAGATTATTGCGAAAGCCTTGTTAGCAGCCAAGCCGCTAATGGTAGTTGGGCAGGCTATTCCTCTTGGGGGACGGGTCTGGCGACCCCTTGGTTCATCAATATCCTTGCAGGCACTACAATTCCAGATGGCAATGGGGAAAATATAATCCCAGAACCTGCAACCATGCTCCTTTTTGGACTTGGACTGCTGGGAATAGCCGGAATTTCAAGAAGAAAAAAGAACTAACTTTATCCGATTATTCACACAGGGAAAGCAGGCGATTTTCTGCCTGCTTTCCCTGTAGTTCCTGTTGTATCGATTTTTATTAATATTATAAAAAGCTCAACTCCAGATAACATAGGTTCTAAATAGCTGCTATAACTCACCATCTTTGAAAGGAATTAAAATGTTTCTGATAAGAAAAAAAACTTTTTTCATCTTAATTGTATTAATCTTTTATTCAGTTCCATGTTCGGGTGTCCAAATAGTTAATGACAGCATTGTTCAACCTGATTCATTCTCAACAGATGATTTTTCAACCCTGGAACCACATATTGATTCCAACACCCTTGCCATTACGATTGCCGTTGAACGGCTTAGGCAGGGACGGCTTAAACAAGCATTTGAGTATGCCCAAGCCACCCTTTCCCAAAACCCTGAAAACATTTCCGGTCATGGAATTGCCGGGGTTGTTCTTGCACTTAAAGGGCAGAAGGAACAGGCCCGAAAAAAATTAAAGTTTTTTAAAAATCATAAGCAGGAAATCTTTTTTCCTGAATTGATCAACGCCATTATAAATGCCCAGGAAGGGAATCTTAAAAAAGCAGAAAAACACCTGGCAGCCAGTTTGAAAAAGCAGCCTGAGCATCCGGTTGCCTTATATTACAAGGGCAGCCTGTTTCTTACAAAAAAACAGTATAAATCCGCTATCACAATATTTGAAAAGGTTATCCGATTTCAGCCTGAATTTGTTCCTGCCCTGGAAGGACTTGGCAGGGCTTTTCTGATGCTAAAAGACGTTGAACAGGCAATAGTATATTATGAAAAAGCTGTTACGCTTGAGCCTGAAAATTTGCTCTATCGAAGGCAGCTTCTAACCATTTATCAGAAAACCGACAAAAAAGAGCTTGCCAACAAACAGATCAGGGAGATGCTCTATTACACGCCCGGTGTCAAGCAGGGATATCTTAAAAAAGGCAGACAGCTTTTGGTTATGGGTGCTTATGAAGAGACTGCAACCCTTATGGATAAAATTTTAAATATTTACAAAGATGTCCCGCTTGCCTTTTACATAAAGGCTGCTGCTCACAGCAACTTGAACCAAACCGAGAAAGCGGTTAACAACATTAACAACTTCCTTGACGCCCAACAAAACTCAGCCATGACACACCATTATGCAGGCATGTGTTACATGGTACTCAAACAGTACAAAAAAGCCGAAGACCAATTTATAAAAGCGATATCTATAAATCCTAATATGGGAAAAAGCTTTGTGCCCATGATAATTATTGAGCAGCTTAACGGCAATTTCATAAGGGCTTTAGAAGGATTAAGCCTGGCAGAAAAAGGCGGAGAACCCGCTAATCTTATTGATTTTCTTTCTGCCCATATTTTTTTACAGCGAAAAAACGATCCAGCCTTTTTCCAGAAAATGGAAACCGGGGTCAAACTGATCCCAGGGCTGAGACAGAGCAACACTCTATCACTGCCGAATAATAAAAATAGAGATTTTTTTGCAGAAAATCGAAACTTGATGGTACTTTTTTTCTATAACGGCTGGTATGGTAAAACATTAAAAACAAGTCAGGCCCTGCTTGAAAAAAATCCACAGGATCGATTTGCCCTTTATTACAAGGCCTTATGCGAAACTGCACAAAATACAAACATGGATGGTATCAGTTCATTTAATGCATTGCTTAAATTGGAAAAAAACCTATATTCAGCGCATATGGGGCTTGGGCAACTTTATTTAAAAACATTTGACCTGAAAAATGCTGAGAATGCCTTTAAAAAAGTTATTGATATCAATCCATCCTATGGCCCTGCTTATGCTGCTCTGGGAGATACTTTCCAAATGGATGACAACAATGAAAAAGCCATAGAAAATTATCAAAAAGCCATAGAAATAAATCCACAAATCTTGAGTGTCTATCCAAAGCTAATCATCCTCTTGTCAGAAAAAAAAGAAACTATATCTCAAGCAGCACGATATTCTGAAAAACTTAAAACATTTTCTCCAAAAGATCCGTATTCAATAGATGCAATCGGTTGGATCAGCCTGAATCTTAAAAAAACAAAAAAAGGATTTGAACTGATTCAAAAAGCCCACAAGTTATTGCCTAATGATCCAATAATCCTTTATCATCTTGGGATTGCATATTATCAGTCAAAAAATTTAAAGGCCGCTGAAAAATATTTACAAGCTTCAATTGAACGTTCAAATAACTTTCCAGGATACAATCTTGCCATGAACGTTCTGAAAAAAATAAAGTCAGATTAAAAGAATTTTTATATTCGAATATTTAGTATTGGCCCGGATCAAAAACAACTATTCATAAAAGGTGTGCAGTTTCGGGTCAAAGGCCTCTCTTATGCCTTCACCGATAAAGGTGACGGTCATCAGGGTGACCACAAGGGCAGCCACCACAGAAGAGACAATCCACCAGGCATCCATGTTCTGCCAGCCCTGTGAAAGCAATTCCCCCCAGGAAGGTGTAGGAGCCGGCAGGCCGAATCCCAGGTAATCCAGGGATGTTAAAGAGACGATCCCCCCTGAAATGGCAAAAGGCGCATAGGTCACTATAACGGATATGGTATTGGGGATGATATGCTTGAATATGATTCTGGCGTGGGATGCTCCAAGGGAACGGACAGCCAGGATATATTCTTTTTCTTTTTCTTTATATGTAATGGTTCTCATGACCCAGGTAATGCCGATCCACCCGAAAAAGGCCATGATCAAAACCAATATCATAAAACTGGGGATCACAACCGAAGCAATGATGATGATCACATATAAAAACGGAATATTATTCCAGATTTCAATTATCCGCTGAAAAATCAAATCAAATTTACCACCGAAATACCCCATGGAACAGCCAATGGTAATGCCGATTGTATAGTTCATGATCAAAAGAACAACAGAAAAAACAATGGCCGTCCGAAATCCGTATACCAGCCGTGCCAGGATATCCCTGCCCACATTGTCGGTCCCAAAAAAATGCCGTTCCTTAAATGAGGGGGCAAACGGCGGATAAGAGTTTTGCTTAAGATCATTCTCATACGGGTTATAGGGAACCGGGGGCAGGATCACAAAATCAGATGATGCCTGAGCTTGACACTTTTTTTTAAGATCCCGGTAATTGGTTTCATACTCATATCCCAAATCAAATTCAGACCCAGGGATCATTTGTGTATAGGTTGGAAAATAAAATCTGCCGTCATAATATACCAGCAACGCCTTTGAGTTGATAAACACCTCGGCAAAAAAAGAGATGAACATCATGACCAGAAGAATAACAAATGACCAGAATCCCCTTTTAATGGATCGAAACCGCTTGATCTTTTTGATGGTAACAGGATTCAAGGATATCATTTAAACCTCACCCTGGGATCAACAAAGGCAACACAAATATCGGATAAAATATTGCCGATCATGAACAAGACAGAAGAGATCACAAGAATTCCCATGACCACAGGATAATCCCGGTCAAGAATGGATTCATATCCTAAAAGCCCCATCCCATTGATATTAAAAACTTTTTCAATTAAAAATGATCCCATTAAAATAATGGAGATATTGTTTCCAAAGCTTGTGGCTATGGGGATCAGGCTGTTTTGCAGGGCATGGTTGAGTACGGCTTTTTTAAAAGAAAGTCCCTTGGCTATGGCGGTCCTGACATAATCGGAAGACAAAGAGTCCATCAGGGTGTTTTTCATCAACAGCGTCATCACGGTAAAAGAACCGATAACATAGGAAAAAAGCGGAAGAATGGTATGCCAGGCAATATCCATCATTTTTTCAATTGGACTCATCTCCTCAAACAGTTCGGACACAAGCCCGCCCAAAGGGAAGACATCATAATTGGATGCAAACAGAACCAGCATAAGTACGCCTGCCACCCAGCCGGGAATTGCATACCCCATGAAAATAATGATGGACGTGATGTTATCAAAACCGGTTTTATGGCGGACGGCCTTTGCCATGCCAAGTGGGATGCAGACCCCGTAAATCATGATCAAACTTAAAATACCAAAATAAAGGGAGATGGGAATGCGTTCTTTGATCATGTCCCAGACCGGGTCATAATATCGTGTGGATTGCCCAAGATCCGCTCTTAACACCTTTGCAAGCCAGATAAAATAACTGGTTAAAACGGGTTTATCAAACCCGTAATACTCTTTTAACTTTTGAATCTGTTCTTCGGAAAGAGGCTGTCCATTGTCCGGGCCGGATGTTGTAGATGATCCGCCCTGGCCCGTCTGCATGGCCCTTGCATCGGAAATGATCCGTTCAATGGGACCGCCGGGCACAAAACGGGTGATGGTAAAAACCATGATGGTGATACCGATAAAAGTCGGTATCACCAGCAACAATCGCCTTATAAAATATGCGGTCATGACATTGTTTGATAAACCGATTCCAGTGCCTTGTCCAGGTTTTCAGGTTTTGTGCCACCGGCCTGGGCCATATCTGGCCTGCCCCCGCCTCCGCCACCGACTATTTTTGCAGCTGTTTTTACAATATCACCGGCTTTGAACTTTTTTGTCAAATCGTTTGTGACAACACTTATCAACAAGGCTTTTCCATTGGATTGGGCACCCAGAAGGATTACCCCGGAGCCGATTTTGTTCTTGAATTTATCTGCCAGGTCCCTTAACTGGGAAGGATTTTCAATCTCCACCCGCTTTGAAATCACTTTGACCCCGTTGATTTCCCGGATGGCATCATCCATATTTTCAACAGACTTTGATGCCATTTTTGCTTTCAAGGATTCCAGTTCTTTTTCAAGGTTTTTCTTATCCTTGACCAGAGCCTCAACCTTTGAAACCAAATCCTCTTTAGCACCTTTTAACAGACCGGCTGCAGATTCAATAAGGCCTTGCTCTTTATGAATATAATCCAGCGCTGTCTGACCTGTTGCAGCCTCGATTCTTCTTACACCAGATGCGATTCCGCCTTCGGACAAAATTTTAAACAGCCCGATATCACCGGATTGTTTTGTATGGGTTCCCCCGCAAAGCTCCCGGGAAAAATCCCCCTGAGACACTACCCGTACAACATCTCCGTATTTTTCTTCAAACAATGCAGTGGCACCTTCTTTAACCGCATCATCCATGTTCATCTCTTTGGTTTGAACGGGACAATTTTCACGAATCCTTTGATTGACCTCATTTTCAATGGCCAAAAGGTCTTGTGTGGAAATAGATGAAAAATGGGTAAAATCAAATCTTAACCGGGTATCTGTTACAAGTGAACCCGATTGTTTGACATGTTCTCCCAGAACCTTTCTCAAGGCGGAATGAAGGATATGGGTTGCTGTATGATTCGCAGCCGTGTTCTGTCTTTTCACGGCGTCCACGGTAAGGCTGAATAGATCCCCTTTTTTTGCCGAACCTTTTTTGACCATCCCTTTGTGGATAAAAAGCCCGCTGGGATCTTTGACCGTATCCGTAATCCTGATGACACAATTTTCATTTTCAAATATTCCGGCATCACCTGCCTGTCCGCCTGATTCCGCATAAAAAACAGTGGAAGCGGTTACAATTTCTATGGAATCACCCGGCGTTGCCGCCTCAATCTCTTTATCGTCTTTTACAAGGATAAGAACTTCGGATGTTCCAACAATCTTGTCATAACCTTGAAAATCGGTTTTCACTCCTTGTGATGTCAAAGCTTTATAGGCATCGCCAACCCCTGTGAACTTTTTAGTGGACCTGGATCTTGCCTTTTGTTCTGCCATTGCCCGGTCAAACCCATCCATATCAAGATTGATCTGCATATCCTTGACATGATCTTCAATAATATCAACGGGAAATCCAAAGGTATCATAAAGTTTAAAAATCACTTCCCCGGAGATGGTGGAATGATTGTTTGATTTTATATCGCCTGATTTAATATCACCCGATTTAATATCTTCCAGAGTGGCTTCCAGCAATTTCATGCCGGTATCAAGGGTTTCAAGAAATTTTTCTTCTTCATTTTTCACCACGTTCAAGATAAATGCAGAAGACTCTTTCAGTTCTGGATAGGCCTGGTCCATAATTTTAAAAACCGTCTGTACGGTCTCGTGCATGAAAGGCTTGACAAGCCCGATACTCCTTCCGTACCGGATGGCCCGCCTCATGATTCGGCGCAGCACATATCCCCGGCCTTCATTGGAGGGCAGCACCCCGTCACTGATCAAAAACGCGGTGGCCCGGGAATGATCGGCAATAACTTTCATGGCCACTTCAACCTGGTCTGATTCATGCCTTTTTTTATTGGAAAGTTCCCCGACTTTTTCCATGATGGGAACAAACAAATCAGTGTCATAATTTGTTGGAACTCCCTGAAGAACGGAAATTACCCGTTCCAGTCCCAGGCCAGTATCAATACTTGGTTTGGGCAATGGGGTCATATTGCCCTGTTCATCTCGTTCAAACTGCATGAAGACAAGGTTCCACAACTCAAGCCATCGGTCACAGTCACACCCCACGGCACACTCTTTAGCACCACACCCGAATGCCTCTCCCCTGTCAATATGAATTTCACTGCAAGGCCCGCAAGGCCCGGTATCTCCCATGCTCCAGAAATTATCCGCTTCCCCAAGCCTTACGATTCTTTCTTCCGGTACGCCCACCTGGTCCCGCCAGATGCCATATGCCTCATCATCTTCATGAAACACGGAAACCCATAATTTTTCTTTGTCAAATCCATACCCGTTGGTGAGCAGGTCCCAGCCGAAATCAATGGCTTTTTCCTTGAAATAATCACCAAAGGAAAAATTACCCAGCATTTCAAAAAAGGTATGATGCCTTGCCGTATAACCGACGTTTTCAAGATCATTATGCTTACCACCGGCCCTGACACATTTCTGGGCAGTTACCGCAGTTGAATATTCCCTTTTTTCATCTCCTGTGAACACTCGTTTGAACTGAACCATTCCTGCATTCACAAATAAAAGGGTGGGATCATCCTGTGGTACAAGGGAGGAAGACCTTACATATTGATGATTGTGTTTTTTAAAATAGTCTATAAAAATCTTTCTGGCATCATTGCCTGTCATGTTACAACTCCTAATTCACTGATATGTTACGCTTTGACTTCTTTGTCCTGGTTTTCTTTTACGGCAGGCTCTGAAAGCCCAAGCTTCTCACGAACCTTTTGCTCAATTTTTTCAAATATATCCGGGTTATCGATCAAAAAAAGTTTTACATTCTCTCTTCCCTGGCCGATTCGTTCGCCTTCAAACGAATACCATGATCCGCTCTTGTCCACAATTTCAAGTTGAACCCCCATATCCAGCAGGTCCCCGGTTCTTGAAATGCCCTCGCCATACATGAGATCAAACTCAATATCTTTAAAAGGAGGCGCCAGTTTGTTTTTCACGACTTTAACTTTGGTTCGGTTCCCAATGATTTCCTGGCCGTCTTTAATCGGAGCCGCCCTTCTGATTTCAAGGCGCATGGATGCATAAAACTTCAAGGCGTTCCCACCGGTTGTGGTTTCGGGATTGCCATAGACCACACCGATTTTCATCCTGATCTGGTTGATAAATATAAGGGTAGTATTGGTTTTACCGATGGTCCCGGTAAGCTTTCGCAAGGCCTGGGACATCAGCCTTGCCTGCAGTCCCATATGAGAATCTCCCATATCCCCTTCAATTTCAGACCGGGGAACAAGCGCGGCTACAGAGTCCACGACCATGATATCAACCCCGCCGCTTCTGACCAGCATATCAGCTATTTCAAGAGCCTGTTCCCCTGTATCGGGCTGGGATATCAGCAGTTCGTCGCAATCCACCCCCAGCCGTTTGGCATATGCCACATCCAGGGCATGTTCGGCATCTATAAAGGCGGCAATCCCGCCGCACTTTTGTGCCTGGGCAACAGCATGAAGAGCCAGGGTAGTCTTTCCGGATGATTCAGGACCGTAAATTTCAATCACCCTGCCCCTGGGATATCCGCCGACCCCAAGGGCTTTATCCAGAGCCAGGGAGCCTGTTCGTATGACCGGAACGGCTTCAATGGCCCGACCGCCCAGTTTCATGATAGATCCTTTGCCAAACTGACGTTCAATCTGGCTCATTGCCGTTTTTATGGCTTTATCCTTTTCCGAATTTATTCCCATCCCTTTTTCTCCTAAAATATACCCGATAAATATAGAATTCTTAAAACAATTGCAGAAAAAACACCTGCCATAATATCGTCCAACACCACTCCTGCTCCCCCTGAAAAATTATTTTCAAAATATTTAACAGGTCCGAATTTCACAATATCAAAAAAACGGAATATAAAAAAACCGGCTGCAAGCGTAGAAACAGAAATATGAGACGGAACTATTGACAAGGTCACTACATACCCTGCAATCTCATCAATAACAATACAGCCAGGATCTTTCTTTCCCAGTATTTTTTCAGCCTGATCCGCAACATAAATGGCACCAAGGATAACACTCACGATATAAAAACCATAAAATGATGGTGAAATGATTAAAAAAACCAGAGCAAAAGGAACCGCCGCAAGAGTGCCGAATGTACCTGGTGCAAAAGGGATTTTACCGGTAAAAAATCCTGTGGCAAAAAACATTATTATTTTATTATTTAAAATCATCTGGCAGTTCTATATTCTGCATCATCCCCTGTCAAGAAAATTGGATCAAGAAAATCAGGTCAAGTGAATTGAATCATAAGGAATCTGATCAAAAATTTTGTATCAATTTATATCAAGGGGGCGTTGTCTAAAAGAGAGTTGACATCACATAAAACTTGGTTATACACATCTTTGAGCGGTATCTTTTTTTTCTTTGCCACCTTTTTTGCAGCCTCATATTCCGGAACAAACCTGATACTTTTGTCAGGATTGGTTATCTTTTTCACCTGCATTTTTCCAAACAAGGTATCAATAACAGCTGTTTCCCTTAAGAGAAAGGATCTTTCACATTCATGATATCTCACGCCGATTGATGTGGTCTGGGCAAGTATAAGGCGAACAATATGATCAAGATTTTCTTTACGGCACATCACCTCAATCTGGGTCCCCGGCCTGTTTTTCTTCATCTGAACCGGAACATAACAGACATCCAGTGCCTGATTTTCAAACAAAGTCTCCATCAAAAATCCTGAAACCTCGGGACTCATGTCATCCACATTGGTTTTTATCACATAAATGGTTTCTTTTTGAATGTTTGTATTCTCCTGTTTCTGATCTTTTCTCTCTTTGCCCAATACAATGCGCAGCAAATTGGGAAGAGTTGAGCCGGTATCTCTTTTGCCCGAGCCATAACCGACCTGTTTGACGATCATTTCCGGCATACCTCCGAATGAAGCTGCAAGAGTGCAAATAATAGCTGCTCCTGTGGGGGTTACAATTTCCGTCTTTGCATCGGACGGTTTTACTGGAATATCTTTTAAAATGGCTATGGTTGCCGGAACCGGAACCGGTATCTTTCCATGTGAACAGGTTACAAATCCTGACCCTAACGGAATACAAGAGGCATAGACCTGTTTGATACCCAGATATTCCACGCACAAAAAAGAGCCGAGAATATCAACAATGGAATCAATGCCGCCGATCTCATGAAAATGAACCGTTTCAATATCTTTGCCATGAATGGCAGACTCGGCCTCTGCTATTTTTTTAAAGGCCAAAAGGCTGTTCATTTTTACTGTTTCAGACAGCGAACAGGTTTCAATCAAGGTTTTAATATCTTTGTAGTTCCTTGATGATGCGTCTTTTTCAATGACATCAACCACAATGTCCATTGCTTTTAAGTGGTGTTTATAGACAATACTTGTCTTTAATTCAAAGCCGTTTAAAACTCCGGATAATTTTTCGTTCAACCAGTCAACTGGTACGCCAAGATCCAGGAACGCTCCAAGAGTCATATCCCCGCTTATACCGGAAAACATATCAAAATAAGCAATCATCTCAGGACAAGCCTCCTGCTGCATGAACCTTTAGAATCTCCAGCACCAGCCGTGCTGAATTTTCCATATCCTTGATGTCAATGGATTCATTCAGGGTGTGAACATCCGTCATTCCGGTTCCCAAAACACCGGCAGCAATACCGCGGCTGAAAAAGATATTGGCATCTGCGCCACCGCCTATGGTTTTGCTTTCCATGGGAATGCCGATATTGTTTGCCGCTTTCCTGGCAAGCTTAACAACCTTGTGGTCTTCAGAAATATTTGTAAGGGGAAAATCATTCTCAACAACGGCTTCTATCCGGGGAAGATCCGAATTGCCATCAAACTCCTCGGCTGCAACATAAAATGCATCGACAATCCAATCCGTAACATTTTTCAGTTTTTCCACATCATGACTTCTGACTTCCCCGCAGATTTTGACAAACTCAGGAACAATATTGGTGGCAACTCCTCCTTTTATGGTTCCAAGATTACAGGTGGTCTCTTCATCAATGCGGCCCAACTTGAGTTTGGAAATAGCTTTTGAGGCAACGGCAATGGCATTGATACCGTTTTCAGGCGCTGCTCCCGCATGAGCCGCCCTTCCATAAACCTTAAGGGTGATCCTGTTGGCAGCCGGGGCTTTTGTGACAATCCCTTCCGTATCGGTTGAATCCAGTATATATCCGAATTTTGACTCTATTAAAGAATAATCAAAATTTTTTGCACCTAAAAGACCGATTTCTTCACAAACCGTAAAAACAATTTCAACCGGCGGGTAATCCATTTTATTTTCAATGATCACGTCCATGACCTCAAGAATAATGGCAAGGGCTGATTTATCATCCGAACCCAAAATGGTTGTTCCATCGCTTTTAAAAATACCGTTTTCAAACAGCACTTTTATACCTTTTCCAGGCCCAACCGTATCCATATGACCGGACAAGAAGACAGGGTCTGCATCAACGGTTCCCTTGAACCTGGCCACAAGGTTTGAACAATCGCCTTTTACCGCTTCCTTTGCCGTGTCATAACAAACTGTTGCTCCCATCCCAATTAATATTTTTTCAAGTTCCAGCGCAACATTTCTCTCCTGCCGGGAAAGAGAATCAATTTCAACAAGTGCTTTAAACCGTTGAGCCAGTCTTTGTGAATTTATCATTTATTCATCCTTCAGTTAATCGAACGTCATAAACGCAAATTGATAAATCAAAGAAATAATATGTACTAAAAATTTTTTATTAATTCCATCATTAATTGTGAAAATGGCATGTTATGACCGGTCAGACATACCATCATCCCATATCAGTTTCTAAAGCTTCCTTTAAAAGGTACAATGCTTACACCAAATTTCTTCAGAAGGTTTTCTATTTTAAATTTTGCAAAATATTCGTTGAGCATTAACAATTTTTAAAGTTTATAATTTGATTTTTTTGCCCGGTCAGGTTATTATCAAATTCGATTATTTTTTTTTAAAATTTATTAGTTAGCGCCAAACAAAAAAATGCCATAAAAAACGAAATTTATTAATTTTATTGATCATTTAAATATGTTACATTTAGCCTTTCCTGCTCTTTTTATGACCTGCAATTAAAGTAATAATATTGAAATAATTACTGAACTGTTGGGACAAAAAAAGTGACATAAAAAAATAAATGTAAGCAGTTTATTATGCCCATTAAAAACAAACATATGATTGGCGGCGATACGGGAAGCAACCTTAAAGGTCAAAGTCTTACAAATCAAAGCCTGACAGCGGAATTAAACTGTCTACTATCAGTTGTTTTAGCCAAACGGCTTCATCAAATCATATATCTGCATATGCTTGAAATATGGCTGATCCCCGCGAAGTCTCAGCAAATATTTAATGCTATATGCAAACTTTTACATGATGTGCCGCAGGATAAATCTCGTAAAACATTTCATTATTTGTATCGCGAAAAAATTCTTGAATTTTTCATGCGATTAGAAAAATGCGAAATCAAAGTAGTTAAAGACGATTCTCTCCTCTTGCTTACGAATGCTTTTCAATTGCATAAACAACATAAAATCAATAAAGGCTTATATCTTGGAACTACAGGCCACTGGTTGAACCATCACAAAAAACCTCCATCAGTGATATCCTGACCTCAGGAGATTAATCGAAGAAAAAATCAGGATTGAAAACAAAAACAGGTAAAGGATACTGGCTTATCTTCATGATTACATTTTGCATTATACCGCCATTTAATGTAATCTAAATCATGATGGATTCAGTAAAATTAAAATAATGTTAAAAAGAACTCCTTCCTTAATTTACAAATCGGGTTGTAAAATGGAAAATTACCGATTATCCGAACTGCTTGATTTAGCTGCCGTCCAAAATATGGCGGATGCAAATTATGAAGCTACGGGTATCCCAACCGGGATAATTGATGCCTTTGACAATTCACTGCTGGTTGGCGCAGGCTGGCAGGAAATATGCTGCAATTTCCACCGTGCCAACAAAAAATCATTAAAACAATGTCAAACCAGTGATAATTTTATTAAAACTCGCCTTGTTAAAGGTGAGGCTTGCTGCTATAAATGTAAAAATGGTCTCTGGGACATCGGAATCCCTATCATAGTTACAAATCAGCATCTGGCAACACTGTTTTTGGGACAATTTTTTTATAAAGAAGAGCCTTTTGACCGGAATTTCTTTATTCAACAGGCAAAAAAATTCGGTTATGATCTTGACGGCTATCTTACAGCACTTGATAAAGTACCGGTATTAAAGCGTAAAAAAGTCGAATATATTATTGAGTATAATAAATCACTGGTAACCTTTTTAACGGATCTTGCGGAGAATTCCATCAAGAAAAAAATAGCAGAGGGTGAAGTCAATCACCTCCGCAACTATCTGTCTAATATTTTTGATTCCATGCCGTCTGTTCTTGTCGGTGTAGATGATGAATTTAAAGTAACTCAATGGAATAGAACGGCTTCAAAAATAACGGGGATCTCTGCCAATGATGCTAAAGGAAAAATTTTTTCAGACGTGCTGCCCGGTATGAACATTGAAATGGAAACAATAACTGAAAGCATTCAAGCCCGTGAAACCAGACATCTGCTGAAAAAACCACGCAAATTAAAAAATGAGACCTGTTACGAAGATATAACCATCTACCCACTGATCGCCAACGGCATCAAAGGAGTGGTAATTCGTATTGATGACGTAACTCAAAATGTTCGCATGGAAGAGATGATGATTCAAAACGAAAAAATGCTTTCTATTGGCGGATTGGCGGCCGGCATGGCACACGAAATTAACAATCCCCTTGCAGGGATGCTCCAGACCGCTAATGTAATGTCCAATCGATTGATCAATTGTGAATTGCCGGCCAATCTGGATGCAGCCCACAAGTCAGGTACCACAATGGAAAACATCAAACAGTTCATGGAAATCCGGGGAATTTACAACATGATAAACGCCATCAACAAATCAGGCCAGAGAGTATCAAATATTATTGACAACATGCTCAATTTTGTACGCAAGAGCGATGGACGGTTTTCTTGTTTTTCCATTTCCGAACTGATTGATAAAACACTGGAACTGGCAGAATCAGACTACGACCTTAAGAAAAAATGTGATTTTAAACGAATTGATATCAAAAAAGAGTATGCAGACAACATTCCTCCTGTGCCCTGCGAAGGTGCTAAAATTCAGCAGGTGCTGCTGAATATTTTCAGGAACGGTTTCCAGGCAATGCAGGAAAACAAAGAAAACAAGCCCCGGTTTATCGTTCGGACATGGTGTGAAAAGAGTCAAAAAATGGTCTGCATTGAAATAGAGGACAATGGTACGGGTATGGATGAGGGGACAAAAAAAAAGATATTTGAACCTTTTTTTACAACCAAACCGGTGGGATCAGGCACTGGGCTTGGCCTTTTTGTATCATATTTCATCATTACTGAAAATCATGGCGGTCAAATGGAAGTCGACTCAACCTTGGGGCAAGGCACAAAATTCATTATCAGGCTTCCTATCACATAAAAAAAATATTCTTGATGATGCTTTTTATACATATCATTTGATCTCAAGTTTTGTAAATTTTCAAAATCTGGATGAGGTTCTGATATAACTTAAGTCCGAAAGTTGAGATTTGCTTTTAATACTCCTTTACACATATTATGAATACTGATAATAAAAGTGCTTCGGCCCATCCGGATGACAGTATAACAACGTCTGAAAACCCATGTTTTCTTGTCTGTCCCGGCCTGTGCCAGCACAAATATTTTTTAAGATATTGAAGATGATTATGATTGATACCATGAAAAAGCAAGTGGAAGATATGGAAATCAGATGGGCAAAACAACTTTACAGGGAACACAAAAATATTTCCTGGCAATACGGAATCGATCTTACTCCCCCTGCAATCAATATCTCTTCCGGCAGAAAAGAGCTTGGTTTATTGAATCATGGAACAAAAACGCTTTCGATCTCAAGTCATCTTATCCAGACTGAAGCCTGGGATATTGTAGTGGAGGTACTGAAGCATGAGATGGCGCATCAATACGTTTCCGAATTTTATGACAATGCAGATGGTCATGGCAAATATTTTAAGAAAGCCTGTAAAAAATTAGGGGTGCATCCGGCTTTTGTTGCGGGCAGCAAGGATTTTCATAAAACGCTGCAGGAATTCAAAGGAAGCTTGCCGCCTGATGCTCAAAAAATGTTAAGGAAAGTTGAAAAACTGATGGCCCTGGGGCAATCCAGTAAAGAGGCAGAGGCCCAGGCAGCATCCAGAAAAGCCAATTACCTGCTTAACAAATACAATCTTCAGAGAATTAATGCTCATGATGATAATCCGGATATCAAATACCTTACAATCTGCCATAAAAAAAAACGCATTGAAAGTATTCAAAGAGCTATTTTGTCTATTTTAAGAGACTATTATTATGTAAACTGTATCACTTCAGATACTTACAATGCCCAAGACGATACGGTTTATCGATGCATTGTCCTGATTGGAAAAAAAGAGGCTTTAATCGTTGCAGAATATGTTTACCATTTCCTGCTTGATACAGGTCGGACACTTTGGCAAAGCTTCAAAAAGAAAAACAACGCCAAAAGAGGAGATAAAGTTTCTTTTGATATGGGGTTTATTGCCGGGATTGAACATAATCACAAATTGATGTTTGAAGATTCAATCATGGAAAATTCAAATAGTAAGGGCAATATTGACACGACCCTGCCCGTAAAAGCGACCAAGGCATTAATGACTCAACATCATGAAGAAATCTGTAAAGAAAAATCACGGCTGTTCCCAAAATTATCAACCGTCCGATACGGCAGGCATCAAGCTTCATCAGGTGCCTTCAAAGAAGGGTTTAACAATGGTAAAAACACTCATATAAAAAAAGGGGTGTCCAACCGGGGAACAGGGATATCCGGTTTTTTAGAAGCTTGATTATTCCCCCTGTGTCAGGAGAAAACAAATAAAGGCCCCCGGCGGAAATCAAACATATCCGCCAAGGCCGTACCGTTAAAAAACAGGTTTAATCACAGAAGATCCGCATAAAAATCATTGCCTTTATCGTCAACAATAATAAAGGCCGGGAAATTTTCTACGGTGATCATGTAGACCGCTTCCATCCCCAACTCTTCGTACTCGATGATATGCGCCTTTTTAATGAAGTCTTTTCCGATCCGGGCAGCAGGCCCGCCGATGGAGCCCAGATAAAACCCGCCATGGATCCTGCAGGAATTTGTGACTTGGTTTGTTCTGTTGCCCTTGGCCAGCATTATCATGGAAGCACCCTCTTCCTGGAAGACGGGCACATAAGGATCCATTCGCCCTGCTGTTGTGGGGCCGAATGATCCTGAAATTTCTCTTTCAGGCCGTTTGGCAGGGCCGGCATAATAGACAATATGATTTTTCAAGTATTTGGGCAGGCCTTTGCCTGCTTCAAACCGTTCCATGAATTTTGCATGGGCAATATCCCTTGCCACAACAATTTGTCCGGTTAAAGCCAGCCGTGTGGAGACCGGATACCTGGACAACTCCGCCCGGATCTCATCCATGGGCCTGTTCAGATCAATATGAACCGCTTCTTTCATGTCGGGTTCTTTTTTCGGCAGGTATTGGCCGGGATTTTCTTCCAGCTGTTCCAGAAAGACCCCATCCTTTGTGATTTTCCCCTTGATCTGGCGATCGGCTGAACAGGAAACCCCCAGACCGATGGGACAGGATGCCCCGTGCCTCGGCAGGCGGATCACCCGCATATCAAGGGCAAAATGCTTGCCCCCGAACTGGGTGCCGATGCCCAATTCATGAGACCGGGCCAACACTTTTTTCTCAAGATCAATATCCCTGAACGCATGGGCGGTGTCACTGCCCCGGGTGGGAAGAGAATCCAGGTATCTGGCGGATGCCAGTTTTACGGTCTTCAGATTGAGTTCCACAGACGTGCCGCCAATGACAAATGCAATATAATATGGCGGGCAGGCCGATGTCCCAAGCCCTTTCATTTTTTCCACCATAAAATCGATCAGGGTCTGTTCCGATTTCAATATGGTTTTTGTCATCTGGAACACATTGGTTTTATTGGCTGATCCGCCCCCTTTTGCCATGAACAGGAACTTGTATTCATCGCCCTGAACAGCTGTGATATCGATCTGGGCTGGCAGGTTGGTCGTGGTATTTTTCTCTTCATACATGGTAAAGGGCGCATTCTGAGAATATCTCAAATAATTTTGTGTATACACATTGAATACGCCTTTGGACAATTCTTCCACATCATCGGTCCGGCTCCAGACCTGCTGCCCTTTTTTTGCCATGACAATTGCGGTTCCCGTGTCCTGGCACATGGGATACACTTTCCCCGCTGCAATGACGGCATTTTTCAACAATTCCAAAGCCACATACCGGTCATTGTCGGAACTTTCCGGATCATCAATAATCTGTCTGAGTCTTTCAAGATGCTCCGGTCGGTAAAGATGGGCCACATCCTTAAAGGCTTTTTCAGCAAGCAGGGTCAGTGCCTGTGGTTCCACCATGAGAACATCTTTTCCGTCAAATTTGTTTATCCCGACATATTCCCCGGTAAGACAACGATATTCCGTCGTATCCTTTCCCAAGGGGAACATACGTTCATATATAAACTCATTCATGTTGCTGTCACCTTTATATAATACAACAGCCAGCGGGCCATTTCCTGCCCGCTGCCTGATTTTCTTTTTTATCCCGAGCCGGCCTGCCGGCAGTTAATCAGTTATCCATCGTGCATTCACACCAGAATTTTTCCATTCTCTTTCTCAAGGATGCGGCATATGCTTCCCAGTCATTGATGTTAATGGTGGCAAGCCCCTCCTCAATGGCCGCTTTGGCCACGGCAACGGATTCCCACTCAATTACCCTGGGGTCAAAGGGTTTGGGAACAATATACTCCCTGCCAAAAGCAAACGCCTGGCCGTTATAGGCTTTCTTGACCACTTCAGGCACCGGCTGTCTGGCCAGATCTGCCAGTGCCCTGGCTGCGGCAAGCTTCATCCCCTCTGAAATCTTGCTTGCCCCCACGTCCAGAGCGCCTCGAAAGATAAAAGGAAAGCCCAGTACATTGTTGATCTGGTTGGGATAGTCGGACCGGCCCGTAGCCATGATAACATCATCCCTTGTGGCCGTGGCCAGTTCATAGGTGATTTCAGGGTCAGGGTTGGCCATGGCAAATACCATGGGATCATTGGCCATGGAGAGGAGCATCTCGGCAGTCACAACATCTTTCTGGGATACGCCGATAAATACATCCGCACCTTTCATGACATCTTCCAGGGTTCTATGTTCCGTTTCCAGGGCAAAGATCTCTTTGTACTTGTTCATACCCTCTTTACGGCCCTTATAGATAACCCCTTTGGAGTCGCACATGGCAAGGTTTTCATATTTTACACCAAGGGAGACCAAGAGTTTAGCACATGAAATACCGGCGGCACCCGCACCGTTAAAGACCACTTTGATATCTTCAACTTTTTTGCCGGTAATTTCCAGCCCATTGATAAAACCTGCCGAACAGATGATGGCAGTACCGTGCTGGTCATCATGGAAAACAGGGATATTGCAGATATCAATCAGGGTTTCTTCAATCTCAAAGCATTCCGGTGCCTTGATATCTTCAAGATTGATACCGCCAAAGGTCAGTTCCATGATTTTGACAATATCTATAATTTTCTCAGGATCTTCGGTGTTGAGCTCAATATCAAAGACATCCACATCGGCAAATCTTTTGAACAATACTCCCTTTCCTTCCATCACCGGCTTGCTGGCCAGGGCACCGAGGTTCCCAAGCCCCAGGATTGCCGTGCCGTTGGAGACCACAGCCACCAGATTCTGACGGCAGGTGTGCAGTCTTGCAGTATCGGGATTGTCTGCAATATCCCGGACCGGCAGGGCAACCCCAGGTGTATATGCCATGGAGAGGTCTTCTGCGGTTTGACATGGCTTGGTAGGCATGACCTGAATTTTACCTGCAACCGGGGTACAATGATAATCAAATACATTCTGTTCAAATTGTTCCATTTGTTCACAATCCTTTGGTTAATTAAAAACTATTAAAAAAAATAAATGGTAACGGGTTTAATTTTAATTTGCACTTAACAGGGCCCACTGGGGAATCTCACCAGGAAAAATGGCAAACACCATGGTACCCAGGGTGAGGAATATTCCGGTGATGACAATCACACCGATAAAGTTGATCAGAACACCGGCCTTGACCATTTCGAACATTCTGATTCGCCCGCTGCTGAAGACAATGGCATTGGGAGGTGTTGCAATGGGCATCATAAAGGCACAGGATGCGGACAGGGTGGCCGGAACCAGCAGCATCAGGGGATTGATTTTCATGGCCACGGCCATGGATGAGAGGATGGGCAGAATCATCTGGGTTGTAGCGGTATTAGAGGTCAATTCCGTAAGAAAAGTAAGGGTTGTGCAGATGCTTGCAATCATGGCCACGGAACTTGTCCCCTCCAGGATCTGGAGCTTGTTGCCGACAAATTCCGACAGGCCTGACACCTGGAATCCTTTGGCCAGGGCGAAACCGCCGCCAAACAGGAGGATGATTCCCCAGGGGATTTTGGAGAAAATACGGGTGTCAAGGATGGTGGCACTTTTCGCATCTTTCCGGGTGGTGGGCAAAAAGAAGAGAAACATGGCCATGGTGATGGCAACCGTGCCGTCATCCACGAGTTTTGGAAACGGCAGAAGGGAGGCCCATCCGGGAATAATGGCAAACCCCAAGTTCAGATCCTTTCTGAAAATCCACAGCAGGGCGGTGGCGGCAAAGACTATCAACACCTTCTTCTCTTCGGGAGAAATGGGACCCAGCTGCCTGTACTCTTTTTCAATAACGTAGGGATCCACCTTTACATGGGAAGGGGTTCTGTAGAACACCTGTGTCAAAAGGAACCAGATAATGGCGATCATGACAACGGAGAGAGGAAGGGCCATGAGCATCCAGGTGCCAAAGGAGATGGACAAAGCCATGGGAAAGAGCTGCTCAAAGGTCCGGGTCAGAACAAGGTTGGGCGGGGTGCCCACAAGGGTGGCCGCTCCTCCCATGGATGCGGCATAGGCAATACCGAGAAGCAGGGGCATGGTAAAAGTCTTGGTGTCTGCTGCCGAGAACTCCTCTTCCATTTTAAAGACAATGGAGAGGGCAATGGGCAGCATCATCACTGCGGTGGCTGTATTGGAGATCCACATGGAAAGAAAAGCCGAAGCCATCATAAAACCAAATACGATCCGAGCAGGGCCGCCGCCGATGGTTTTTACGGTCAGCAGCGCAATCCGCTTATGAAGGTTCCATTTTTCCATGGCAAGTGCAATGAGAAATCCCCCCATGAACAAAAAAATGGTGCTGTTGAAATAGACAGCTGCGGCAGATTTTCCGGCCATGATGCCCATGAGGGGGTAAAGCACAACAGGTAAAAGGGATGTGGCTGCCATAGGGATGGCTTCAGTGACCCACATGACCGCCATAAATCCTGCAATGGCTGCCATTCGGGTCACTTCCGGTTCTGCCGGGTCCAGATTCATCATCCAGATAAGGGCAAAAACAATGGGACCGGCAATGAGACCCATCACCTGCATTTTTGATCGTCTGTTCATCGCTTTGTGGGATTCCATGGTATCGTCCTCCAAAATTAAGGGTGTTTTTTAAGGTGTAGCCAGTGTGATCTATACAGTAGCAAAAGGCGTACCACTGCCTGAAAAGCCTTTCAAGAAGCCTGTAATAAGAGGAATGGTGTGATTTTAAGAAAAACATAACGAAAGATAAAAGACCAAAATCCACCGATAAACGGCGAATTTTCGCCCTTTCATTTCCATTGATTTACAGGACGGTTATTGATATTGATTAGATAGCGTTTTTTTTCGTGAAAGCCGTCAGAAATATTAAATTTACTGGAAATTGCATGAAATTTGGTATTCGTAAAAAATTTTTAACCGGTTTTCTGATGCTCTCCCTTCTCCCCCTGATAGCGTTGAGCTTCTATATCCGGGCTCACATTGATTCTGTTTTCAATACGCTTTTGGAGCGTAACCGCACCGCCCTGACAAAAAATTCAATGTCCCTGCTTGAAGCCCGGGCCCAGGCCATTGCAGCCCAGGTGGAACAATTATTGTCTGCCTGTGTTGATGATTTAAGGATGCTTGCCACCCTTCCTGCCGACCCATCCATTTATCTTGATTTTGAAGGCATTCACCAGAGAAAAATATGGTATCTGTCCCGGACCGGCCGGGAAATGAGAGAAGAGAAACCCCTTTACCGTGAAGTGACCTTTATCGATGCTCAGGGTGTGGTAGAGATCCAGGTTGAAAATAGACGGCTTGCCTCCCCGGGACAAAAGGTCTCCACTGTTTTCAACACTGATTTCGGTCTGGAAGATTATTTCAGCCTGGGCCTGGCCCTTAAGGATAATGAAATTTATGTCTCCCGTTTAACAGGGTATCACATCAGCAGGAATGAACAGCTCAATGGGGCTGCCAATGTGGAAGAGGCATCAGGTGGAAGGACTTATGAGGGAATCATTCGATTTGCCGCAAAAAAAATGGACAAAGGCATCTGCCAGGGCGTTGTCTCCCTGGCTCTGGATCACCGACACCTGATGGAATTTACCCAGCATGTTCTTCCCTTTGGCAACGGGGAAGTCCTTTTTCCAAACTATGAAAGCGGCAATTATGCTTTTATGTTTGACGATGAAGGCTGGATTATCACCCACCCGAAGCTCTGGGATATACGAGGCTTTGATGCCAAAGGAAACCTGATTGATCCGACATCAGATGCCTATGGTGAAGAAAATCTAACGAAAGGACGGTTTCCCTTTAACCTGCTCCATGTGCCGTTTGTACATGAAAACTACCATCATATTGCCCAACAGGTGATTGCGGGAAATTCAGGTGTTAAGGAGACTGCCAGTGTCAAGGGAGTCTCCCGGGTGCTTGCCTATGCACCAGTGATATTCAACCATGGGGTGTATGAAAAGAACGGATGCTTTGGCGGGGTGACCCTGGGGGCGCAGACCGATGAATTTCACCGGTCGGTGGCGCAGACATCGGCTGAGATTGATTTCATGATTAAACGGTTGTCCGGCAAAGCCATCCTGCTTATTCTTTTTATCGGTGTTCTGGTTGCCGCCATTGCACTGTTTCTGGCCAAAAATTTTACCACCCCCATTGTCCGGTTGACGGAAAAGGTCAATGAAATCAGTTCCGGAAATTATGATGTAAATATTGAAATCAAAAGCAGGGATGAACTGGAAATTCTGGGCGGGCAATTTACAAAAATGGGAAGCCGTCTCAAACAGCATGAACAGAACCTTGTCCGATCCCTGGATGAACTCAGACAGCATGTGGATCTGCTCAAGAGCATCCATGCCGGCATGCTGAGCAGTCTTGTTGTTTTTAACAGGAACGGAAAGATTCTTTCTGCCAACCCCCGTGCATTTGATTTTTTCAATCTGTCCCAGGAAGAAATGCTGAAAAGTGATATTCAGACCCTTCTAGCACCTTATCCCGAGTTGATGGCCCTGACACAAAAGAATCTCAAGGACAAGGAAATCCATGGGGAATCCCTGGAGGTTAAGCTGCCCGGAGGAAAACAGATGTATCTGGAAACCTCCATCTCCAATATCCGGGGAGAGATGGAGAAAAGTGATCCGTCAACACTGTTAATCTTCCGGGATGTGACCAGGAGAAAAAAGATGGAGAGACATATCCGCCGCTCCGACAAACTGGTTTCTTTGGGCATTCTGGCCGCCGGCATTGCCCATGAAATCCGAAATCCCCTGACCGGCATCACCCTGATGCTGGATGATCTCCATGACCGAATTGCCAACCGCACCAATGACAGACTGCTCATCCAGCAGGCGCTGGAAGAAATAGAAAAACTTGAGAATATTGTCATACGACTGCTGGAGTTTGCCTCAAGACCCGGTCATGCGCCGGTATTGGAAGATATCAACCGGGTGGTGGCGGACACCCTGTTTTTTGTCAAAAAACAATGCAAGCAAAAGGGGGTTACCCTTCGAAGTAAAACCACACCCGGGCTTCCCCGTATTCCCATTGACCGGGAGCGTATCCAGCAGGCCCTGTTGAATATTGTTCTCAATGCCTTGAATGCACTGGAAAAGTCCAGGGAAAAAGACTCCGGCCGGGAGGATGAAATTCTTATATCCACCTGCCTTGTTAACACATCGGAAGAAAAAATAGTCGTACTTTCCATCCGGGACAACGGACCTGGAATTGCCGAAGAGGATATGGATGCCATATTTGACCCTTTTTTCAGTCATAATGCCGACGGATTCGGTCTGGGGCTATCCATCACCCATACCATCATGGAAGAGCATGGCGGCACAATTACGGTTGAAAATAAACCCGGCGGCGGTGCCTGCTTTCAGCTCCATCTGCCGGTCGTACAATAAAGAAATTTTGAGAAACCATGATTCCGGGTAAATAAAAATGAAAAATGTTCTTGTTGTGGATGATGAAGAGATCATCAGGGAAAATCTGTTCCGTATTCTCACCGAGGAACAATATGCGGTTTCCACGGTGGCCACCGGTAAAGCGGGACTTGATTTTATCAGGCAAAATGAGGTGGATGTGGTGCTGTTGGATCTCAATCTCCCTGATATCCATGGCATTGAAGTACTGAAAAAGGCACGGGACCTGGACCCGGAACTTCTGGTAATCATCATCACCGGGTACGCCTCCATAGAATCGGCTGTGGATGCTTTGAAGCTCGGGGCCTATGATTACATCAAAAAGCCCTTTAAAGCCGATGCCATCAAACTGATTCTCCGCCTTGCCATGGAGACCCGCCAGCTGAAAAAGCAGGTGGGTGTTCTGAAAAAAAGTCTCAATCTTCCCGATAAAACGGATGTTGTTGCACAAAGTCCCCAGATGAAGATCATTCTGACCCAGGCCCGGGAAGTGGCCCGGCATGAAGGAGCAAATGTTCTTATCACAGGAGAGAGCGGCACGGGCAAAGAAGTGGTAGCCCAGGCCATTCATCAGGCAAGCCCCCGCCGTGACATGCCCCTGGTAATTATCAATTGCGCGGCGCTTCCTGAAAATCTTCTGGAGAGTGAACTTTTCGGACATGAAAAGGGAGCTTTCACAGATGCGGTAAAGCAGAACAAAGGTTTTTTTGAAATGGCCCAGGGAGGAACGGTTTTTCTGGATGAAATCGGGGAAATGCCGGTTCAACTCCAGGCAAAACTTTTGGGGGTGCTGGAACGTAAAAGTTTCAGAAGAATCGGAGGAAGGCGTGATATTAAGACCGATGTGAAGATGATTGCTGCCACCAACATTGATTTCAAACAGGCCATTGCGAAAAAAAAATTCCGGGAAGACCTTTATTACAGGCTCAGTGTTTTTCCGATACATATCCCCCCCTTAAGGGAGAGGACTGAAGATATTGTGGCCCTGGCCAAAATATTTTTAAACAAATTCACAAAACAGTTTCACAAAAGATTCCAAGATATGGAGGCGGATGTAAAGGAGAAGCTCATGCAATACAGGTGGCCCGGAAATGTAAGAGAGTTGAGGAACGTCTTTGAGCGAATCTGCATCATGCACAACGATATCGCCTTGAAACGTTCACATCTTCCCCCAGAAATTGAGGATGCCATCAACAAAAAAACATCGAATTCAGATGCGTTTCTGGAAATTCCGGAAGATCTCTATGACATCGAATCGGTGCTGGAGGAGGTGACTGCCCGCCTGATCACCCGAGCCTTGAAAAAGTGTCAGGGAAACACCACCAAGGCAGCAAAACTTCTGGGTATCCCCCGTGGGACATTACGCTATAAGATCAGCAAATTAAAAATAATGTGAGAAGAAGTTACCGCTCTCTTCAAAGTGTAAAGAAAAGGACGGCTGTATGTCTTCGTGATATGAGAGTCAGAACTGTAACTGAAGTATATATCGAAACAAGTAACAGTGGATGTTGTACAAACAGAAATAAATCCTCAGTCCATTTCATATAAATATAGTGAGACACACAACATTAAAATTGCCAAAAAAGGTTGACAAACAGGCCTCCTCAGATATACTGTACCTCGTTAATACGATTGCGGAAGTGCGCGGCTCACTGGTGGGGCCCTCGGACTTCAAATCCGATGTGGGGCGCTAGAACCGTCCCGGGTGGGTTCGATTCCCATGCACTTCCGCCATTTCTTTTTTAAATTCTCCAAAATTTCAAAGTGTTAGACTACAGTCCTTTTGTATCCCCCCCCTTAAAACACCTACAGGACACCTACAAGTTATTTTGCCCGATATTACAGGGTATACAAGATTTATTTACAAAATACTGATGTCTTCTCCACGTTATAAACCGCCCTGAGTATCTCCTGGTACCGGTTAATTTCAAACTTCATATTATTAAAACGGAGTCGAACATGGGCAAAGCCAAACGATTAAAAAGTTTAAGAAAACAAAAAGAATCAAAGCAAAACCGAATGACGCAAGAACAGGCAGAAAAAATGCTATACGGACATGAGTTGGTACCATTGACAGATCCCTTGATTAAAAAACTTGTTCAAGAACAGGGGATGCCCGAAAAAGACTTAAAGGATTTACAAGCACAAGGGGCAAAATATTCCCCTGAACGAAATTCATTTTTCTTCCCCCCGGAAATGGAATGGTATGATTGAATTTTAAATGGCGTGGGAGTGTGCAAGCTCCCACACCAAACTTAACCACCTTAACGACACTAAGGAGGAAAAGCATGGACAATATAATATCAAAATTTGATTTTGAAAAGAAACTGTTTACCTGTGTGTGCGGGGATACCCGTCCTTTTGATGAAACAATTATTATTAAATGCCCTTGTTGCAACGAGTATATTTTTTCATGTGATAATTGCCAAAAAAATTATAAGGTGCCCCCTGAAATTTTACCGTTTGCAAAATCGCAATCCACAATGGATGCAGAAGATGAAATTTTAATCATTGAACCTTATGTTCCCCTACCCGCTTCCAAGGTTGCTTGATCAAAACATTTTAATTATCCAAACGGCAACGGACATTTCCAAAACCCGAGGCTTTTGCCCGGCTTGGAAATGTCCGTTGCCATTGTTAACTATTCAGGTTCCAACAACCGGATAAGATCGTGGTTCGTTCTTCACACGATCTATCCTTATTCGTTAGCCATTTTTATTATCCTCTATCAAATCGATTTGTTTGAGAACTAAACGGCCTAAAGCTGTAAGATCTCTATACGCAACCGAAGGTTTTCCAGTGAATTTATCAAATTCCGGAATTTTTGTGTTTCTATCAAGTCGGTAATGTGATCGAATTAAACCAATTCGCTCTAAATGTTCCCTATAGCTATTCTGCAATGCAGCTTTCTTAATTATTTTTTCATCTGTTGTCCCTAAAGTGACAGGTATCGGATCGAGAACATTCCTATGTTTATTGCGGTATTCTTCGTCACCACCCATTGTTGGAAAAAGATAGAACCTTAACCAAATGATTTCCTGATCGTTTAGCTCCTGAAGTAGCTTCAACACATACTTGGATTCAGAATATGTAATCAAATTTTCATCAAGGCCGTTCCTGACTACCGACGCTATTTGAGCTCTTCTCTCATCAGTAAGAGCTCTTGATGCCTGTACAAATCCTTCCTCAAATAAATCAATACATTCATCATTCCTTAGAAGATTTCTGAGTTTTTCAGTTGACAAATCTGATAGCTTATTATCCAGTTCCACGACGTATTTTGAAAGCCTATCAATTCGTTGATTTGGTATTAAATTGCCCACAAGTTCTGAAAGTAGAGGACCAGCAAATGGAACAGCACCAAGAATTGATTTTGCCGTAGATGAAAGAAAATCCGCTTTATTTTGATCAAGTTCATTTCCCATTGCGATCATCACCCTTTTTTCACAGTTAATGTTTTAGCTCACAGACTTGCCCTTGTGCATCGTCTGGGCTAATAGACACCCGGCGATTTTTCCGGGTGTCCTTGTTAAGCCCGAGATGTTATGTTACTTTTTTACTTTGTTCCTTTTTTAGTTGACTAGCCTTGTAATCAAGCTCATACAAAAAATTCATTAAATCTTCACTTACTTCAATGGCAAGCTTTAGATTTCGCCGATTTGGTGGGTTCAATTCATGGAGAGCTTCATTTCCCATGAATCGAAAGCTATGTAAATTTTCAACTATATTTTTCGGCAAAATCGATGTCAATGCATCAATTTTTTTTAGCAAATTTGATCCCGAGATTTTTTTATCGACACAAATACCTTCGATCAAAGCTCTCAATCCACCTGCGCAAAGAATAAGCAATTTATTATTATATGCATCAATGGATTCTTTATACAGGCCATTAAGTTTTTTGGGAAGATTACGAAAACTTTTTAGCGGAATATGTTGTTGTTTTCGTGAAGGATGGTATGTGTAGTCATATATTTGATTGTCATATTGGTCAACCATGTTATCCATTGTGTAGCAATACTCCAAAGTTCCCTGATCACATCCAGCACAAATCCAAAACCTATAAATAATATCTTCCCAATAAAGAAGGCGACCGTCATCTTCTTCATAGAATCTCGAAGAATGCTCACCTTTTAAAATATGGTTTGTCTCATTCTCACAACTATTGCAATATATTCTTTTTTTATCAGGTAGATTTCTTGATTTTTCTGACATGTTTTTCCTCTGATTAAACATAACAACTATGTTCTACAGTTTTTTTCTGTCTACTATTCAAATTAACAAACAAGATAACACTTCTGCTGGTATCAAAAATTTTTGAAAATCACAATGATGTCTTTCAAAAACAGTGAATTTCTAACAGTATAACATTCAATTAGTTATGATAAACTGAATTCCGGGATCTATAGCATATGGAAATTAACTTTACATAAAAAATCAAATTAAAAATTATCAAACAAATCAAGTTGGATCTCTTGCCTTGAATTGTTTTCATTATCCCGAAATTCAAAATCAAATATGCTGAGTTTTCCTCTCATTGGATAAAAATCAATCATGTTGGGTAATTGCAGGACAAACCCGTATTTACCATGAAACCAGGGAGACTCATGCTTTTTTACACAATCAATCATATTGACATGACCGATTATTCCACCTCTTTCATTTTTTGATTTTTCGATGACGGCTTGATATTCGGGCCGAAGTTCTAATATCAATTTTGCTCCCTGAAGGTCAAACCCCTTGCTTGCATGAATGTATAAAAGCCCCCGATAGTAAGTGAACCAATTCCGATTTTCAATATCTTTGATTCCTTCCACAATTAGGGATGCCCACGGCTGCTTAACACTTATCGCTTTCATAATATCTCCTTTATCTGTTTGTCCAGGTTTTCAAAACCTGGCCCCCGGAGGGATAAAAAAACACTTTCCCATTGAATTTTTCCTCCTGGGGTCGCGTTTTTTAAAAGGTCAAAAGCGGAGGGAAGTCAAGAAAACAAAACGGAGGGTCCGGAAAATATTTTTCATATGACGCTTTTCTTTTTTTAAATATTTTTTGTTGAACCGATAATTTTTGATTGGAATAAGGAAAAATATTTTTTGGAAACCGTTTTTTTTCTTTACTTCCTGTAGTGTTGACCTATACGCGATCGACCCCCAGGAGGATAAATCAAATCTTGCAATAATGTCCAGCTCTGCTTTACCTGTTTGTCCAGCTTTTCAAAAGCTGGCCCTCGGAGAGCCCCCGGAGGGACCCCCGGTAGGGCCGTCGGAGACTCTTCCAGGAGCGCAGCGAATGAATAACTCATCTCTGATGAGTACCCGTTATACAATTTTTAATTTTTTGTCTATTTTTAGGGGACCAAAATAAACTCTATAATCTTTATTAACAGGCTTTTCAATGTTTTAAAATCAAGGTTGAGTGCACCTATATTTTTTTAAGGTTGTTGCAGATCCGGGGAGGACCGGAGCGCACGGACGCGCTACTGCACGGCACGGCGCACCGGACCGGACCCGGATCTGATTTACGCCAGGAGGAAAAATAAAATTCTCTTGGAGAGCCCCCGGAATATACGTGCTTTTTTTAACTTGATTTATATAGAACAACTGTCACCTTTTCCTAAAGGTATATGAATGCAGCCTTTTGCGAATTTTGAAATTCAAATCTTTCCGTTGCATGTTTTTGTGCAAGTTGATTATTGCTGTTCATTTTGAGTGTTAAATTATAGAATATTTTATTTGTATTAAGATTAAAAATGATGTTAGTTAAAAACAGAACAACAAAAAGCTATTTGATAAAATTAAAAACCAGTTAAATTTTGATTTGTCAATAAAATAGCCTTTGCACACCCTCAAGGGGAGAATGACAAAAGGAAATTTGACTTTTTTTTATTGCGGTGATTGATTCTTGGCTCTATTGCTCATAAAATTTGTAATTTATTTCTGATTTGTTAATTTATGAAAAGTTCTAATATCCTAAAAACTATTAAAATTATTTTTTTAATTTCCTTCATTGGCCTTTTCTTGATTTATTCCTATCTGATATTTACCGGTAAAATGTTCGACTTAAAAATAGTAAAAGAGCTATTTGATAAACATACCATTGCCATTACGAACAATATCCCATTTTTGTATAAACGACCGGAAACAGCTATCAAATATCAACCGATAAAAATAAAGCCGTTGATTATCAATAAAAAACCAGCAAAAAGAAAAAACGAAAAGCTAATATATTCATGGGTAGATGAAGATGGAATAAAACATTTTTCAGATTTCCCTCCATCAAACCCAAATATAGATTTTGATTCCCAAGTTGCAATTGTTTCCCCAAAAAATAAAAATTATCTGAAAGAAAGGGTATTTCGATCAATAGCAAATGAAATTGAGACGCAAGCTCTAATACAAGGAAATTCAGTTTTGGTTCCAGTAAAATTGGGATATAGAGGAAAAGAAATATCGACCTGGTTGATATTCGACACTGGTGCAACAACAACTTCAATTCATAACGACATTGCTGATAAAATTGGCATTATCCCTTTTAGCCTTTCAAAATCAACTACTGCTGATGGTAGTGTAATAGACAAAAAGAATGCCCTTCTTGATTATATTGTGGTTGGTCCATATAGAATAGTAAATTTTCGAATATCAATAATTGATTATAAGGGCAATTCCGGCATTTCAAAGGGATTACTTGGAATGAATTTTTTGAAAAATGTTAATTATAAAATCAATTTCAAAAGAAAAACGATAAAATGGGCTAAAAAATAATTTTTTATAAAAATTTACATCTATCCCCTCTCATAGGTAGAAATTCCAAACAAAAGATTACCCATTGTTAACTTTTTGTTGACTTTTTACTTTAAAAGTGAAAAAGGTATCATAATGATAACTTTTTAGATTGGATCTCAAGTATAAAAATGCGAGAAGTTATAAATTTTATCGACATCCCAGAAGAATACAAACAAGCAATAGGCGCGCCTGACCCTGGGACTAGATTATACAGACAGTTCGGTCATGATAAAGAAAAAGAACTGTGGTGGGATGCAATTCTTTCAATAACAAAAGAACGAAATGTTGTTTCGCCGGGCGGAGCTTCTAGTTTTGTCGGAGTTTCAAGAACAGCGGTTCACAAAAGGATAAAAGAAGGGAGATTAACAGCTTTTGCTTTCCATACAGTTGAAGAAAACAAATTGTTGAAAAAGATCAATATTTCGTATGAACAATTGGCCGAATCAGGATGGCCTCAAATACTTTATATCCCCTGGAGTGAACTAAAGGATTGGCGAAATTATATCAATAGTAGAAAACAAAAAGCTTCATTACGCAAAAAAAATATGGATGCTGATCATACCGATGATAAATTTCTGAAAGGCAATTTAGCATGGAAGAACAAAAAAAGGAAAAATGATGGTTGACAGATAAAAATGCTCAAGGAGGTGCTGCAACACCTTCCTTGAGCAAAAATGTTCCAGAGAAAACAATGAAAGGTATCAGGCAATCATGTAACCCAGAACACTGTTTATAGTATATCTTTAAGCAGTTATTTGTCAACCAACCTCTTTGGAACATTGAATACATTAATCAGTATTTAATTTTCCAAGGAGGTTTTTTTATGGACAAACAAAAGTCCTCATTTAAAAAATGCCCCAATTCAATTGGTGCATTTTCTGGAATAACCATCGACGGTAAAAAAATAGTTGCCGGTACTCTCCCGTGTAATTCATGGCATTGCCCCAGCTGTCAAAAACGACTGAAAAAAAAATTATACAGACGAATTCTGCAAGGTGCCATTGGTGATGATCTCACCTCCCCTTATGCATTCAAATTTTTAACACTCACTTTCGGTGGAAAGGAAGCCAGGGCTCAGGCATCCACCCAACTTAAAGAACATAATGAAAATTTGATACTTGAGAGAAAAGAACCATTAACATTGAAAGAATACATTTACGATATAATGGTTCACAATTTCCATAAACTTATCCGAGCGTTGAAAAAAAAATATGGAAATTTTCATTATTTTCGTGTGGCTGAATTACACAAAGACGGCATTCCGCATTTTCATATACTATTTGCAGGAAATGCCATCATCCCAAAAGGGATATTAGCATCCATTGAAAATTTGTGGAGATCAAAATATGGCATGGGCTTTGTAAGAATCAACTGTGTAAAATTTAGAGATAAAAAACACGCTATCCGATATATGCTCAAGTATATCACTAAAGATATCCAAAAAATTGGGAAATGGAAAAGAATCTTCTCTGCAAGTAGGGGTTCACTCGTAAAAATTTTTAAAAATGATTGGCTGGCCGTTAATGTTCATGTTGGACATGTTACGGATAAAGGGATTGAAGAAATGATTCTTGATGAGGTTCGGATACGAGAGTCAATCATTCCTGATCTTAGCCCCCTCAGTAAATACGCTATTGATGCAATGAGACAAATGTATACCCGAATGATAGCATCTATATAAAAGGCTTAGGATCAAATATTGACTTACATGCCACCGAAATATAACAATCAATTAAATTCAACTTTAATTGGAGAGGTGTGCATGAAAGGATCAATTTTTTTTATGCCGGATCGTGGGAGGTGGGCCGTTTCCTGGTATCACAAAGAACCTGGACAAAAAAAAGGCAAATACTATACTATAACCCGGTATCAAGGCCAGTTCATGCCCTGCACCCATTATCAAATGAAAAGAGGGAAAGTTCGGCTTGATGAAAAAGGCCGGGCCATACCGGATAAAAGCAGGTGTCAGGGATATGCCATTGCAGGAAAACTCAGAGCTTTAATGCAAGGCAGATGGGAACAACATCAAAAAGGGATTTTGCAATTCCGGATGGATGAATTTACCGGCAAGGGATGGACAGACGTTTTAGAATTTTATGAAACCTGGATGAAAGAAAAGGTTGAACAGGAATGCAAAATAGCTACGATCAAGGGCTATTGGTCTTATTACCATAACTGGATATCACCCTACTTCAACAAACATCCAATACGATTACATGAAATCAAATCCGATATGCTTTTGTCCCTTCTCAATTTTATTAAGACAGGATTGAAAAAAAAGAACCCCAACGGAAACTATGGAAAAACTGCCCGGAATATCATGGGTGCATTTCGAACCTGTCTTGAATTTGCAGAAGAATGTGATCGCATTCCAAAAATTCCAACTTTTCCGAAGAAAAAATCTTATAACCTGAAAAAGAAACCTATTGAATGGCTAACTGATGAAGAATACTGGAAGGTCATTGAAAAAATACCGAAAATAAACTGCCCCCCTTTTCTTTGGCTTTATTATCATTTTAGACGGCCTGGTGAAGCTTGTGTTCTGAAAAAATCAGATTACGATATGGTCAATGATGCCTTTTGGGTTCAACGGGCATTGTCTGCCAGGGTTGAAACCAATTCGACCAAAACCGGTGAGGTCTTTTTGGTTCCCTGTGATCCTGATTTTAAGAGTATCACCAAAAGGCTGATCAATGAGAATCCCAAAACCCCTTACCTTTTTGTGAATCCCCGGGCCAGAAAAAAAGGCAAGCGGTATTCCCTGGAAAGTTTACGAAATATTTGGTATGCAGCCTGTGATAAAGCAGAAATTAAACGGATATGGGTTTACAAAGGAATGAAGCATACAAGCTGCACCAATTATCTAAATAAGGGTGGTACTGTCGGAGATCTGGAAATGATAACCGGCCAGACAAAAGAATCCCTTAAAAAGTATGCAGAAATCACCTTGCAACGTAAAAGGCGGGCTATGTCAAAAGGACGTGAGAATATCCTGGATATCAGGGAATTACATCAAAAAAATGTAGGTGTATTGTAAGTGTTTAAAATTATAGAAAATATAAGCAAAAGCAGCAAAAAACACCTACAAGCTAACCTCTTGAATTTACTACCTTTTCCTTCTATTATGGTGCTGGTTCGATTCCCATGCACTTCCGCCAATTCTTTTTTAAATTCCCCAAAATTTCAAAGTGTTAAACTACTGCCCTTTTGTGTGTATCTCTCTGTAAAACATCTACAGAACATCCACAAGCTATTTTGTCCAATATTACATACATACAATACTCATAAAAATACAATTCTATTTTAATCAGTTACAGGATATTAACGACTATTATCCAGGATAATCTCATATTTTCTCACTAATTGTATTGATTTGATTTTATTATTGCAATTTTACTGTCATTTCTTAAATATCGAATTTAATATTTAAGAAATGACAAGGATTTGTGAGTTATATCTATTGACAGCCATAATTTTGAAATATCATTGATATCAATAAAATCAAGAATCAGTCAGATATCAAAATCCGCGTGGCAATTATTTAAAACCTTTGTAAAACAAAGAAACCCGGCTCATAAGACCAGATTTTCTCTGTTTGAAATAAAACCACAAAACGAATCAACAGCGTACTATTCTTCAAAAAAATGGTTATTAAACATCACTCAACGATTTCCAAAATAACCCTTTTTTGTTCTTTTGCAGATGCACACGACAGAATAGTTCTCATAGCTTGGGCAGTTCTGCCCTTTTTCCCAATAACTTTTCCAAGATCTTCTTTTGCAACCCGCAACTCCAACACAAGGGTCTGCTGAGCCTTAATTTCCTGAACATCGACCTGATCAGAATTATCAACCAGCGCCTGAGCAATATACTTAATCAACTCTTTCATAATCCATTCTCCTTTTTTTCCTGTCCGATGATAGAAGAAAATATAATATGGGCTACTGCAAGTATTGCTATAATTATTGATTTTTTTGGGGAAATCATCCCAGAAAACTTTACGATATATGATATCACAGCGTATAATAATCTCAAGTATTTTTTATTTGTATTATTTATCAGCCCAATTTACAAGTATTTGTATTTTTTTTATCCTTAACCCAATTCAACCTGATATAAATAACAATTATAGACCAAACGATTTATTCACGAATCAAATGATCAATATCACCATGATAGATCGCAACAAATGATATGTTTTATCCATTTTGCTTGACATAAAAAAGAAATTCATTATTTTAGGATACATGTTTTATTTTTAATAATAGAATATTTTATTATCATGCCCGGTAAAATATTCTTTTTGATCAGGGTTAAATGAAGGAATACGCGGTGGTTACAGAAATTACATCATCTGATGCAGAACGTAAAATGCTGTCAGATGCAGGATATGCTAATCCGGCAATCAATTATTATCTTGAAAAAAAATATATGGGTCATATTGAGAATGCTGATCAGGTGTCCGAAAAAATAGGATCCTGTGGTGATACGATGAAGGTTTACCTTAAATTTGACGAACATGATCTCATTGATGATGTCCGGTATGAAATCACAGGTTGTGCCGGAGCAATATCTGCAGCAATGGCAGCTGTTGACCTGGTAAAGGGTAAAACAATTGATGAAGCATTAGCCATCAATGACGGAGATGTTTTTAAAGTCCTTGGAAATATTCCTGAAAAAAAACATCATTGTATTCAGCTTGCTGTTAAAACAATGCACAAGGGCATTCAAGAATACAAAACCATAAAAGCATTTTAAATAAAAACCAGGACAGATTGAGCTGCCACAACAAAACATGAAAGACATTTGATTCAAACAGGTTAGAAGTCTTTCGCATAAAATCACCCCTGAAATTATTTTATTCATTTCAGGGGTGATTCATAAAAGGAAAAAATTATTTTCAATCCTTTTCTGAAAAAAATTCTTAATTTCACTCTTATTTGTTGTTTTTTATTATTCGGATGCACAGGATCTTCTAAATTTAATATCAAAAATCTTGCCAAAACAAATATTGATCTGGTTTCTGAAATCCACATGAATCAGGTAATCAATCTTTTAAAAGCCCTGACTGAAAAACTTTACAAAAAAAACCCCAGTGAATTACAAAAAATTGAAGGCAGGACAATTGAGTCCAGCATAGACCGAATATTTAAATGTCCTAGTTATGAAAAACATAAGGAACTGGATTTCAAGGACAGTACAGATGCCATTTTACTGGGATTTGAACCCGAATTCAAAGGGGACCGGATCTTTGCAATGATGTATGGTTTATACACCATGATTCATAAATCCTATAATAATAAATGTGAACTTTTCATGCTGGATTATTTGAATGAACAAAATCTTTATAACAGTGCCAGAAATATTGAAATTTTTGTCTGGCGGCTTAAAACCCGTCATATGACTAACGGCCGATTGGTGATCCTGACCAACAGTTTTGAAGATGACGTCAAGAATCTAAGTTATGAACGTATTTTCGGAAAGCTTATTTCCCTTCAGGATACTATGGCATTAATAGTTGCCGGCAGGAGCGGCAGGGTTATAAAAGAAGTGATTCAAATAGCGGGGATGACATTTTTCCCCATCAGCATTTAAAATTCAGGGATTTAACATCTTTTCAAATCGCTGCAGCTGACTGTCATAATACTCTTTTTTATCTTTCGAACGCTTACGGGCTTCTTTTGCTGCGTTTACCGCGTTCGGGATATCATTATTCACAAACAATGCTTCTGCATAAGTGTCTAAGATAAAGGCTTCTCGTTTTTGTGCCAGGGCTTTTCCCGCATATTCCAGGGCTTTTTCTCTGTTCCTGTACTCTTCTTGCGGACAGGTTGCAAAAAGCCAGGACAAATTATTTAATGCATGAATATTTTCAGGATCAACCCTCAAAACATTTTCATATGAATCAATGGCTTTTTCATAGTTTTTTTTATTGTAATAATAATCACCGACAACCACATATAAATCAGAATTTTCAGGATCAAGGTCCATCTGCTGAAAAAGAATATTTTCAGCTATAAAATTGCTGAATGATTCCTTGGCCACACCGTAATTAATTGAATATCCAAACCCAAAAATTACCATAATCAGGATAAAATATCCGATAATCATTTTTTTAACATATGAGTGATGGGCTTGTATCAAAGCCGGGCTTGATTGACATTTTTCCAGAAATCTTACTCTTTGACCGATACTGTAATGGTGCCAGTTAGGTCTTTCAATGGATTGCCTTGAAAAGGATGCGATCTTATAGAAAGTTGAAATAAGAGGGGAAGCATCAGGGGTAAAGCGATAGACATGAAGATCTGCCTGACGTTCAAAATTTCTCATAAAAAACCCGAATACAAATCTGAAATACAAAACAAAAAATCCAATCAGTGTCGAAATGATCAGGATCGAATGAGCAGCCCCCTTTTCGATACCAATCATAGCAAACAGGTCGTATACCGGTTCCAATATATATAACAACAGCATAATAGGTTCAAAAAAAACAAAATTACAGGCAATAAATCCTAAAAAAAAGAAAAGGTAAAATAACATGTGATATTTTTGGACATGACCTATTTCATGCAGCATAACAGAATCCAGTTCATCATCATTCAATGAATTGAGTAATGCGGGTGTAACAAGAATATACCGAAACCGCCCGATAATTCCCATCACCCCGGCAGTGATCATTGTCCCGCCAAACAATTCCCATCTTAAAATTTGCGAATATTTTAACCCGGCTTTTTGACAGAGAGTTTCGATCCGGGTTCTTGCATATCCAGGCTCCAGGGGGTGACAATTCCATACCATCCTTATTAACACAGGGCCGAAAACAGCAATGGTGATAAGGAACAGGACAATGTAGCAGATTTCACCGGCAGGGGTCTGTAAGAACGTTTTAAAAGGCTGCCAAGGCAAAAAACCAAGAATATCTGCAATAAGTGACAGGCAGAACCAGGGCAGCAGAGCCGGCAATGAAAACGAAAGATTGGATAAAATAAAATTTTTTTTCGACACTTTGCTTGAAAAATATTTCTTTTGCACATGATATGCCGCATTCCAGATAATCATGAGATATAAAAGAAAAAGCCCCAGAAAAAGGATGGCTTCAAATGTTGGAACAGCATCAAAAAAAACTATCCCGCTGAAAATACGATTTAATTGAAATCCATAAATATTTATGGCAAAAATCACCAAAGCAATCACAGACAACCTTGAGGTATAAGTGTCTATGAGATGATCAATGTTTTCATAAGGATTTTCAACAGATTTTTTTTCCAGCCGTTTAAATGAAACAAAACAAATAAGCACAAATAATGCACTGACTGCAAGACCGTCAAAAAGATAAACAGGATCAAAAGTTTTGTCAGTATCAAACAGGTCAGAGGTTGTATATATGACCAAGGCAATAAGAAAATATAAAAAATTAGAAAACATTTAAATTATCCCCTGCGAGGCGAAAGTATTCAAAACAATCCAGAGTTTCACATCAAATTTAATTTTGTTGTCACATATGATATCCGATGCCTGTTTTCTGGACAACATCATAACCTCAATATCCTCGGATGCTTCATTGAAACTGTTTGTGGGATGGCCTTTGCATTCAACAAACATCATACTTACGGATTCATCCGTCATACCGGAAGATGAAAAAACAACAGGACTTTTTTTTAATATTTTTGTTGCTGTCAAACCGGTTTCTTCAAACAACTCTCTTTTTCCTGCCTGCTCAACAGACTCGTCCTTATCGACAAGTCCTGCAGGAAATCCATATTGATAACCGCCAATGGCAACCCTGAACTCTTTTATCACCACCAGTTTTTTTTCTTGTATGTGATACGGAACAATAACAACCGCATTTGGTTTTGTATAATCTTGTTCAAAGGGATTTAACCTCTCTGATCTTGATGCAAAAATCCATTGTTTTTCATGATTAACCCGATCATTGTAACAAATTGAAAAAAGATTCAGATATTTGCAATCCGTTATTTTTTTAACAGTATTTATTTTCATATTTACTCCTTGTTAAATAATAAGCATGCAAGAAATAAATACTACCCAATATGATTCGTTTTTACAATGGCACCGGCCAGATGGGATATATCATCTACAAGTTTGATGGAGATTTTTACACACATACGCATGTCGCCATACATAAACCCTATTTCTTTTAAATTAATATTATTTTTTATAATTACAAATTACATTTTTTTGCCCTGATCTGCTTAGCAAAACCAAATATCGCCCAATAAAATTCTTGAAAAATATTGCAGATATGCTAATAGTCCCAAAAGCTTTAGGAGCTTATTGCAGATAACTTCAATGGGCAGACTTACTCTTTCTCCCGGATTTGCCCATAACCAGATTTAACCACAACAAAAACTGAAAGTCACTGTGTGAGTTTTTTAAGCCAGAGTCTTCATTAGTTTTTTTGGTGTAAAATGAGGATAATTTAACAATGAACATATTAAAAGGAGACCTGATTCAATTGGCCCTGGCCGGACGATTTGATGTCATCATCCATGGCTGTAACTGCTTTTGTACTATGGGAGCGGGGATTGCAAAATTAATCAGAGATGATTTTCCCGAGGCATACCAGGCGGATCAGGAGACAAAAACAGGAGACAAAAAAAAGCTGGGGACATACTCTTTGGCTCACATTGCAAGAAACGGCAAACGCTTTACCATTGTTAACGGTTATACCCAATATGATTTTTCAGGCCCTGGCCCTCTGGTTGATTATGGTGCCGTCCAAAAACTCTTTGCCCGGATAAAAAAAGAGTTTCCCAATCAGAGAATCGGCTATCCAAAGATTGGTGCAGGACTGGCAAAAGGAGACTGGGATGTGATATCAGGTATTATTAACACGGAACTGAAAGAAGAAGATCACACACTGGTAGAATACAGCCATTAAAAAAATGAAGTTTGATTCAAAAAAAAAATTGATTCTTGAAAAAAATTAGTCTATTTGCTAAGCAAAAGACTTTTAAATTGTTTCAAACAAGAAGGAACCATATGATCAACGTAGGCATTGCAGGAGCATCAGGATATACAGGAGTTGAGCTTGTCAAACTGATTTCCAATCATCCAAAAGCAAAATTGTGTGCTGTCACTTCCAACAGCTATAAAGGCAAATCTTTAACAGATATTTTTCCTTCAATGAGAGGGTTTGAAAACCTTATTTGTGAAGACTTGGATATTAAATCACTTTCAAAAAAAATAGACGTCATATTTTTAGCACTACCGCACAAAGTCTCCATGCAACATGTACCCACAATGCTGGGAAATAACATAAGAGTTGTTGATTTATCCGCTGACTACAGATTTACAGATGTCGCAGCTTACGAGTCAGCCTACCAGACACATACCTCAAAAGACCTTTTAAAACAAAGCGTCTATGGTCTCAGCGAATTATACAGAGACAGAATCAAAACATCAAACCTTGTGGGCAATCCGGGCTGCTATCCCACAAGCATTCTCTTGCCACTGCTTCCTCTTTTAAAGGAGGGATTAATCCAGCCTGCCGGCATTATTTCAGATTCAAAATCAGGTGTAAGCGGTGCAGGACGTTCCCTGTCGCTTTCCGCTCATTTTTGTGAAGCCAATGAATCCTTCAATCCCTATAAAATTGGGAATCATCGGCATACACCGGAAATCAATGAAATTTTAAGCCTGCACTCACAGCAGCCGGTTTCCATAACCTTTGTGCCTCACCTTCTGCCCTTGACAAGAGGAATGATGTCAACAATTTATGCCCGGGTAACTGACACTGCAACCCAGGATAAAATAAGAAAAACCTATGACACCTATTATGGCGATGAACCTTTTGTAAGGCTTCTCAACAAAGGCATGTATCCTGCAATTTCTCATGTTAAAGGGACAAATTGCTGCGATATCGGCATTCACTTTGATGAAACAAGTCGCCAACTCATTATGGTTTCCGCCATTGACAACCTTTTAAAAGGAGCTGCCGGACAGGCGGTTCAAAATATGAACATCATGTTTGGCCTGGATGATGAAACTGGATTGAATCGGGTTCAAGGGCCTTTGTAATGATTATTGTGCTTGACATCTAAAAAAATTCTAACTAAGAAGGGCATAATGAGAAAGGCTATTAAAATATGGTTTCATTCCGGCGACACTTCTGATATCAGGGAATTTTCTATCCGCAAATCAATATTCGGGGGGCTGCTTCTCATTATACTTTCTACAATCGCAGGAGCAGCCTTCATTGGATACGACTACTGCCGATTGAAAAATATCTCATGGAACAACACTGTTTTAAATCACACCATCATAAAACAGGAAAATGAAATCAAAAGCCAGAGAAGTCAAATTCAGACCTTTGCAGGTGAAATAGAAATTTTAAAAAAACAGGTTTGCAATCTGTCTAAATTTGAAGATAAAGTAAGGCTTATAGCCGATATCAAGCAAACCAGTGATTCCAGCGGATTAATCGGTATCGGTGGCATCCCCGAAGATGAGCTTGACCCGGATATTCCGTTGGAGCAAAAACATACCAGCCTGATACGTGAAATGCACCGTCAGACCGACCAGACAAATCTGGCTGCCCAGAAACAAGCGCTTGATTTTGAAAATCTGATTAAATTGCTGGAACAAAAAAGAAACCTTCTGGCATCTACGCCTTCCATAAAACCGGTTGACGGATGGATCACTTCCAAATTCGGATATCGGACATCCCCTTTTACCGGACAAAAAGAATTTCATTCCGGAGTGGATATCTCAAACAGAAGCGGGACAAACATCGTTGCAACGGCTAACGGCAGAGTTTCCTATGCTGCCCACAAACTGTATATCGGCAATATGGTTATGATTGATCATGGTCATGGTCGGGTCACCAAATACGGGCATTTGAAAAAAATTCTGGTTAAACAGGGCCAGGAGATTAAACGAGGGGAGGTCATCGGTATTTTAGGCAATACAGGAAGAAGTACAGGTCCCCATGTACATTATGAAGTCCGACTTAATGGCACGCCTGTAAATCCCTTAAAATACTTTCTGAATTAGTCCATATTATTTTTATTCTTTATCAAAACACAAAATTAATTGAAATTTTTTGTTTTAATTTACCCGATTAATGCTTATATGTTTTCATATGAAACATATAAAAACATATTTTAATTATAGGTAACCCATTAAATGCTATTCAATTTTTTTACGAAAATATTTGGCTCCAATAATGACCGGATTTTAAAAAAGCTCCAACCGGTTGTCGAACAGATCAATCATCTTGAACCTCAAATGCAGCGGTTATCTGATGAACAGATTGCACTCAAAACAATCGAATTCAAACAAAGAGTGCAAGCCGGAGAAACACTGGATGATATTTTACCAGAAGCATTTGCCCTGGTCAGAGAAGCATCTGTCAGAACTCTTGGACTGCGCCACTTTGACGTTCAGCTGATTGGGGGTATTGCACTTCACAATGGAAGCATTGCTGAAATGAAAACCGGTGAAGGAAAGACATTGATGTCCACCCTTCCAGCCTATCTTAATGCCTTATCAGGAAAAGGGGTTCACATTGTTACGGTAAATGATTACCTGGCCAAAAGGGATGCCGAATGGATGGCTAATATCTATAATTTCCTGGGATTAAACGTGGGTGCAATTCTCCATGACATTGACGACCAGGAAAGAAAAACAGCCTATAGTGCGGACATCACCTATGGCACAAACAATGAATTCGGGTTTGATTATCTCAGGGATAACATGAAATTCGACAAAGACTCCCTTGCTCAAAAAGACCTTAATTTTGCCATTGTGGATGAGGTTGACAGCATTCTGATTGATGAAGCCAGAACACCGCTTATCATCTCAGGGCCGGGTGAAAAGTCAACCCATTTTTATACCCAGGTCAATACTATTATTCCATCCTTTCAAAAAGACATTGATTATACACTTGATGAAGAATCAAAAAGCGTTTCTTTAACAGAAGACGGAATTGCAAAGGGTGAAAAATTTCTCAAAGTGGACAATCTCTATGATCCTGCAAATATAGAACTTCTCCATCATTTGAACCAGGCCCTGAAAGCACACACAATTTTCAAACGGGATACGGATTATATTGTTAAAAATAATCAGGTTATCATTGTTGATGAATTTACAGGGCGGCTGATGACCGGAAGACGTTATAGTGAAGGACTTCACCAGGCACTCGAAGCAAAGGAAAACGTTAAAATTGAAAATGAAAACCAGACTCTTGCCTCCATCACCTTTCAAAATTTTTTCAGGATGTATGACAAACTATCGGGTATGACAGGTACGGCGGAAACCGAAGCTGCTGAATTTAAAAAAATATATAACCTTGATGTTCTGGTAATCCCAACCCACCAGGAAATGATACGCAAAGACTATCCTGATCTGATATATAAAACAAAAAAAGAAAAATATGCTGCTGCCATAGAAGAGATCATACGGCTTTCCAAAAAAGGTCAGCCTGTTCTTGTGGGAACTATTTCTATTGATATTTCAGAGGACATGAGCAAACAACTCAAAAAAAGAGGTATCAAACACACGGTATTAAATGCCAAGCATCATAAAGCAGAGGCCCAAATTGTTGCCAATGCAGGCCAAAAAGGTGCCGTAACCATTTCCACCAACATGGCTGGCCGCGGTACGGATATTGTTCTTGGAGAAGGAGTTAAAGAGCTTGGCGGACTCCATATTCTGGGAACATCACGCCATGAATCCAGACGCATCGACAACCAGCTTCGAGGCCGTTCCGGCAGACAGGGTGACCCGGGCTCCTCAAGATTCTATCTATCTTTGGAAGATGATATTTTAAGAATCTTCGGCGGAGACAGAATCCATGCAATTATGGACAAACTTGGCATTGAAGAAGGCGAGCATATTGAACATTCTTTTATCAGCAAAGCCATAGAAAATGCCCAGTCAAAGGTGGAGGGTCATAACTTTGAAATCAGAAAACACCTGCTTGAATATGATGATGTAATGAACCAGCAACGTGAGGTCATTTACCGGCAAAGACGCAAAGCATTGCTTGAAGAAGACTTAAAACCGGTTGTTTTGGAAATGATTGAAGACAAAGCTTATGATGTTGTTGATGAATTTGCCGTGGAAAAAACTCCTATCCGGCAATGGGATATTGAAGGCCTTGAAAACAGAATCAAACAATTGTTTAACATTAACCCTGAACTTAAAACTGCAGTTGATGATAATTTTACGGCACAACAACTGTCAGAAAATCTTTTTGAGCAATTAAAAGAAATATACAACCAAAGAGAAGCATCCATTGGAGAAGAGATCACAAGACAAATCGAACGGCATATCATTCTTCAAACCGTTGATACCCGGTGGAAAGAACATCTCTTGTCCATGGACCATCTAAAGGAGGGTATTGGGCTGCGCGGATATGCACAGCAGGATCCTTTACGGATTTACAGAAAAGAAGGCTTTGATATGTTCCAGGGTTTGATGGAAACGGTAAAAGAAGAAATAGTGGATATTTTATTCAAAATCCGGATATCAACTTCATCCCAGATAGAGGACATAAAAAAAAAAGAACAAGATGATCTTACTTTTTCCCATTCAGACGGGTCCAGCATACAACAACCCGTAAAAAGATCCTCTAGAAAAGTACAAAGAAATGACCCTTGCCCCTGCGGAAGCGGTAAAAAATATAAAAAATGTTGTATGCGTTAGGAGTTTAAAATTAATGACATCCACTGATTCCAGAACAAAAGAGGACGTTTCTTCCAGAACAAAAAAAGTCCCGCCGCCCATGTATAAGGTCATTCTCCATAATGATGATTATACAACAATGGAGTTTGTTGTGGAAATTCTTGTAAACGTTTTTGGAAAATCACTTGAAAAAGCAACGCAAATGATGCTTAATATACATAATAAGGGAAAGGAAATCTGTGGTATCTATCCAAGGCAAATCGCAGAAACCAAAGTAGAAACAGTTCACAACCTGGCAAGCAATAAAGGCTTTCCTTTAAAAAGCACTATGGAAAAGGAGTAGGTATGATAAGCAAAGAACTCAGTACAGCTCTCGGTTTTGCCGTACGGGAAGCAAAGAAAAGAAGGCATGAGTATGTATGTGTTGAACATGTTCTTTATGCAATCCTTAACCATGAAACAGGTGCCCAGACAATTGAAAAATGTGGTGGCAGTCCTGAACAGATAAAAGAAGAACTTGAAAAATTCTTTGATGAAAAATTAACAAAAATTGATTCCAAAGAAGAATATGTTTTACAGCAGACCATCGGGTTCCAGCGGATGATACAGCGGGCCATCAACCAGGCCAGATCCGCTGAAAAAACCGAAGTCAATTTAGGGGATATTCTTGCATCCATTTTCCAGGAAAAAGATTCCCATGCCGCTTTTTACCTCGAATCTGAAGGAATTACCCGCCTTGACGTTTTAAAATATATTTCGCATACGTCGGAACCTGTAAAAAAACCAACTCCGCCAATGGATCCTTCACAAAAAATATTCAAACCGACAGATATAAAACCTAAACGGCAAACAAAGAAAGATCCTTTGGAAATTTTCACAACAGATCTGTTGAAAAAGGCATTGGACAAAAAAATTGATCCCCTCATCGGAAGAGCCGATGAAACAGACAGGGTTATGCAGGTGCTTTGCCGCAGAAGAAAAAACAACCCTATCCTTGTTGGAGATCCCGGCGTTGGAAAAACCGCTATTGCAGAAGGACTTGCTTTGAAAATAAACAACAAGGAAGTGCCGGATCTGCTGGAAAATTGCGAATTGTTCTCCCTTGATATGGGAACTCTTCTGGCCGGAACAAAATACCGGGGTGATTTTGAACAAAGGCTCAAAGATGTTATCAATGCTCTTGAAGCAAAGGAAAACGCTTTACTGATCATTGATGAGATCCATACGGTGGTCGGTGCAGGTGCTACCACCAGCGGTTCAATGGATGCCTCAAACATTTTAAAACCGGCTCTTTCTTCCGGAGATATTAAATGCATCGGCACCACAACCTATGAAGAATATAAGAATCATTTTGAAAAAGACCGGGCTTTTTCAAGAAGATTTGAAAAAATTGAAGTACCGGAACCTTCCCTTGAGGAAACCACTCAAATATTGACCGGACTGAAAACTTTATACGAAGAACACCACGGCCTGACCTACCCGGCAGAAACCATTGAAGCTGCGGCCTATCTTTCTGACAAATATATCAATGACCGGTTCCTGCCGGACAAAGCCATTGATGTAATTGATGAAACAGGAGCCTATCTTCGGTTAAAAGGCAAGGGGCATCGAAAAATAGTCAGCCCCAAAGATATAGAAAACATTGTTGCAAAAATTGCCAAAGTGCCGGTCACAAGCGTTACATCGACAGACAAAGCCAACCTGGAATCCCTGCCCAAAAAACTGTTTAAAGTCATATTTGGACAAGATGATGCCATCCAAACCCTGACCACATCCATCAAACGGTCAAGAGCCGGATTGGCAGCCCCGGATCGTCCTATTGGCTCGTTCCTCTTCATGGGACCCACAGGCGTGGGTAAAACAGAAGTGGCAAAACAACTTGCCTATCAACTGGGGATAGAATTTTTAAGATTCGACATGAGCGAATACATGGAAAAACATGCTGTTTCCAGGCTGATCGGTGCCCCACCGGGATATATCGGATTTGATCAGGGCGGAATTTTGACTGACGGCATCAGAAAATCACCCCACTGTGTTCTTTTGCTGGATGAAATTGAAAAAGCCCATATGGATCTGTATAATATACTTTTACAGGTAATGGATTATGCAACCCTGACAGATAACAACGGCAAATCAGCAGATTTCAGGAATGTTATCATAATTATGACCTCTAATGCAGGTGCAAGGGAAATGAGTTCTAACGCCATTGGATTCGGCTCCCAGTTATCAGATATGGATTCAAAGGGATTAAAAGCTGTTGAAACAACATTCAGCCCTGAATTTAGAAACCGGCTTGACGGTATTGTCCAGTTTAATCATCTGTCCCTCAAGGTTATGGAAATGATTGTTGACAAGAACATGACAGAACTTAAATCCATGCTAAAAATTAAAAATATTACCTTGACTTATTCGGCAAAAGTTCGAACATTTCTTGCAAAAGAAGGCTATGATCCCAAGTTTGGTGCCAGACCTTTGGATAGACTTATCCAGACCAGAATAAAAGACAGACTCACAGATGAAATTCTTTTCGGCAGTCTGGAAAAAGGGGGTAAAATATCCATTGGTCTCAGAAATAACAAGCTGAATTTTACATATAAAAGCTGAATGCCCCTTTTCAGATTATCAAAAAAATTAGATTTTCCCCCGGCCTGGCTTGCAAGGTCTGACGGCCTTTTATGCATCGGGGGAGATCTTTCGACCAAAAGACTGCTGCTTGCCTATGAAAACGGAATATTTCCATGGTTTTCACAAGATGAACCTATTTTATGGTGGTCCCCTGATCCACGGCTTGTACTATTTCCCCAAGACATCAATATTTCAAAAAGCCTGAAAAAGAAAATAAAGAAAAATCTCTTTAATATCAGAGTTGACTCTGCATTTGAACAAACCATTACCGCCTGTGCAAAACCACGCAAACATGAACCCGAAGGCACCTGGCTTATAGATGAAATGATAGATGCTTATATAAAGCTTCACACACTGGGATATGCTCATTCCGTTGAAACCTTTCGAGAAGACAAATTAGTCGGCGGATTGTATGGTGTCTGCCTTGGCGGATCTTTTTTCGGTGAATCCATGTTTTCTTTTGAAAGTGATGCGTCCAAAATTGCTCTGGTTGCACTTGCAACCCATTTAAAAAAATTTTGTTTTGACCTGATTGACTGTCAGGTTACAACCAGTCACCTGCTTAGAATGGGAGCCACTGAAATTTCCAGAAATTCTTTCCTTGGTATCATCAATAAATCTGTTAAAAGAGAAGATATCAAAAACATCTGGAGTCCGGGTGCCTGTCTCACAGTACTTTAACGTATTGTCAAAAACTTGACAAAAAAGGTTTCAGTACCATTATGTGAGATATATTAGCCCCCAAAATAAGGAGCCCAAAGAAATGCTTTTAAAACTGTTTTTATGTTTTACCCTGATCCCAGTTATTGAACTTTATCTCTTAATAAAAGTCGGAACCGTCATTGGAGGGTTCAATACCATTTTACTGGTTATCCTGACAGGATTTTTAGGAGCCTGGTTTGCCAGAATAGAAGGCATGAATACCATGATTAAACTTAAGATGAACCTGCAACAGGGACTTATGCCGGCCGAAGAATTGGTTGATGCCGTTATTATATTCATTGCAGGTGTCGTACTGTTAACCCCCGGACTTATCACCGATGTGTTTGGATTACTCTTGTTATGGCCTGTGACACGAAATAAATTCAAACAAATGGCAAGAAAAAAATTCGATGAGATGCAATTGCAAAACAATATTAATATTACCCGTTTTCATTAATCCCGGGAGGAATCACCAATGTTTTTAAATCTGATTAACGACAGAAGAAGTATCCGAAAATTCAAAGACAAACCCGTTGAAAAAGAAAAAATAAACACACTGATTGAAGCTGCCTTGAGATCTCCTTCCTCAAGAAGCATAAACCCTTTGAAATTTATTGTTATTGACGATAAAATCCTGCTTGAAAAACTTTCCAAAGCAAAACCCCACGGTGCAGGATTTTTAAAAGAAGCTGCCCTTGGAATTCTGGTCTGCGGTGATGCATCCAAAAGTGATGTCTGGATTGAAGATGCATCCATTGCGTCTGTCTTTATCCATCTGGCAGCACATGACCTTGGCCTTGGCAGTTGCTGGATACAAATCAGAAAAAGAGATTATAACGATTCCAAAACTGCGGAGACTTATATCAAAGAACTTTTAAACCTTACACAAGATACGATATTGGTTGAATCCATCATTGCCATTGGTTATCCTGATGAAACAAAAAAAGGCCATGCAAAAGATTCCTTACAATTCCATAAAGTTTCTTTTAATACCTAAAAGTTGCAAGAGAAATTTAAATGTTTTTTATATTCAGTATGTTAATGATTTTTTTACTCACCGAGTTTTATAAAAAAACATTGTAAATACAACAGGATCAAACGAGCTTGCAATTTTTAAGTAATATTTGAAGCATAAAGGATTGAATGGAAATAAAAGATCAAATTCTGAAACTGGTTCAAAAAAAAAAAAGCGACCTGCCGACTCTTCCGGTTGTTATTGACAAAATTATCACGGTTGCATCAGATGAAAAAACAACAACCAGGGAACTTGCTGATATTATTTCATATGATCAGGGAATGACAAACAAATTATTAAAACTTTCCAACTCCATTTATTATGCACAAAAAACAAAAGTCGACACCATAAAAAGAGCCATCATAGTTATAGGATTTGATGAAATTGTCGGCATTGCTCTGGGCATGGGGATACTTTCCACTTTTACAGACAAATCAGGACTCAGTCTTGATATGAAAGCCTTGTGGATACATGGTATTGGTGTGGCTACAGTTTCTAAAGAAATTGCAAAAAAAACAAATCCCGAACTTTCAAAAAAAATTTTTATTCCTGCCCTTCTCCATGATATGGGAAAAGTTATGTTTTCCATATATTTCAGGGATGAGTACAGAAAAGTCCGGCAATTTGCCATGGAAAGAAAAAAACCGTTGTATTTTGCTGAAAACGCCTTATTCAAATTGGATCATGCAGTACTTTCAGCCCTGTTGATGAAACGATGGAATTTTCCCCAATCTATTCTGATGCCCTGCAGGTTCCATCATACCCCTGATTCTTCCCCTCCAAAATTCAAGCATCACGCTTTAATTATCAATCTGGCGGATTATCTGACGCAAAAGGCAGGGATAGGCCATAGCGGGAATCCTTTTCCAGTTGCAGTCAAAAATTCTATTCAAAAAGTCGGTATCAATCCATCAATAGCAAAGCTTATCATAGATCAAGTGAGACGAAAAGAAGATGAAATAAAAGAGTTCTTTAATATCACAACAGATTCGTAACACATTTAAATATCTCTAAATTTTCTCTCTCCGGGTGACTGTTTGCAGGCTTTGACAAACTCATGAAGACTTTCTTCCAGAACTTCAAACTCTATGGTTCCGCCAGCCTGGACTATTTTATCACCTCGTTGTTCAAATGCAGTCAATACATCTGTAATTGTAAGGCATTCTATATCGTAAGCAGGGACATACCCCTTGCCGTTCAAGACATTTGCTTCCAAAAGGATATGACAATCAATGAGCTTTGCCAATAATACTTTAACTATTTTTAATGGGATCTTTATCTCAGATGCAATTTCAATATCCAAAGCAGGTGTTTCTTTGTTGGCAAACCGTTTCACACAAAGGTGAACGATTCGCAAAACAAGTAATTTCTTTAACCGGATACTTATTTTGTCATAATCAATATCCCTGGTTTCCAGTGCTTCTGTATTTTCCCAGGAAAATGCAATTTCAGCCCCAAATAAAACAATTGCCCAAGAGGTCTGCAACCATATCAAAAAAAGAGGCAAGGCGGCAAAACTGCCATAAATAGCATTATAATTGGAAACTCCAACCTGGAATTTCAGATAGGTCATCTGAGCGACTTGAAATATAGTTCCCGCAATCATACCGCCAGCCAATGCCGCTTTAATCTCCACTTTCTTGTTGGGGATAAAAATATAAAAGAAAATAAATAATATCCAAATGGGGAAAAAAGGAAAAATATTAAACCCAAAGGAAACCAAGTTTTCGATATTTCCGGGAAGCTTTATATCGGACAAAAACTGTGCAAGATATGCGGTAATAAAGATGTTGGCGCTGCTTGAAAAAATAACCAGGATACCTGCTGTAATTGAAATGGCGATATAATCAGTAAATTTTCGAACCAATGATCTATCGTCATTTACCCACCAGATCTGATTAAATGCGTTTTCAATATGACCAATGAGTTTTATAAGCGAATAAAACAACAGGATAATTGCAAAAACAGCCATCAAGGAGCCTTTTGTCCTTTCCAGAAGATTGACTGAAAAAGCAAGAACATTCCGGATAACATCTTCATTACCCGCAAACAATTCAAGAACCTGTTTTTCCAAAAGCTCCTTAAACCCAAACCCTTTTGCAATACCAAATGCCATAGCCATCACAGGAACAATGGATAACAGCGTGAAAAGGGTCAAAGACGATGCCCGAAGATCACATCGATCCTTCCTAAACCCTTTGACAGCAAAACAAACAACCTTTATGATCTTGTCATAACTGAGCAAAATATTTTTTTTAAAATTATTCATCACCCTTTTTTTAATCTTTGAATTCCCTCTTTTGTTGAAACTTTTGGATAATATCCCAACTCTTTTTTGGCCCTTGAAATATCAAACCAATGAGATGTAGCCAGTTCCTTTGCAACAAAACGGGTCATTGGCGGTTCTTTTTTAATTTTAAACAGCGAATAGACAAATTCAAAAAAAGATCCTGCAATGTATGCCGACTTTGCAGAGACATGTCCTTTTACAGGTGGTAAGCCGGCAGAATCCAGAAAGGCATTGATCATTTCCCATTTTGAAATAGGCTCGTCCTGGCTGACAAAATAAACATTTCCCGACAACAAAGGATTTTCCAACAGCTTTTGAGATGCCAGGATATGAGCATCGGCTGCATTATCAACATAGATGGTATCGACCAGATCATCTGTTCGCCCTACCCTTTTTAATTTATCAGCCTTATTGACAATGCGCGGCAGCAGATGCTTATCTTCCGGCCCCCAAATCAGGTGAGGACGAATAATAATGGTATTCAACCCCTTTTTCACAGCCTTTATGACCAATTTTTCAGCCATGGCTTTGGTTTCAGGATAAGGTGCCAGATAATTTTTCGGGTATGGGACGCTTTCATCAACATTTTCCATATCATATTCATCAAATATCACACTTGGGGAACTGGTATAAATCAATTGTTTAATTTTATTTTCCAGACCAGCGGCGATAACATTTTGGGTTCCTGTCACATTTACCCGGAAAAAATCCTCAAAAGGCCCCCAAATTCCTGGTTTTGCCGCAACATGAAAAACAGCATCAATATTTTTGAAGGCTTTTACAAGGGCTTTTTTATCGGCTATATCTCCTTGTATCTGTCTAATGCCCATTTTTTCAAGATCAGGATAAAACTTGCGTGAAAAAGAAGTAAGATTTAATTTTTTATCCAATAATTTTTTAAGAATCGCTTTACCTAAGAAACCGCCACCACCAGTAACCATTATATTTTTTATTTGCATTCTCCACCTTTTTTTATTTGCCGCTGCTGCATATGAAAAATGAGTATTCTCAATGCCTGATGTTGTGACCAAGCTTTTCAGATGATTATAGCATATTTAATTTAGACACAACAAAAAAGTCCCTCTTATCAAAATTTCTGTTAATCTTCCCTTGACAAAAATAAAATTTTGAAGTAGTTAAAACAAACTTTTGCTGAGCGGGAATAACTCAGTGGTAGAGTGCGACCTTGCCAAGGTCGAAGTCGCGGGTTCAAATCCCGTTTCCCGCTCCATCTTTCATTTTATATAAAACCACTTCAATACACTGTAATAGTTAAGATTTTTAATCTTTGTTGCGGCAGACAATTTTACTATATATGTTATATATAAAATTCTTTGATAATACCAATAGTGACTTTTATTATTTGTTGTGGGCAAACCCGGGTAAAAGACCAAGTCTACTCATGGAAGTTTCTCAGAGCTAATCAATCAATAAAAGGCTTCAAAAACAAACAAAAAATCTTGAAAAACAAAAGGACAATTTTGTGACCGAGACCGTTTTATGCATTAAAAAAGAGCTGTTACCTGAATCATGGGTACAACAAAAAAGTGTCGTGCCATTGGATCTGGATCTGTTTATTAAAAAATGTTCTATTGCAGGATTTAAATTTATCGACCGTCCTGATGCTGAAAAATCGACCTCTTACAAGCAGATTATTCCCTATATCATCCTTCAGACCAGAGATTTAAAAAAAACTGCTGTTTATAATAGACAGGGAAGTGAACAAAGACTTCATGATCTCTGGTCCATTGGAATCGGGGGACATATCAATCCTGTTGACAGGGAAAAAGAAAACGACTCTTTTGAAAAAATCCTGATGTCAGGCATGGAACGCGAATTAAAAGAAGAACTTTATAAAAGGCCTGAAGGAGAGTTGCCCAGTTTTATCGGAGTAATCAGTGAAAACATTACAGATGTAGGCAAAGTTCATCTGGGTGCTGTTTTCAGGATACTTACAGATTCTCCTGAAAACTTTTTACCCGGACAAGAACTGTTTCAATTTTCATGGAAAAAAACAAAAACCCTTGACCGGTTAAATTTGGAATTATGGTCTACGCTCTCATTAGACCTTATATCTGCTCAATTAAGAATTTAACACCTTTAATACAAGGGAATCTTTATTCTTTAAAATCTTTGACCCCCTTGTAATCTTACACAGGCTTATACCATATTTTTCTGCAATTTTCCGCTGGGTCAGTCCATGGTGAAGATCCTTTAAAAGCTTCCACCGCAATGAAATATCATCCAGTTCGGCAGGCGTGAAAATATCCTCAAAAAAACGGTTTAACTCCTCAAGGTTATCGATTGATAATATTACTTTCAACAATTCTTGATCAACTGCCATCCATCACCTCGTCTGTGTGTTGTTTTTTATAAAAACCAACGTGTTATATTTTGTTCAAAAAAAACATACCAGTGTTACTCTTCAAATAATTGAACCTGATAAGTATAGACACTCAGGTCACCGCACTTCCATGCATTTGATGACAATCCGGCTTTCATACACAGCTGCGTTAAAAATGATTCAGGATCTTGAAGCTGCTGCCATACCTGGGGCAGGAAGGTTGCACTGTGATCCTGCTTTTTGATTATCACACCATCAATATCAGGCCTGAGCCTTGCAATCAGATCATCGGCATCCGTGTAATCAAGTTTTTCAGGGCGGGTCAGGATACTGACTTCAATGGTTGTATGCTTTAACTCTTCATAGGACAGCGGGCTGAATCTTGAATCATTAAAGGCTGCATGTTTTGCATTTTCCTTGACCCCTTTCCAAACTGTTTTAACCGGTTCAATATTACCGATACATCCTCTTAAATTCCCTTTTTTATGTAAAGTGACAAAAGTTCCACGGCTTTCTTCCAGGACTAAATTTGAAACCTTCATCTTCAACTCGTCATAATCTTCATTTTCTTTTCCAAACTCTCGTAGAATATTTTCTCTTGCAAGCTTTAAAAGCAATATCCCATCTTGTTTTGATAGTTTCTCCGTCATGTATTTTTCTCCATTTAACGAATCACAACATGCTTTCAAGAGCAGTATAATTCATGCTGAATGCATCGGCAACCGGTTTGCAGACAAGCTTGTCACTCACATAGTTCACCCCTTTTGCAAATCCGTGGTCTTTACAAACAGCCTTCCATCCATTATTAGCTATTTTCAATGCATACGGCAAAGTTGCATTGGTTAATGCAATGGTGGAGGTTAGCGGGACAGCGCCCGGCATATTGGCAACACTATAGTGGATAACCCCGTCGACTTCATAAACCGGATCACCATGGGTTGTCGGCCTGGAGGTTTCAAAACATCCGCCCTGATCAATGGCCACATCAACTATGACCGATCCTTTTTTCATGGTGGACAGCATCTGTTTTGTAATCAGCTTAGGAGCTTTGGCACCGGCAATAAGGACAGCCCCCACAACCAGATCTGATGTCTTTACAAGATCTTTGATAAGTGCAGGAGAAGACATTAAGGCCTGACAATTGGCCGGCATGATTTCCGACAGATAGCGCAGGCGGTCCAGGTTCATATCGAGAACGGTCACATTGGCACCCATACCGCAGGCGACCCGGGCCGCATGAATCCCAACCACCCCGCCGCCAATAATAAGAACGTTTGCCGGTGGAGTTCCGGTCACCCCTCCCAGAAGCAGTCCTCGCCCCCCAAAGGTTCTTTCAAGATATTTTGCACCCTGCTGGGTTGCAAGTCTTCCTGCCACTTCACTCATTGGTGCCAGCAGGGGTAATTTGCCATTACGGTCTTCAATGGTTTCATAGGCGATCCCGATTGACCCTGTTTTCAACAGAGCATGGGTCAGGTCTTTATCCGCAGCAAGATGCAGGTATGTAAAAACAATCTGCCATTTTTTAATGAGACTGAATTCAGATTCCTGGGGTTCTTTAACATGCATGACCATATCAGAAATACCGTAAATTTCTTCAGGAGTATCAAGAATGGCAGCTCCGGCTTTGATATAAAGGTGATCCTCAAAGCCGGAACCAAGACCGGCATTTTTTTCAACATAAACCTTATGTCCATTGGTTTTCATCATATCAACCCCGGACGGCGTCATACTCACACGATTTTCCTGGGGCTTGATCTCCTTGAGAATTCCTATAATCATCGGCTGTTACTCCTTGCTTAAATAAGTTTGAAAATAGGTGTCAACCAAATTTTGTGCAAGCCCGATATAGGTCTCAGGGGTCAATTGCTTCATTCGTTTTTTAAAATCCAGCGGCACCTTTTCAAGGTCGTCAACAAACTTCTCCAGATCTTTTTTCTCAATTTTCTTCCCTCGGGTAAGTTCTTTCAACCTCTCATAGGGATTTTCTTCTCCAAACACCCTCATGGCGGTCTGGAAAGGCTCTGCAAGAAGCTCTTGATTATTATCAAGATCTTTTTGGATCACTCCATCATTCAATTCTATCTTGGACAACCCTTTTAATGAATTTTTCACTCCAATGGCAAAATAGCCGAAGGCAGACCCAAGACTTCTTAAGACAGTGCTGTCACTCAGGTCTCTTTGAAATCTGGATTTTTGCAGTTTTACACACAAATGTTCCATCATTGATATGGCAATCCCCATGTTGCCTTCACTGTTTTCAAAATCAATGGGATTTACCTTATGGGGCATGGTGGAGGAACCGGTTTCACCTTTTTTTACGCGTTGTTTAAAATAACCCTGACTGATGTAACCCCACATATCCCGATCCATATCAATAACGATTGCCGCAACCCTGATCATGGCATGCAAAACAAATGCAATAGAATGATTCGGATTTACCTGGGTGGTAAAAAGGATAGGTGCAAGTTTCAAATGGTTTGAAATAAACCGTTGTGATGCCTCAATCCAGTTAATTTCAGGATATACAAAATGATGCGCATTATAATTTCCGGTTGCCCCGTTTATCTTTGCCTGAACCCGGCTTTGATCCATAACATCCGCTTCCTGTAACATCCGCCAGGCAAAATTGATAAATTCTTTGCCGACTGTTGTGGGGGTTGCCGGCTGACCATGGGTTCTTGCCATCATTGGAACTGACTTATATTGCAAAGCTTTTTGCTCAATATCGGCAATAAGCTGTCTTAACAGGTTTGTTGCAGCCTTTTTGCCTTTTTTCAGCATCAATGCATAGGAGGTATTATTGATATCATCTGATGTACATGCAAAATGAACCCACTCTTTGATATCTGAAAGACCCAAGAGATCCAGCTTATCCTTTATGAAATATTCAACTGCTTTTACATCATGGTTTGTCTTTTTTTCAATTTCTTTAACATTGCGAGCATCTTCCAGATCAAAATTCTGGGCAATCTTATCCAGTTTTTCAGTACTCAGGTCGTTAAATGGTGCGAGCTTCAAATCGGTTAAAATGAATTTAAGCCATTCAATTTCAACAAAGACCCGGTGCTTGATCAAACCATACTCAGAAAAAATATCTGCAATCTCTTTTGTCAATCCTGCATATCGACCATCTAAAGCCGTCAGTGCATTTATCATGAATTTTTCCACTCCATTACTAAAAATTAACCAATTAAAATCATTTGATTTTTATTACCAATTTTTTACACAAAACTCCGCCCAACATACTGTAATAATAAGAGTTTGATTTTTTATTTTGACAAATAAATCTGCCATGTATGTTTTTACATGTAAAGTCTTCAAAAATCCAAACAGTGACTTTCATGCTTTGTTGTGGGCAAACCAAACAAAAAAAAACCAGGTCTTGCCCATGGCAGTTATCCAAAATTTTCATCCTAATTTACATACCCCATAAAATAACAGACAATCTATCATTTAACAATCCATAAAGAAGACACAGCGCCTTGCAAACCAAATCACACACCCCCGGCTATAGAGCTTGATCACAAATTGATAAAATCATCCGGCATTGAATAAATTTTGCAATAAAAATCAAATCAACAAATAAAACCGGTTTAAATTTTAGAAACATGGTTTAAATTTAATTAAATATCCCAGGGTTACCTACTTGACAAGTACACAGGGAATAAAGTATTTTAGCAAACGATTTTGAATTGATACTTAAAATAAAAAGCTTAATTTTGTTGCAGGAGTAGAATTTATGGCATTAACCAAAACAATTATTGCTGAGAGAATACAAGAAGCACTGGATTTCCCCAGAACAACCACCTATGAAATCATGGAAGAGTTCCTTGAAATCATAAAAGAAACAATTGAAAACGGTGAAGATATTATGATCAGCGGTTTTGGGAAATTCTGTGTAAATGAGAAAAAAGCCAGAAAAGGCAGAAATCCGGCAACTGATGAAGAAATGACCCTCCCGGCCAGAAGAGTTGTCACCTTTAAATGTTCCGGCAAATTAAGAGATCTGATCAATCCTTAAGGCAACTTTCCTTTAGAAATGCTTTTTTCAGAATACGCTATCACCCTCATAATTCTTACGACACTGACAGGCAGTTATCTTATTAATAACATTGCAGATTTTCTAAATCTTGGAAATCTGAACCACCCCCTGCCAGAAGAGTTTAAAGACCATTATAACAACCAAAAATATATTGAGTCTCAAACCTATCTAAAGGCAAATACAAAATTTGGTTTTATCACCTCAAGCGTTGATCTGGCAGTAGTACTGCTGTTCTGGTTTTCAGGCGGATTTCAAGCCATTGATTCCTTTGTCAGGTCATTTCATTTTAACTCAATTATTACAGGACTTTTTTTTACCGGCATTCTTTTAACTTTGAAGCTGATACTATATCTTCCTTTCACTATTTATGCCACTTTTGTGATTGAAGAAAAATTTGGATTCAATAAAACCACACCCATCCTTTTTGTTACCGACCTTATGAAATCCATTGTTCTCTCAGCTGTCTTGGGAGGACTGCTGTTATCAGTCATTTTAGGCTTTTTGGAATTTGGAGGCAGATTTGCCTGGATCATGTGCTGGACAGCAAGTGCTGTATTTCTTCTTGCTGTTCAATATATTGTCCCCACATGGATCATGCCGTTGTTCAATAAATTCAGCCCATTGGAAGACGGCCCCCTGAAAGAGGCTATTATAAACTATGCAGAATCAATTGATTTTTCACTTTCCAATATTTTTGTCATGGATGGGTCCAAACGAAGCAGCAAATCCAATGCATTTTTTACAGGTTTTGGAAAAAACAAACGAATCGTTTTATTTGATACCCTGATCAAAGAGCAAACAATTGAAGAATTGGTTTCAATTCTTGCCCATGAAATGGGCCATTTTAAAAGAAAGCACATTGTCAAACGAATGCTTTTGGGCATTTTTCAAATGGGATTTATTTTTTATCTTATCTCCCTGTTTATCTCTCATGAAGGGTTGTTTCATGCTTTTTTCATGACAGATGTTTCCATTTATGCCGGTTTAATCTTTTTTGGAATGCTATACTCGCCCATAGATTTGTTCATATCAATATTTTTTCAAATTTCATCCAGAAAGGATGAATACGAAGCTGACCGCTTTGCAGCTGAAACGATTCAAGACACAAAGCCATTGATAAATGCTTTAAAAAAACTGGCTGCCCACAACCTTTCAAATTTAACCCCACATCCTTTTTATGTATTCTTAAATTATTCCCACCCCCCTGTGCTTGCAAGAATCTCCACTTTAAAAGCCTTATGATCTTTTATCAATCCGACATTCATAGTATTTTTTAAAAATTTTGTTGATTTGGATTGAATATTATGAAAGCTTATTATCCCTAACAAGGAAAAAATAGATCCTATGAAAAATCTTATTGTTACAGCGGATATTCATGGCAGCTACAGTTCATGGTTAACCATGAAAAATCTTTTAAAACCCACTGACGGACTTGCCGTTGCCGGTGATCTTTTTGACACAAAATACGGGAATTACACAAATATTGATTTCCAGCCAGGCTCAATAAAAAATGAGTTAACATCTTTTAAACACCATTTTTATTATGTCTATGGAAATTGTGATACCCCCTCTTTTTTCCCGGGAGTTGACACGAAAATGGAGTTTACCGTTTTCAATAAAAAAATTCTTCTTTATCATGGTCATCGTCCTCACCACTGTTCTGAAGATATCGACATTGTCATACAGGGTCATACCCACATTTTTTCTCTGAAAAAAAAGAATGGCCAAATATTCATGAACCCAGGCTCCATAACGCAGCCACGAAACGGCAGGTACACATATGGATTGATTGATAACACGTCAGCAAATCTGATTGAACTTAAAACAGGAAAAAAATTAATCACCATAAAATTTTAAATTGATCATCAAAAAAACAGGTTATTTTTTACCAACAAAATTAACCGGCTTAACCGGATCTATTTTATCTACCCTTTCGATACTCATCGGTTGGTATCTTTTATATTGTCCTGATGACATCTTTGCCTTCAATGTCATATAGTTTTGATACCCTTTGTATGGATTTGTCTTTTGAGCATATTTTTTCTTTTTATGTATACCTGTCTTTTTTTCTCCATCAGAGCCGACCTGATAAATGCTTTTAAAGACATCATCGAACCTGACCTTTTTACCACTGGTTTTCTTTACAGGTTTTTGTTTTTCAAATTTATTTTTAACGATTTTGCCATGATTTTTGTTGTTGAAAAAAATTATCAATCGTCCAATCAATTTTGATAAAAAAGAAAAGGTCACCTCTTTTTCATGTCTCTCGGATTGATCTTTAATTGTTTCATTATCATGATTTTTTTCAGTTGTTTTTTTAACATCTTCAGTATTTCTCAGCAGAGGAGCAATATACCGAAATGCAAGGTTGATCTCTTTCATTTTTGACTCTGCTGTTCGTTGTTGCCGGATTTTTTTTTCAGCCCTGTCAGGATGATACTTTTTTGCTAAATTCCGATAGGATTTTTTTGCATCTTCAAAAGAAACACCAGGTTTCAAATTTAAAATATGAAAAGCTGTTTTCTTGTCCATAATTTATTCTATTATGCTTCTCAAAACAACGTGTCAAGGTCATTTACATTGCTATTCAATTGCAAAACAACATTTGGAATGATACCATTGCCCGCATTATTTCTAAAAAAGGAGACTATATGGAAGACAAAACAAATATACCTGTTCGTATGGGTAAAAGCCCTGATTTTGATGCCTGGTTTACCTCTTTTTTCCTTAAAAACCATATAGACCCGTTTGCTTATCCGACAAAGGTTGGTTCAAGGGAACAAGTTGAATTTATGGTCTACCCTGAAAATGGAGAACGGTATTATCCTTGTTCCGACAAAATGTTTAATGCTATCATGTCAAGAAAATACCCTCCGCATCTAAAAAATCATTACGAGCAGGTGTTTGATAAAATAATTGCCCTGATTGATGAATTGATAGATTCTGAATATAACAAACAGTTTTTAAAAACCCTGGTCAAGATAAAATATGATGATGAAATCCAGACCGGTCTTCTGATTCCGTCCCGGCTTGAAAAAAGATTGTACACAATATTTTTAAGCCGTACTCACATCGAAAATCCGTATTCAGCTGAAAAAAGAGCAACCAATAAAAAAATAAAAAAATTTTTAAACTCAGAAACCTTTAAAAAGGCATTGAATCAGATTGGTGATTCCGTACAAACCATTGAAGACCTTACACTGGTTGAACTCAGGGAAAAAATAAAAGCAATTGAATTTCAAAGACTATTAACCCTTGTTGCACAAGATAATCTATGGACCCATGAAAATCCAAAAATTCCGCCCCTGGCCCAAATAAAAGAGATATTTAAGACTCCAATCAGAGGGAATGGTTTTTCTAAGTTGCTTCAAATATTGCAAGCAAAAAAACAAAAAATTTTATGGCTGGCTGATGAATCAGGTGAAATTATTGTAGATCTTACCATTATCAAATTTATGGCCGAACTTGGTCATGCGGTTATTTTTGCAGTAAAGGAAGCACCGTTTTTCAAAAAAGTCTGCCTGGCTGACACTAGGACAGATCCGATTCTTGCAAAAGAATTTGAAACCGCACATTTTATTCATGAAAAAACCATCAGCAAAAACAACCTGGTAAAACTTTTAAAACATGACAAAAACATCTATGTGGTATCTGATGGGACCAGTGAAGACTTAAACCTTCTGCTTGTCTCTACTACCTTTTCCAGGATATTTAAAGAGGTTGATTGTGTCGTATCACGGGGCGAAACCCAGAAAAAAAGGTTGATTGACTCTCACTTCCAATTCACCCAGGATATCATCAATATCAGTCTTGAAAAAAAGGCTTTAACAGTGACCTATAAACCCAGACACCCTGATTTTATACAATTTTCACACGAACAGCTGGAAGAGGTGGCAAATAAAATTATTGATGAAATGAAAACAGCCAGAAAAAAAGGGATGACAGTAATGTTTTACAGCGGCATCATCGGATCCATCCCCGGAAAAATTGATGTGGCAAAAAAAATAATGGGTACTTTTATTGACCATCTGTATCAACAGTCTGCCGATCTTTTTATCATCAACCCGTCAAAGTATTATGAGCCTGGAATGGATGCAGACGACCTGATGTATATGTGGGAAATCGTTCAAAGAAGCACATATATCGATATTTGGAGGTTCCAGACATCAGATGATATTTCCGAAAGCTTTTCATTGTTAAATAAAAAGGTTCCCCCGGAATGGATCGGTAAAGATTCAACCTATAGCACAGGCTGCACCAAAGAGATGAGAATTGCCAGGGATGTTCAAAAGAAAAATCCAGAGATGCAACTTATTGGACCGTCTTGGGATAAATTTATGCGCCGGAATGAATACGGGGTGGGATCCATGTATGACCAGAGACTTGCCGATTCATGAATTATAACCAGCCAATGCCTGTTTTTTATCTTTTTTCATAATCATCAATGGCAAGATGGAATGCAGCCAGTGCATGTGCTGCACAATGCGCTTCTTCTTTGGGCAGTGTCTTTAAATAGACGGTTATATCATTGGCTGCAATTTTTCTGGCCTTTTCAATAGTTTGACCGTTTGCAAATTTGATAACTGTGTTGGCACAGGCATGTGAAAACAAACATCCTTTAATATTATAAGATACCGATTGTATTACAGCGTTTTTGATCATCAGATAAAATTCAATTGTATCACCACATTCCCTGGTCTTTTTTCCATAACCGTTACAGGATGTAAGGGTTTCCTGATAGTCTCTTTTCATTGCCATTTCCAGAAATTCAAGGGAATGGTCATTCCAAAAATCAAATGTTTTGTCGCTTTTAGTATTCATTTTCTGTAATATCCCATAATTTTTATGGGATATTACATATTTTACACCAATGATGCAAGACCAATCACACGATTGCTCAATGTAACAATCGTTTTTCCTATCAGATCGCCACAGGAATATTCTGTGTCCACAGAAAACATATTTGATAAAGGCTATAAAAAATTTATAGTTTCAAAAAAGATTAATTTAATTGGTTTCAAGGTGATCAAATTTGGAAAAGCGCGAGGCAAAAAAAAGGATTCTGGTAAGTGCCCCAACCCCTTGTCATAATGGCGCGCCCGGCAGGATTCGAACCTGCGACCCCCTGATTCGTAGTCAGATACTCTATCCAGCTGAGCTACGGGCGCACAACATGGAGACAGTATATATCAGGCTTTTTGAAAGATTTCAAGTTTTTTGTTTTTCAAATTTTTCTTAGATTTTGGTCAAAAAAAACCCGGCCATTTGATTCTCTTAAAAATCATCTTTTGACCGGTCTACAGTATACCTGATAAAATTATGGACGGCCTCGGATCTGTCCGATTGAACGTATTTTCACATGATATTCGTCTGGACGAACGGATATGACCCGACATCCACTTTGGTTTTGTTATATTAATTTTTGGACAAAACAATTTAATTGATTTGACCTTAGGAAAAAAGATTTATATAAGTATTGGTTGAATTATGAATGATGAATATTATATGAATCTTGCCATCAAGGAGGCAATAAAAGCATCACAAATAGATGAAGTCCCTGTTGGTGCAGTCATTGTGGATAAAAACAAAGATGTTATCGGATATGGTTACAATTGTCCCATATCATCAAATGACCCCACAAGCCATGCTGAAATAAATGCCATACGCATGGCATCAAGGGTGATAAAAAATTACAGGCTGATTGACACAACTTTATACGTTACTATTGAACCTTGCATTATGTGTATGGGTGCTATTATTCATGCCAGAATCAAACGTGTTGTATTTGGAGCAAAAGATCCGAAATGGGGTGCGGCAAGATCATTATATACCATGGCAGATGATAAACGATTGAACCATCACCCTGAAATTGTATCAGGGATATATGAAGATAAAACTAAACAGCTCATTAAAAGTTTTTTTTTGAATAAAAGGAGTAAGTAGTGGGAAATACAGTAATTGTCGGCACGCAATGGGGAGATGAAGGAAAAGGCAAAATTGTTGATTTATTAAGCGAACATGCAGATTATGTTGTCCGGTTTCAGGGTGGAAACAACGCCGGCCATACAATGGTCGTCAAGGGCAAGGAAATTATCAGTCACCTCATCCCTTCCGGTATTATCCAGCAAAAAAAATGTTTCATCGGCAATGGTGTTGTTGTGGATCCTTTTGTTTTACTGGAGGAAATTGATTATTTGCTATCAAACAATATTGATGTGTCACCGGATATGCTTAAAATAAGTAACCGGGCTCATATCATAATGCCCTATCACCGCTTGATCGACAGTGCCAGAGAAGCCCAAAAAGGAGATCAAAAAATAGGAACAACCGGCAGGGGAATCGGCCCATGTTATGAGGATAAGGCTACCCGAAGAGGAATCAGATTTTGCGACCTTCTTGACTTTGATCTTTTCAAAGAAAAAGTTAAGACAATTCTTGAAGAAAAAAACTTTTATCTTGAACACTATTTTAAAACGGAAACCATAGATCCTGAAACTGTAATTGATCAATTTCAAAAGATTAAAGAGAGATTGCTTCCATATGTTGCAGATGTTTCCGTTATATTGTTTGATGGAATAAATAATAATAAAACAATATTATTTGAGGGCGCTCAGGGAACCCACCTTGATATTGAACACGGGACCTATCCGTTTGTGACATCTTCCTCGGTTGTGGCCGGCAATGCCGCCAACGGATCAGGTGTGGGGCCTGCAAATATCAATGAAATCATCGGGATTGTAAAAGCATATACAACACGCGTTGGTGCTGGTCCATTCCCAACCGAATTGTTTGATGACATTGGAGATAAAATCCAGAAAACCGGTTCGGAATTTGGTGCAACTACCGGCAGAAAGAGGCGCTGCGGCTGGCTGGATATGGTTGTGCTTCGGAATGCTGCCAGGTTAAACAGCCTGACAGGTCTTGCCATCACCAAGCTTGACGTTCTTGATGATCTTGATGAGATTAAAATTTGTACCGGGTATGAATATAACGGAACAATCATCAAAGATTTTCCGCCTGAAATCAAAATTTTACAGGAATGTACACAGGTATATGAAACTCATCCTGGCTGGAAACAGGACATTTCAGGCATTACATCATTTAATGATTTGCCCCAAAATGCAAAGAATTACCTTGCAAGGATTGAAGAACTCTCTAATGTTAAAATTAAAATTGTCTCGGTAGGACCGGGAAGGGAAGCAACAATTATAAAAGAAAGTATTTTCAATTAGACTTTTTTATTTTTTTTGTGTATAGTCTTTTGCGGCAGTCGGGATGTGGCTCAGTCTGGTAGAGCACAGCGTTCGGGACGCTGGGGCCGGAGGTTCGAATCCTCTCATCCCGACCAGCACCAATCAAGGGTTTTCACAATTCCTATCCAATCAAGATCTAAAAAAACATGTCACCTTGGTGACACCCTGGAAAAACAATCAGAATACAAATGCTCATCAGAATATAAATCGACATGAGCATCATAATAAAACACTCGACCAAAATCCTGGACAGCTCGATAATATTTTTTTACCCTGGCCAGGCGTAAAGACATTAAAAGTTTATTATAAGTTTCAGCCCGGACGATTCTCTGCATGTTGTCTAAAAAGATTTGATTTGACAGCTTAAAACCAGCCTCTGAATTAAAAACGGTAAAACACCAATCATGAATCATGCAGGCAGCTTTAATACTGACAAAATAAACAGTATCCGGAACCATAAAATCACCCAGGCCACCAGGACCACACCCATTGACCACCTCTGATCGAATTTCCTTTGATGTTTCCCAGAAAGACCTGGGAGCTGCTAAAGTGTAGCCGGCTAATTCCCCCATGACAATTGGATCAGAATCAATTGCATGTGGCAGGCTATCAGCAAAACTTTTTAAGTTCATTTTCAACAACCTTCCTTTTTACGGATAAAATATTTGTAATAATTTTTCATGGCCTCATCCACTTTCTTTTTGATTTTTTTACAAATTTATAGGTCATCTCTTGCCCCACCACTTTTTTTGAAAGTCCCAGGCTTTTGGCATTGTGATAAATACAAAAGTCACTGTAACAGTCAGAAAAGCTATCAAATCAGTCCAACCGTCGCATGTATTGGGTAATTTCCCATATACCCATGAAAAAAAGCCAACGACATATCCAATTACTTCCTTCCAATCAATTTCCATCAATCATCATCCTTGCCCCGGCCCTATCACCAAAACAGTTCCGGATGCCGGGAAAATATTTTTCATCTTCCTTATCACGAACATACTGTTCAAATTACCATTTCTGGCTGCCAGAGCCACTTGATCCCCTATCTTATATTCTTGAAAAGAATCATTGATTGAAACCTTCAGGCCGGATGTAGTTTGAACAGTTATTTTTGCACCTGAAACAGATGTTACTTTTCCGAACGAATAATCCTTGCCGGGATTTTTTAGATTAAATTGTTTTAGAGTGTCAACCATACCTATTCCTCAGCTAATCCTTTGTTAAATCAACGTATTCAACCGTTTCAACAGTATTCACTATGCTGTCCGGCGTACCAGATATGGTCAGATTCGTAATGGTTGTCAGAACGTTGATACCCCTTCGTGTTGACTGTATCTGTACCACATCCCCGATTTTTAGAGACGGGATGGGGTTTGCAATACTGATATCTCTAATTTTTGACGTATGGGTATGGGCGTTGATTTCATATGTTGCCCGGCGTTGAATCAGAGATTCAGATTGATATATACTGTTGCTGATTTCCGGCAGATCGGCAGATGGTGATACTTGAAAAATTTTAGTTTCATCGCCGGACTCCCCAGATACCTTGAGATGGTGATCCAAGGAGGCATTAAAAAATGTGAAACTGGAAGACCCACTTAAAATGACTGTGCTGCCGGTTCCATATGCTGCGCTGCCGGAAGCAATCCCCCCCGTTCCTGACTGCGCTGCAGATTCCGAATCATGCACAGTGACGCTGATATCTGACCCGCTGTCTGCCAACCCAATATACAGGGTATCATCCGCCTGGATATTCCAATCAACTATACTAAAGGACATAACCCACTCTCCGCTTTTTCACCCATCAGGCCCATGCGCCAGCCCCTTGTGGCGGTTCCATGGTATTCCCGCCCTTCAAGAGCCATCCGTTTTAAAACCTGTCGGGTTTTATAATTAATTTCCCAACTCACCACATGCCCCCGCCAAGCCCCGCAAAAGAAAAAAGATTCGATCCTGGCCTTGGCTTTTTTCCCGAATGCCTGACTGGCCTCCACAAAGAAATTGTACTTTTCAAACCCCTTCAGGATCAGGATTTTTTTATTGGGCAGTTTGATGCTCATTTCTCCGATGCCGGTCAATTTTTCCCCGTTTTCGGATGCCCACCCTGGGTCTGTCTCTCGGATATCCGGGGAGCTGTAGACTATACCGTCATTAAATGTAATCGTGTAATTCATAGCAGCTCCCTTATTTAGTTGAACACTTATCTTGAACTCGATTGAAAATCTTTTTAGAAATATTTCTACGCTTCTGAACTTTGGGATTGTCTGGATTGTTGTTGGTGCCTAACCAAGCCAATGGGGATTTTGAGAGCGCTCGCTTTACTCGATTAAAATGCTTTTCATAATTGCGCTCAGCGGTAAATAGGCCGGGTTTCTTTCCACCCATTTCTCTTTGAGCCATTCTCATAAAATGAGTCGAATCAAAAGTTATGAGAGCATCCATAGCGCATATCGCCATCCTTGCATCATTCACATCAGGCTTCCCACCTGATTTACATATTTCAATAATTTCACTGAGTGTTTTCATGCCCCCTCCTATGAGTACAGATAACGCAAAGTCAGTACCAAATCCGTTGAACTCCCCGGCGTATGGGTTCCATTCGTTACAAGCTGTTTGATATTGAAATACAGATTTTTTCCTGCTGATAAGGCTGCTGTATCCAGCTCAATCCTGGAATCCGTACCGGCCAACGGTGTTCCGGCCCAGGTTGCTGACCCTGGACTTGCGTTTGTGGTGGCAATGGCCCGGATGGATGAATTTGCAGGGGTTCCAGACCCTAAAAAGTTATCTTCTGCCGTGGCATGGGTATTGTCATCCCAGGCTTCAAGATAAGGGATACCTGCGGTTGCACCGTCAAAATAGATGGCGAATACATAGCGGTTGTCTCCCCCAGACTGTTCCCCTGCACTGGTTCCGGCCAAAAATACTTGGTCAAAAACTGATTCCGAATTGTCTTTAATAAAAGTTTTCTCCGATTCATTACTCCCTGAATCAGGAATAATACTCGGGTATCTTGTACCGGTTAAAGCGTCGCCATCTGTCTGCTGTTCAGAACACCATGCCAATGCATCATTTGTAAGGTCAATAACTACCCAATTTGAAGAAGATCCACCAGCACCACCTGTGGCGTTGCCAGTGTTCTCCCCATCATTTGCGGTATTGTTGAAAAGCCAGTATGTGTTCGGTTTTGTCATTTTTTATATTTCCTTAATTATGCTGTCCAGATTCATTGCATAAACCGCCTGAAAAGACGGAATTGTTCCGATCGCCATAAGGTCCATGCCTATATCTGTTATATTGTTTCCATCCCCCAGGGCGATATCCATTGCTGCATCCAAGGTGATAATTCCATCCGCAAGGGAAATATCCAGAAGAATGTTTTTTATATCTTCTTTTGCAAGTTGAATATTTAGAGGGGTGTCTTCAATCTCCTGGGAACCAATAAACAAATCCAGTTTATTGTTTTTTCTTGCCCATGCCGCCGCCTGGGCATCAATAGGCATATCAGTCATTGATTGAAAGTAGGCGGCAATATCAAGTTTTGCGTCTTCTTCTGTCCACTGCGCCACATGGATATCAAGGGGGGCATCGTTAAGTTTGGATTGCCACAATTCAATATCCATTGCCATATCTTCAAGGACGGTGGTGGCAATAAGGGTTAATATCTGATCGTCGGCACTATTACTGGCATTATGCTGATCAAAAGTACCATCATATATTTTTGTGCTATTTGATATTGCAGCATTATAAGTTGTATCAGTGATTGCATCAGTGCTTATATGAATTTTTACATTTTTAGCACCATAATCCGTGTCATTACCATTTGAATGCCCATTGTTTATCGTGATACCATCAAATGTCTGCTCAGAATTAAAAACAATAATAAGCCGTTGATTGGTTATGTTGTAATGCGATGACATCCATGACGTTTCATACCGATCATTGATCTTTGTCAGGGATGTATCGAATGCTCGCCAAGGATCAAAGGGGCCAGGACTACTGCTCGTAGCATATACAGAAAAAGCCGTGTTGATCATTGAAATTGGAGTTCCTGATAAAGTAAATTCTATAGATCTAATATTCAGATAATCACTACTTCCCCAATTATCAGCGATATCCAGGATAACCGATTTAGCTGTATACGACATCTAACCCCCTTTTCACAAAAGTACTTCATGGTCCGGGTTTTCCTCACAGATCAACCTGATCTTGTAACCTTTCTTCCCGTCGGCACACCCGCCGCAAACGGCCTGTTTATACATAAGTGCATTACAGGCAGGGCATTTGATTTGTGACCGTTTTAAACCCATGCTTGTTTTTTGTTTCGGTTTCCGCATTTTTTGTTTTGCTTTCATGCTTTCAACAGCTTTTTTAATATCTTCCTGTCTTTTTTTAAGAGACTGCACCCAATAAGCATTGTCTAAAAAATAAAATTCCTGGTTCTCAGGTTTTGTTTTTTGCGGGAACAAACCACTTGTCTGCAATTCCTGCCGTAAAGCATTCTCATCCTGGTATAACTCAAAAGCTTTCAGCACGTCAGTTTTATTAAACGCCTGCAGCATTGAAACTATTTGTTTCTCTGCGGTTTTCATATTTTCTCCTTCAACATTGCCACTCATAAATATCTTGATGTTCTGCTACCTCATAATAAGCATCAGCATCAGGAATAGGGCCGTATATATCAACTAAACATCCCGATTTTGCCGAAGTAAACGTACAGTTTTCACCTCTTGGATACACACCATTTGTGCGCCTTGAATCTCGTATTCTATATTTATACCTTCCTTCAATAATGTCTTTAACGCAGTCGGTTGAATAATGAGAATAACAGTCTGTTACTGGAAAATTTTCACGTTCTATAAAAACCCATTGTCCAACGGTTGCCCTAACATCAACGGAACAACAACCCACTGTAAATGTTTGTGTTCCACATGCGCCTTCCGGCATAGTGATTAATTTCGTAGTTCCATCGCTGCAAACATATTCAGCCGATTCACCGGGAGCAAGAACGTCAGGCCCAGAAACCATTTCACAGCCGCATTCTTCCTCTCGTACCTGCTCACAATGAGCCTCGCATTCAGCCATATGTTCTTCCTGTAGCCGGTTGAATTCTTCATAATACCCGGCTGAATAAGCATCGTATGCATCGCTTGCCTGCTCATGTAGCGTTTTTGAATAATCGTAAGTGTTCCCTTTTTCATGAATCTCTGAATCACATATCTCAGAGCAGGTACAGGCCTGGTCAGGGCAATCTGAGGCACTTGATACTCCGAACCGCATTTTTTCACGGTCATCTCCCATTAAATTATCATAAGAGGCCATTTTACTTAAAATCATGGCATCACAAGGAGTTATTGGGCCGGGTGTGAGATCTACTGGTGAGGTTGAGCTTCCTCCACCGCCTCCATCATCACCGCTACCCCCTACACTACCTCCATCATCAGTACCAAGTCCGGGGGCAACATCACCTTCACCTTCGCCGGGGAAAAGACTTCCGTCACCTTCGCCATCACCAGGGGCTGGTATTTCTTCTTCTCCCACACTGGGCAACCCAGGATCAGGAATAATCGGATACCATGGGTCAGGGTTAGGATCAGGTTCAGGCAAAGGCGTGGGAGGTTCATCAGGAATAGGGCCGTCTTCATCATCTATAATGTCACAATGATCAACGACAAATATTTTTTTCCTTCAACGACAATTAAAATTCCCGTTTCTCATTCCTTTATAACCTGCTGATTTTATATTTTTTTTCATTATTGACTTGATATTTTTTGTAACATTGATAATATCCCTCACGCCGGTCTGGAGGATAGGGCAACTGCTGGGAAGCAACCCGAGCGCCGTGACTGGTGACGAAGACATGGGGGGCAGTATGCTGTCCAATGTATTCTGCCCTTCCCCCCATGTTTTTGTCCTTCATGCGTTAAATCCCCGCGCCTTAGCGCGGAACAAATACCCCGTAGGGCCGCCGGAGGCATATTGTTTTTCTTCATTTTTCTGCTTGATACTTGAAACCCGCTTTAATCAATATATCCTCCAAAATTATCCCAACCTCACCTCTTTTTTTGAGCTCATCAAGCATCCACCGCTGGATGCGGGCATTCACATGAACACGCTTTAGATGTGACGGCAATTTCGGTTTTGGTTTTCCTCTATATCCTCCACGCATACCATCTCCTTTTTAAATAAAAAAACCCGAAAGCCTTGCCATTCAAAGATTATAGATAACCGTACAACGCTTTACAAAAAAAATATGTGATTTTCGCATAAAAAAATGGCCGTTTATTATTCATCTGTTTTTAAACAGGATTATTATAAAAACCGGTTCTGCCATGTGTTAGGCCATGTCGTGATAATATACGCCCAATAGTTCTCACAGAAGGTATTGGCTGGATATTCTCATTCTCCATTTCCTCCCTTATAACCCTGGCGCCACAGTGCAGGCCTCTATTGTATAAATGCAGCCGTATCATTTTGACAATTTCTACGAGTTCTTCCCTGGTATATGCTGTTTCCATATCGTGTTCGAACATTATCTTGCCTCCTTTTTGGCCTGCTCCATGCGATAGCTCTCAACATTCAATTCAAAGATAATGCTGTGATGAACAAGCCTGTCGATAGCCGCAGCCGTCGTCATCGGATCTTTAAAAATCTGTTCCCACTTGGAAAAGGGAAGATTGCTGGTGATCATCAGACTGCCTTGCTCATACCGGTCTGCCAGGAAGGTGAACAGCACCTCCATCTCTTCCCGGCTTTGCTGGACATATCCGATATCATCGATAATCACGGCATCAAACCTGGAGAGGCTTTTGAGCTTTTTTGTCAACTCAAGCTCCCTTTTGGCGATCAGCAGCTCCTGAACAAGCTGGCTGCATGAGATGAAAAGGACCTGCTTTCCTTTTGCAATCAATTCATGGCCAATGGCACACAACAGATGGGTTTTCCCGCTTCCCGGATTCCCAAAGGCCAAAATATTTTCAGATCGGCTTAAAAAAGAGCCGTCGATCAGTACATTCAAATGATTAGCGACCTTTATGGGAAGGCGTTTTTTATCAAAATTTTCAAAGGTCTTTGACGGTGGCAGCTTGGATGCCCTCAGGTTCCGTGCTATCCGGTTTTGCCACCGCACTTCACATTCAAGATTCAGCAGCTGTAAAAGATACTGTTCATACCCCCATGACTCCGCCCGGGCCTGATCTGCCATTTCTTCATAGCTGCGGCGCATGGTCGGCATGTGGAGACTCTTGAGATGGTTCATGATCTGGTCATGATCACTCATCATGCTGCCACCTCCTTGAGAAGTTTGTCATAAAGGGTTAAATCAACTGCCGGAATATGGATATCATCTGGTCCGGCAACAGGGGCATTGGATTCCATAAGGCGCTGAACCGCATCTTTGCTGATTTCATGGCTTTCGTTTATTAAAACCGTCAGAGCACTGTCTACAGCCACTTCACTGTCTTTTGCGGCAAGGTATAGAATCTTCAAATATCTTGAGGCAGCGCTTTGAACAGTATAGCGTTCTTTTAAATAGTCATAGGCAATCCGGAAACGGCTGGTGGGAAACATGGCATCACGATAGCGGTAGTTTTCAAACGCCCTCGGCTTTTTGACCAGGCTGTCAATGATATGCCGGTAATTGATTTTGTGCTTCCCCTCACCCCGTAACCGTGGCAAGGTGTCGATCTTTTTCTGTCCGTACCAGATTTCCAGACATTCCATGTAAAGACGAACCTGTATTTTTTCTCCTATGAGCCTGCTGTTCACTGAGTAGACATTGTGATTGACTCGTATGGTACTGCTGGGACCGACTTTTAAATCCAGTTTTTTACATGAGTCGATCCGGCGTTTGGGGAGCCGATGCAGGAGTTCCACTTCTTCTGCAAGGCGGCCTTTTCGGCCGGCATTCAGTTGCCCAAACAACCTGGACAGAAAACTCTCATACTCTTCCCGGTCTTTAAAATCCCGGTGACCTCTCAATAACAGGGCTTGTTCAACGGCTTTTTTGAACCGGTAATTGCGCTGCTCCACATCACCATTTTCATTGGGGCTGGACGGGTTCGTTTTAGAAGGAGTCAGACCGTAATGGTCGACAAGATCCTGATATCTGCGGGTGAACTCTTCCGGGTGGGTCTCCTTGTTGACAGCGGCAGCCAAGCGATCTGTGCGGTGATGATACGGTACACCGCCCAATTCCCATAAAGCATTTTGCAGGCCCTGGCTCAGGCTTTCAAAACTCTCGGAGAAACATATGGTACCGGTTTCCCAGTTGGAATAGGTTAAAACAAAATGATAAATCATGTGATCAAAAGGAACGCCGGATATGGTGATGCCCAGCTCATCCATATGGGTGAAGTCAGACTGGCATAATTCGCCCGGCTTATGAATTTGAGCGAAGAAAATTTCTTTACCCGGTCCTTCTGTTGCCCTCCAATGTTTTATCCTCCGTTGCAAGGTCCTCAACTGCCCATCGGCAAATCGGCTTGGCTGGTTTCTTTGAAGATCCTCAAAAATGGTTTTGGCTTCCAACCCCGGATTTATTGATAACATTCCTTTGATACCATCCCATACGTCTTCAAACGGGTCCTTACGTGTTCTCCAGTTATGCTCCTGTTTAAGTTCGCTTGGCAATTTGCCCATTTTACGGTACTTTCGAGCCGTTTTTTCATCCATACCTGCTTTCATTGCTGCTATCCCGAAATTTTTTTCAGTTTGAATCAACTTGAATAACCTCCTCACTTGCTGGTCCGTTACCATCCAAATCTCTCCTTTCATAAGATTTGGCGGCTTTTACCATTTTTTTGATTTATATTTCAGGAATTTTAATTGTCGTTCGGCGGGTATTATATATGACGCTGATCACAGGTCTATTGTTGATAGTCGCCCATGCTAAAACTTGGGCGCAATTCCCAAAACAAACGCCATTCCCGGACATTTTGGCGTTCAAAGAAGATCCGCAAGCACAAATATTTCCAAGCTTGATATCCATAGTGGCTGAGGCCCCAGCGCATTCAGCTGTAACACTTACATCAAAAGCCGTGTTACCTGCTGTAACAGTGTTTACAGCACAACCCTCAGTAATATATGAAATAACCAAGGTTTGATCACAATATGTAAATGGATCATGAACTGCAATTTCGTTACCTTCAAATACACATCCGGTTTTAGACTCATCCCAATAATTATTTTCATGAGCTGCGTCTGTATAAGCCCAGATTCCAACAACGCTTTTTATCAGAAATTCGACCGTCACTTTATGATAATTATCAGCATTATAAATTCCACCAGACATCAGATACTCACCTGTGGGGGTATCTGTACTGCCCAAAGTGATCCCGTCTTCACACGTCCAATGCACCATGGTGTTATCAGCTATGGCCCCGTCCTGGTCGGACACAAAAGCAAAAATAGTCCCGGTTGATATGCCATCAGCGGGCAGACAATCCGAATCATCCAGAACAGTTAATTCGACGGAAGTTGATGATTCACTGCCCGCCGAACTAATAAGGATTCTATTCCCCCACTCCGGGTATTCAATGCTTTCACTAATATCCGCAATATCAATATCAGTGACGGTGTGATCCGCAGCTGCAGGGTGAAAAACATTGTTTCTGATCACAAGTTCCCCGTCCGTATTGCACCCAACATACCCACCGGCAAAAGTTGCCAGTTCAGATATCACATCAATGGGATATGCGCTTTCGACCGCATACGATCCCGCATAAACTGTATAATCGTCCATCTCAAAGTTGATCGACAGCCCGCACAGGCCCGCCATTTCAGTCATTATGGCGTGGCAAGTTGTATCCAGTCCCCATTCTTTTGATACTTTGACTGCAAAAGGAGGCCCAGCTTTTGCTGTTTCAGACCTGCCCCACACTCCCTGGCTCAGTGTTGAATCTGGTGTGGCAGAAACAGGGGGTTGCTCGATATAAAACATACCCTGTGACACCCAGACATCACCGTTTTTAGTTTTTACTTCCACGCGCAATTGGGGGAAAATTAAAAAATCAAATTGATCATAAAATGAAGGATCTGCAGCCGATAATGTCAATTCTCTGGCATAAGCTCCTTTACTTTCCGTGATCTGAAAGCTTTCAATCTGTTCTTTGATTGAAACCCCGTCCAGCAATACATCCCAATCCAATGCCATCTATATCTCCTTGCTGATCACAATCAGATTAATTTCGTATGAAAAAATGGTGTAGTTATTATATGCGTACAGGATATTCCGCCAGGCCCTAAACCCTTTGGGATTCCTGCTGAACTGCACTTTCCAGCATTCGTACCCATCCGTGAAATACCACTGTCCGTCAATCGTTTCATATGCGGACTGCAGGGCGGTCACGGTTGCCTGGTTCAATGCCGCGGTATCTGAAAAGCTGATCAATCCATCCTGTACCGACACGCCGAAATCCTGAATCACCACACCCCCCAGGGTGCGGATCACAGATCCCCTGTCCTGTGCAGACCCGGCAGGATTATACTCTGAAAAAACAGGGTCTTGATCAAAGATAATCAATGTTGCCGGTACGGGACTTGAGCTGTCCGGGTTCAGGGTGGCTGAAATATCGGTTGAATATATCCTGAATTTACCGGGCATAGGTAAGCCTCATTCTTGACATTTCTTTTGCCATTTTTTTAATCGCCATACGGGAATCAGGATCAGTGATCTTGACCGGGGCTTCCATGTCCCCTGCCTGGAATCGGACAACAAGAGTTTCAGAAGGGGATTGTCCACCGTTGGCCATGGCCATACCACCGGTGGCAAACCTTTGAACCGGTATTTCAGGGAGTGATAAATTTGAAATTAACCCGCCGATTCTGGCTTTAACTACTCTCTGCATGTCAGGCAGGTTAAGGCGCATGGAGTTTAATTTGCTAAAAAATCCGGCACCGTACTTTGCAACGGCTTCCTTGCGGATAACGAACTCCCCGGCTTCCAGCAGTGCCTTTATCTTATCTCCGCCTCCATAACCAGGAAGACGTCCACCGCTGGCAAAACCGACAGGCCCGCCGGTCTGTTTTTCTTCAACTGTTTGTTTTACGGTTTTTTGGATGGTCGTAATGGTAATGGTTTTGGTTTCATCTCTGGTTAAATCATTTATCTCAGATTGAGCGTCTTCAAGATTCTCAAGGATGATCTCTACATTTGTTTCTCTCTTTTTTGTGATTTCATCCAATTGCTTTTGAATTGCCTTTGCGGTTTCTTCCCATTGCCCTTGTGAACTTTTGGCGTTATCTTTTTGTTCCGAATACAAATCAATCATGAAATTACCAACAGCTTTAACTCCATCTTTCGCGACCTCTTTCGTCGTGTCAAGACTTTTGACAATGATATCCTCACCATCTTTTGTTGAGCTTTTGATTTCTTCAGCAAGCCCGGCATAAAGGCCTTCAGCATCTTTTGCCAGAGTCTCTGCTAATTTATAATCACCATTTCTCAGGGCTTCTTTTGCTGCATAAAACTTTTCATCCGCCTGCAACCGTTCATCGTTCCACTGTTCTTCATCAGTCATGCCCTTCCGGTTCAGCTCCCGGAGCTTGTCTGCGGTGGACATGCGGGCGGTCTTGATTTTATCTTCCCACTCAATCACCTTTTTGGCATATTTTTCAGCCTCGGCTTTGGCGGTTTTATATGCTGCCTTGGCCTGCTTTTCAAAATCGTCCAGCTGCTCCTTTGTCGCCTTGACCGCTTCAGCCGGTTTTTTCATGGCATCCGCTGCCTGCTCACCGGCTGTTTTAACTTTTTTTAAATCGCTGTTGATTTCTTTTATGCGCTGATTCACGACCTTCAGCTCAGCTTTTGCGTCAATGGCTTCCTTTGTGGCAGTTCCCAAAAAGGTAGTTTTTTCAGATTTGGTCTGTAGCTGAACCTGCAGGGCCACCCAATAAGCCTTTGTCTTTGCAAGTTTCCTGCTCAGCTCTTCCAGTTCTTCCGGGGCCGTGCCTGTTATATCTTCCGGCAGTTTTACATCTTTGAATTCTTGAAACTTTTTCATGATCCTATCAGAAGAATCATACAGCCGGTTTTGTGCGTCCTTAGCTTCTTTCTGGGCATCACGCATTTCACGGAATGCCTGAACAGCCTTCCAGATCTCGACCCCGGTGTAAGCAATGTTAATAATAAGGCCAGCTTTCATCGCCAGGCTAGCCGCCTTAAACTGAGTTGTAAGAGATCCGACGGAAGCCCGTGTCAACGCAATATTACTCATACATTCTTTGAGCCCAAGCACAACCGTTGACAGCCCCATTTTCCACAGCAGAAATACGGCAGATCCTGCAGCCAAGGTCGAAAGCAAAATTTTGGTAGGCGTATCCGTTTCCGACACCGCATCCTTGAACAACCGGATGCCCTTTAACGCCGGAAGCAAACCCTTTGAGACTAAACCGCCAAGCTCAATGCCAAGCTCGCTGATTTCGTTCTTAAAAAGCTTGATCTGATTTTCCGGCGTGTCCTTCATCTTGTCAAAAGCGTCCTGCATGGAACCGGCTGACTTGGTCATACCGTCCGTTATTTCCTTGAGCCCGTCCAGATTCTGGGTCAGGGCCATAACGGCTGTTCTTGCTTCCACGTCCGGGATCAACATCCGCAATTGATCCATGGAAAGCGATTTTTTGCGAATGGCTTCCAGTGTCGGGATCAGTCCCTCCCAGGTGATTCCCAATTCTTCAAATTTCTTTTTGGCCTCGGGCGCGGGAGCGGCCATGGCCGTAATGGCACCCTTAAGGGCCGTGACCGCTTGCGGGGTTTTGATCCCGGCCTTGGTCATGGTGGCAATGCTTGTCGCCACATCCTGGAATTTCACACCTGCCGACCGTGCCGTGGGCAGCACGTCACCGATGTGTTGAGCCAGTTCGGGAAAGGTTGTCACACCGGACTTTACGGTCTGGAACAAAATGTCATATACATCATCAAGTTCACCAATTGATTTGCCGTAAGCGTTGATCACGCTGACACCGACATTAACAGCAGTCTTGGTGTCGGTAACACCGGCAACAGCAGCCTTGGCAGACAACTCAAGAACAGTGGTTGATTTTTCAAGTGCAACCCCTGCCGAAATGATATCATATTCAGCAGCGGCCAGTTCAGACGCGGTCTGGGGAATCCTTGTGGACAGGGTCAAGATCTCTTTTGACAATGCGGCATGGCGATCCTTTGACACGTCCAATAAGGTATTCACCTCCGCCATACGCTGGGAAAATCCGCTGAAGCCGGTGAATGACTTGACAAAGGTGAAACCGATACCGGCCAGGGCGGCAAGGCCTGCGGATGCCGTTGAAAGAGAGCCCGACCAGCTGTTGGTTTCATTCTTGAGTTCTCTGATTCTTTTTTTGAGCTGCAGCTTGGCCTCGGATAGTTCTTTTGCGGTAAGCTTGCCGGATTTCTTCAGCAGGTTATAAGCCTCACCCGTCTGTTTGATTTCGCTCTGAATATCTTTATATGGTCTTACATTCAACATACCCTTTGCGGCGTCGATCTTTGCCGCCTTTGAAAATTCCTGCCGGGTTTGGGATAAGGACTGTTTAAGCTTTTTTTGCTCGGCACTTAAATTTTCAGTATTAATCCCGGCTTCTTTCAGGGACCTCCGCAATTTTTGCAAGGATTGATGATTCTGTTGAAAAGCCTTTTTTAATGTACCCGCCTCTTTTTTTGCCTTATTGAACCGGTTGGAAAGGTCTTTTGTCGGCTGATCTGCAGCCTTGATCTCTTTTGCAAGTTTGGATACCTCTGCCTGGGCCGCAACCCAGGCCGCTTTACTTTCCTGGACATCCTTTTTCAGTTTTTTAAAGGACTCGATTTTACCCAGGGCGGACAAATCTTTTTCAAGCTTTTGTACCTCGGCAGACCCTTCGGTTTTCGTCTTGATTTTTATATCAATATCGTGACTCATGAATCATCCCTTTTACACGCCTTGACCGCTTCATTCACCGCTGCCTCAAAAAAACTCCAGCCGTATTCCCAAACTTGATGATGCCCCAGCATGATTAATTTACAGCAGGCGGAGTCGAGGCTTTTTCTTTCAAAACCGCTTCCCCTATTTTGGCCATTCTGCTCATCATGTTGGCAAAAAAAGGGTTGAGATTTTCAACCCCGTCAATAACCTGTTTCAGTTCGGAAGGTGAAAAATCCTCTTCCAGCTTTTTAACGGAAATGCCGGTACTTCCCGCAATCGCAACCGGCGGAAGGCTGTCCGGGAAAAGCAGGTCAATGGTAGTTATCTTTTCCTTTTCCATTTCATCCATCATATCCCGGATCTGGGCCACGCTCAGCTCCTTGATTGTGATATCCCTTTCACCGATTGTAATCGTTTTTGTCCGCTGCATTACGCTTCACTCCTATCCAATAATCTCAGTTTTAAAATACTCCTGCCCGGACGGCTGAGTGGTGTCCGCCAGGACGGTGGCATTGACGCCCAGGATTGCCGCACCGGACCCGATAAGCGGAAAATCTCCGTTCAGATTGATCTGAACTTTATGAAATGTCCACCGCATTCGTGGGCCCTGGTCATTCTTGTCGGATGCGAAAATCAGTTTTTTCTGAACACTACTAGCCGACATGGCCCAGGTGTATTTTGTGTTTACTGCCTCATGATCATATGACGCCACGTCCTCATCTGCTATGGAGCCAGTGGACAGCTTGCGGATATACCCGTAATCCGGGTCAAGGGAATAATCCGTACCTTGTACCCGCCGGATTGCACCGGTTGAATCAGTTACAACCACATCCTCTAATGTTTCAATGCCGGAAGGCGTGATGTAATTGGTATCCTGGGTTTCATACACCTGCTCGCCGGTCTGAAATGTACCGGATACGTTGACTAACTCGACATATCCGGACCCCACAAAGGCAATCTTACCGGTTGCCGCCGATGTGCCGCCGGTCACGGTATCGCCAACGGCCAGGCTACCGGTAATGACTCCGGTCAGCTTGGTGGAAAACACGTTCATATGACCCAGCTCGATGAACAGATCAGCCGCTAATGTCGGGTTCGCTTGATATACATAACTTGCAGATTGATTCAAAGCATTGAAGCTGCCTGACAACAGCGCCATTTTTAAGTTTTCATTGGTCATTTCCCGCAAACCGAAACTAAGAGATGCTTCCCGCTCTGATTCGACTTCCAGGATCGTTGCCCTGGATGCGTGCAAATTGGTTTTCATTTTGTCCGTTGATACGGACAGGTTAAAATTCAAGTTCTCAAGATCACCAAGCAAGTCAAAAGATGACCCGCCCACTGCACCGGCATAAGTCCTGCCGGTGCCGTTATACCTAACGTTGTTTGCACTGGGTGCTAATGGCATATTAATTTCCTTTTTTTATGTAGTTATCCCGGTAACCCGCGCCGACTTGATTTTAAAATTTTAATGGGTATGACTGATCCGCTGATAAACAATGGGTAAGTACTGATCGATCCTGATTCCCCATTGCTGTCAAGGCTGGCAATTCTGGCCCGGTAAAGGGCATCCTCGGCCAGTTCCCGCAGGGTTTCCGCCTTGATAAATCCGGCCATGGTTCTGCAATTGCCGTTGGTGATAATCTCTTCATCAATCACCCCCACGCCTATCTCCAATTCCCAGGAAATCTCCCGGGCAGAATCCCCCCTGACCTGCCGGATGGATGTTACTGCAACAACCGGATAATCCGTTTCCGGCTCCGGCGGGTTTTTTTCATCAATATCGATGCAAACCGTCTGAGTTTTCCCAAAGGTCTGTTGACACCAGGCCGTTAATGTTGCATCGGACGATAATGCGGTTTTAATCTGTTCGATCAGTTCAACTGTGGTCATCAATGATATTCCTTTGTTAAAACATTCAAGTCGCTTTCTTTTTTCACTGCGCGCCCGCTTAAATACCGGTTCAGGCTGCGGAAAAATTTACGTTCAATATTGCCCATGATATTATCTTTTTCCTGTTCGAAAATCGGTTCAATGACAGGTCTTGCAGGTGTTTTCAGGGTGGTGGTCGATTTTTTAACAGGAAACCCCAGGGCAAATAACATCTTACGCATCCGGGGCGTGATCCGGGTCTCATAACCCTTGGCATGCATCCGGGCCAGCCTCACCATGGAATCTGAAACACCTGCCGACTGCATAAAGCCTATATTGACCATCTGCATATCCTCATCATACTCATAGCGCACAGCCCCGGCCAGCTTGGAAAGTGGAGCCTTTTTCTTTGACAGCATGACCTCCTTGTACTGCCGGACACGCTTTTTACTGCCTTTCCTGCCTTTCCAGACCATCCTGTAATTCTTGACACTGCCCCTTTTGGCTCTTGCCAGCACGCCGGTATGGGGATTAAGCTCATCCCAGCCTCCGTCAACACCGCCGCCCCGGATTGCCTCCTGAATCAAACCCTTCAAACGATACCCTTCGGACTTCAAAGCCGAAGCCGTTGCCCGTTCCGCATACTGAGGAAACGCTTTCAGCAATGCGGAAATATTTTCAATAGCCAGTTCTCCGCGCTCATCAAGATGTATTTCAAGCATCGTATACCTCCGTCACAGTCCAGACCGCCCCGTCAATTTCAATGGTATCCAGGTAATGGGGCTCCGGCACATCCGATGCCTTAACCTCAACCGTGGCCAAATCCCTTGTTCTGCCACGATCAAAAGCAGACCGCACATCCCTCTGGCAGATCACGTTCCAGGTATAGTCATCCCCTTTTTTGCCATGACTGTTGTTTTCCTGTACCCCGTATTCGACCAGGGCGGCAATGGACACTCCCAAGCCCGTTGCTTTTGGCGTGTAAACCACGGTTTTGGCAAACTCATCCGTATTGAAAAACGCAGCATCCAGATCCACCTGCAGCTGATCCTTGAAAGCACTCATGAAAACCTCCTTTCCAGCCCAGGGGCAGCCGGTATATCAGGCATGGCCTTGTTCCTTTCCTCCCACCACATCAAGGACAGGTTCCCCGGCATTTTTTTCAATGAGTTCATCCACGATTTCTTCCGGCCATTCATGATCCGAATCAGGCGGATAATGCTTGCCCCCATAAACCACTGTCCGGGTAAGAAGTATCTTTTTTTTTGCCATAATCCCCTCCTGTAATCTAACGGGTAAATTAATCCACCACCGTAACTTCAATGACGGCTTCAGGCTGCCAGGGCACCGGCAGCGGCCTTGACTCGGCAAGTACCCAGAGAGCGGACGGATCTTCTTTCATCCATGCTTTTGAAAAAAGTTCTCCCACCACCTGGGCCCCGGCCTTAAGATCAAGAATGAGACCGAATTCAATGGTAAACCGTGCCTGGGTGGCAATCAGATAAATCTTGTTGGCCGGAATCAAACTCTGATCCACACCGCTGTCATCTTCATAGGCAGACCCGTAACTGTAAACGTCAATTCCACCCAGGTTGCCCATGTAATTGGACGTGGCCTTCCAGGTAAACTCTCCTGCGGAAATCCGACGGACATCAAAGGCCTTATCCTCTTCCAGGCGATCTCCCAGGGATGCTGCAGCGTCCGTTCCGCAAATCATGATGGTCGGACCGAACCCCAGGGCATTGATGATCATCTGAGCCCAGGTTTTAATCTGCTTTCTGGGTTTGGATGCAGTATCAGACCACTTGTCCGTGCCTGCAAGAACAATCTTATGAGCTGCAGGCATAAGATAATCCACCTGAAAAGCAACATTATCCTGGGTGACGGACATGGTGCCGGTCAAAGCCTGGGCACACATCCATTCGGTCCGGTTGAAAATCTGGTTTTTCAAATTCTTCTGTTCCGTGGCAATTTTCTTTTTCTTTGCCGTCATGATGTCGGTAATTCCGCCGGCATAATAAATCTGACCCGGCCCTTTCTGGCCCAGAAGATCCTTTGCAGGCATGGGGTGTTTGAGCCGGATTCTGGGTGTTTTTACCATTTTGGCCTGCCGGGTGGTCCCCTTGACGATCTTGCCGCCTTCAAGATCCGTGACAAACGGAGCCAGCTTTTTGCCACCTTTTTCAATATCAACTTCAATGGTGTCCGACTCGTTGGTATTTCTCTGATTGAACACCAGGTCCTGAAGCATCCTGGGCGGTGTTATAATCTGCTCAATGGTTCTTGTCTGAACTCTCCAGTCAAGATCGGGTATGTCTAAACTCATTTTAATATCTCCTGAATATCGGTTAAGATTTTATTTCACGTAAATGCCCAAGGCTTTCAGCTCGGCAATAGCCGTGGCTTTCTGATTCTCCGTGATCCCGTCCGGCCAGGTCAGGTAATGTTCGATAGCCGCTCCGTGTTCCATGAAGACGGCAGGCTCATCCCCTGCACTCGCATCCAGATCCCCGTAAAGAATTGCAGCGGCTTTTTCGGACCCGTCTTCAGCAGCCGGGGCAAGCTGAACCTTTTTGCCGGTTGCCGTCACAATGCCCACCACGGTTCCGGAAACATGATTGCCGCCGGAAAGAGTCCCGGGCATCATGATAGGCGGATGATCCCCGATAAAATTTTTGTCTTCAAACGTTCTGGTTGTCATTCCAAAATCCTGCATGGTATGATCTCCTCTTTAAAATTCAGGTTAAGGCCTATTAGCCGTTGACCAGGTTGGCATATTCGGAAGCCTGATCTTCAACGCTTTTGCCCGATGCCTTTTCCTTGTCTTTTTCCAGTCCCACCCCATTGGAATGCGCATTTTCCAGCCCAGCCAGGATTTCTGCCCGGCTTGATTTATCGTCGTCATCTTCCCGGGCCTTATTTGACTGACCGAAAATTTCTTTCAGAGAATTGGCCACATCAGCGCTTGCCCCGGAATTAACAACAACCGTAAATTTTCCGGCGGCATCTTCGCCCAAAACTGCCCCGGCAAGATCCAGAACCCTTTTGGTTTCAGCGTCAACCGCATCCTTGATTTTCTGTTCATTCTCTGCAGCAGCCTCGGCTTTTCCCTTTTCCAGGACCTGGCCATACAGATCAGAGTGCTCATTTTTCAATGTTGTAAGATCCATGATCTTCTCCTTTTTTAAAATTAATGCGAAATATGATTCAAAATCCTGTTCAACCCTGTCGATTAAACCTTTCTCCAGGGCCTCTTCTGCAAGGAAAACTTTACCATCAGCCATGGCCAATGCCTTTTCAGCATCAACCCCCCGGTTCCGGGCCACGGAATCGACAAAAATCGTGTAAAGGTGGTCAAGCCGTGTCTGGAAATAATCCTTGGCCTGTTTACTCAAAGGTTCGTCTTCATTCCCCAGGGCTTTATAAGTTCCTGCCGTAAGGTGGGTGAAATTCAAGCCCGCGTTTTCATTCCATTTTGACCAGTCAACATGAACCGTCCGCACACCGATGCTTCCCACGCTGGCAGTGACCGGGGCTGCAATATGCCGGGCCGCAGAACCGATCCAGTAGGCTGCCGAACACATCAGGCCATCTGCATAGGCGTAAATGTGTTTCTTTTTTCCCGCATCAAAAATAAAGTCCGCAAGTTCCTTACACCCGGTTACAAGCCCGCCCGGAGAAAAAATCTTTAACGCTATGGCCTTAACGGCGGGATCATTGATTGCCGCTTCAACCTGGTTGCGGATCAGATCATATGAAAACCGATAAAGGGAATATTGAACCGGTATGATTGCAATTTCATTTTGAATATTGAGATTTACACCCTTTTGACCGCCGTCTGAAAAAGAAGCGGCCATGTCTTTATTCTCGGCCTGAAGCCGGCGGGCAATGGACTCCAGGGCATCTTCCGTAATGGCCCAGGGCTCGGACAGTATATTAAAATCACTTTTCAGAATCATCGGACGGCTCCTTTTGAGATTGTTTTTTCACCTCGGCGGGCGGAATGATATCAAGTTTCCTTTCCAGTTTCCGTTCGCAGGACCTTTGCTGCAGGTTGGCTTCGTAATCCCCGCCGCCGATCTCCGCCGTAACACCCGCAAGTGTGGAAATGTTATGCTGAATGGCCAGAATATTGGCTTTGATTTCTTTTAACGGATCTACGTTGCCCTTGCGCGGCGGAATCCAGGTGGCACGGGTATAGGCGTGAACCGCATCATACCAGTCCGGGGACCCTTTCGGCAGAACGATCATGCCCCGCAGCCAGGCCTCTTCAAGCACCATGCTCCACACCGGCTGGCAGAATCCGTCCACCATCCATTTTTGATACATGGCAAATACCCGCCCGGCTTCCAGCAACGCCGCCCTGGCGGACGAATAATTGGTTTTTGAAAAATCTTTGGCAATCACTTCATAGGGCATGCCGATGGAAGCACCAATGGCCCGCAGAATCCGCTCCACAAAAGCGTCAAAGGAATTACCCGGGCGGTCGCTTTTAAGAACATGGGGCTTTTCATTGATATTGCCGTAAAGAACCGTACCGGGTACGGATTCATGATACCGTGTTTTTTCAGCATTCGGATCAGCACTGCGCATCCCTTCAGCCGTGCCATAGGGATCAGAGGTTTCGATAAACACAGGGAAAGAAGATGCAATGATGGCACCCACCACCTCAAATTCAAGATAGTCATTGAGATCTTTGAAAAACTTCATGGCAGGTGCAAGGATGGAAACACCCCGAACCTGTTCTTCTGTTTTGGCGATGAAATTATGGATTGCACCTGGCCGGTGTCCGGCCTTGGCCCTGACTTTGGTAAAATCACAGGAAGCAAGATCATAGTTTATGAATGCATCATCAGGATCAGCCACCCAGTATCCGGTGGGCATGCCGTATTCCCCGAACTCCACCCCGTCCTTGATATTTTCTTTTTCCGTCAAATCAGAAGGCGTGTATACTCGCAGCGGATCAACCGCCTGCAGGGCCAGGGAAAATACCCTGCCCGGACGGTTAATCATCAAAGGAATGCGAAAGAATTCCCCTTTGATAAGCATGGTTCGTATGGCCACAAGACAGTTCTGCCAGAAAGAAAGCCTGCCTGCAGCATCACTTTCCTGCTGCCAGATATGCCAGGCCCACTCCGCCTGGGTCTGAAATTCCCGGGACTGAACCTCGTTCCAACCCAGAACCTTTGCATTCGGTCTGGACTGGGGCTGCAACCCGGTTCCAACGGAGTTGACGGCAATGGAATCAATACTGGATGCGGCATGGGTGTCATTTGCGGCAAGATCCTCGGCCCGGTCTGCAATGACCTGTCTTTCCATCCTTGCGGAATAGGCAGTGTTCCTGGATACAAACCAGTTTGAAAGGGTCCCGCGTAATCCACCGGCAACCCTTGACACCTCATATGATCCGTATGGTTTGGCCCCGGTCTGCCGCAATGGCCGGTTATCAGGTCCGTAAAGGACAGGAGGATTGCCGCTCATCTTACAACCCTCCCCTGTCTCATTACTATCCGCCCGGTTCCCGCCTCAACCCGGTCTTTTTCTGCATAAAGTTTATCAAGTTTTTTCTCAATAAACTCAGCATCAACCCGGGTCAACTGCCTGCCGGAAATAGTATACGTCTGTCCGAGGCTTACCGCGTCGTCAGCCGCCTCCCACAATTCTATTTTTTTATTAATTCTGTCTAAGGTATATCGTGCCATAGCCCACAGGCTACCACAATATATAGGGGCAGGTCATGCACACCATGCGCAGTATGCGCACTATGCACAAATACTATTAGATAAATGAAATAATCTTCTAATAGTAAAAAAGCCCGGTAAATTGACCGGGCTTGAGGTGGTGTTGATTTGTACTATTTTATCATATTTCAAACAGAACCCGAGTTATAAAAAACTTCTTCCAGCAATTCAAAATAAGTTAAAAGAGAACTTTCTTCCCTGACCTTATCAAGAAGATACAAATTGAAAACATCATCTATTATTTCCATAGCCTCTTCACTCAGTTTGTAACCCGTTCTTTTAAAAGAATTGTGATGTCTGCCAATTGGTTGTAAATGATCTAACCGGAGAATTGATTCCTTAGGGCCGCCCAATGGCAGTTTATCCCAGATAAATTGAGGATATCTGACATGCCTGACCCGTTCTATGAATTCCGGATTGTACCCGGCCCTTGTTCCGTCCCTGTCAGCCCCGTAATACGGAGCCACAAGATATGTTTGAGCCGTACTATTTTTCGGTTGTCCTCTTCTAACCTTTTGTTCCACTAAATGCCTTGTTTTTCCGATTACCAGGCATGGCCTTAATTTTGCTTTATAGGCGGTCCAAACCTCTTTATCATTCAAAGACATGGCTGCAACTGGAAGGTCTTCACGTTTTCTCGGAGCTTCAATGTTCAACGGAGCGATTTTAACAATTGCTTTATCGTGAATTCTGGCTTCTTGCCTTCCTACCGGGGTAATGGTGTTTGGAATCTGATCAACATATGGAATAAATGCTTTAACGAGGAATCCTCGCTCAACTGTTTTAGAATCGTTTTTTTTCCACCAGGAAGATGAAGGTTCGACTATGGATTGAAGAGAATCATCAGGGAAAGACATTTATTCCGAAAAATCTCCTTTTCGTGATTGTGATTTCCAAATATCAGAAGAAAAACGGGCGTCGAATTCCATCTTGGGTATCGGATCACCGCCAAGACTTTCAACCCAATCCAAACCCTCATCATAAATATCATCATATAAAGGCTTCACTGGAGATTTTATAAACCCATCCTTTTTTTGAGTTTGTTGCGACGCTCTTTTTTCCCTTATGGCCTTCATGGCCTTTCTGAACTTTTTCTTTTTTTTGATCGTTAACCGGTCCCATTGAAGTTCATATACCGGCTTTTCTTTTTTCTTTTTTACGGCAAGAGAAAAGTCAAGTAACTCTCCCGGGGCCGCGGAAATCATTGGTGCAGTTCTGTATACATACCCCAAAAGACTTGGAGTATCTTTGTTATATTTATGAATATCATCCTGAAGTCTGGCACTTATCACCAGGGGAAGGGATTTTCCTTTTTGCTCGAACAAATCATAATTTGCCAAAGAATATCTGATAAAAGTTTCGTTTTCTTCATACCTGCTGTCAATCAACCTTTTTTCAGCGTTTATTTCAGCAAGGGCGGGATCAATGCAACAATGCACCTCATTATTCCAAGGTCCGAAATTATGAAACTTCCATTCTATTCCTGTGTAGGACTCTCCATTATTATATTGGGCATATGCGAGATCCGCCAGATAGACGTATTTGATGATATGAATTGGACCTAAATCCCTGTCAAAAAAGTCATCTTCTTGACCTGCAGCCAGCAACGCATACTGGATAATATTATATATTCTTTTTCGATTCATAAAATATCAACTTTCTTTCGTATTCCAAAGATAAGCTTGTTAAAATAAGAAAACAAGAATAAAAAATCAACCCATTCTTTGTTTGGGGGTTATTTTATTTGGCAGGGGTGATGATAACGTATTCATGAGCAGATACGGCAATGGGTTTTCCGGATAACGCTGAGGGTAACGGGCAGCAAGGGTTTCCAGTAAAATTAATTAAAAGTACCACCGTTCCAAAGTTGTTTCAATATTTAATAAAAAGCCGCCCCTTGCTGTTCGGTTGACCCGTTGGTTGTGTGCCGGGCACGGCACACGTCTTAAGGGTGAGCCTGCATCTTCCTTTATGGAAGTCAAGGCAAGTCCCAAGCCCAGCCAGATGGAGGCGAAGGGCATAGTGTTATCACAACGGGGTCCCGGTGACGGTACTCCGGAAGGCAGTGGCTTCGCCGAGGCGGAGTGGCACAAAAGTACGGGGTGACGTACAGAAATCGAGTTAGGCGTGCATTTGCGGGACGAGCCTGCAACACAAGGTAAAGTCCTCTATCCATTATAGGCAATGTCCGTATACTCGGCACCCACGTATTGAAAGACGTGTGTTTTACCCCGGGAGATCTTCCATGCTGCCCTGGGATGCCGCGTGCGGCAGAAATTGGCTGAGGGCAGGGTAACCTGCTCCGACCGCATGGAAGAAGTCAGCAGAGGGCATAGTAGCCGCAGGAAAACGAGCCGTGAATTCCACGGAGGACTCACCCCGGTGAAGGCCCGAACGGTGCCCGGACCGAATGGTACGGGTAAATGATAGAGACAAATAGGAGGTGTATACTTATGGACATATTGCCACAGCAGATGGAAATGTTCACAGCGTTACAGATCACCGAAAGTCCGACAGAAAGTTCCCGACTCATGGAGTTTATCCTTGAAAGGGGAAACATGTTCAGAGCATTAAAAAGGGTCCGTAGCAACAAAGGGGCACCTGGAATCGACAACATGACCGTTGATCAACTACCGGGTTACCTCAGACGCCACTGGCCCAAAGTTAAGGGAAAGTTGCTGCAGGGAAACTACAAGCCATTACCGGTGAAAAGGAAAGAAATTCCTAAACCCGATGGCGGAGTAAGACTGCTCGGCATTCCAACAGTTTTGGATCGTTTGATCCAGCAAGCCGTCAGCGAGATATTGCAGCAAATATGGGACCCGCATTTTTCTGAGTCCAGTCATGGATTCAGACCTGGAAGATCCCAGCATGATGCCATACTCCAAGGCAAAGTTTATCTGCTCTCAGGATATACACACTCTGTTAATATGGATCTTTCCAAATTTTTCGACAGAGTGAACCATGACCGCCTCATGAGCCGTCTGGCTGAAAGAATAAAGGATAAGCGGGTTCTCAAGCTTATCCGAAGTTACTTAACAGCCGGTGTCATGATCGACGGGGTGGTTGTATCTGCCGCTGAAGGAACTCCTCAAGGCGGCCCTCTTTCACCAGTGATCTCAAATATCGTTTTGGATGAACTGGATAAAGAGTTGGAGAAAAGAGGGCATAAATTTGTCAGATACGCTGATGACTTTGTCATATATCTCAAGAGCAAGAAAGCGGCCGAACGTGTTATGAAAAGTGTTACACGGTTTATAACCGTAAAGCTCAGGCTCAAGGTCAATGAAGAGAAAAGCAAGGTCAGCCGACCATGGCTGGACAAATTTCTCGGCTACACATTTATCAGTATGTGCGGCAAGACCAAGATCCGCATACACCGGAAAACAATCGAGCGCTTCAAAGAAAGGGTTCGAGAATTAACAAACCGGAACTGTGGTCTAAGTCTTCCCCAGATCATTGATAAATTGAATATGTACATCAGGGGATGGTGGAATTATTACTGTCTCACCGAAGCAAGACACATATTCAAGTCCTTGAACGGCTGGATTATCCGCCGCTTGAGATGTGTTGTATGGAAACAGTGGAAAAATCCCGGAACGAAAATCCGGAACCTGCTTAAACGAGGCATACCGTTTCAATATGCCGTCACTTGCGGAAATTCCCGCAAGAAACACTGGCGCATGAGCAGGGTTAAATGGGTTGTCATGGCTCTGCCAAACAAATATTTCCTTTCTCTTGGATTATTTCTGCCCGGGAACTAATCTGCCTGATCAGCCGAACCGCCGGATACGCGATCCGTATGTCCGGTGGTGTGGGAGGGCTCCTCAGTGATGGGGGGTCCTATCCCGATAGCCTTCAAGTTTTCCATTGGCACCGCTCATATTTTCACCTGATCGATGAAGAAACCGTTCAGGCAAAGCCGCACACCTCGATCTTGGGCTTCTTGATATTTTGCCTTGTCTCGATAGAGGACCTTGCCATTGATCAATATTTCAATTACAGGGTCACGACTGCCTTCATGAAGGTGGAAGGAAAAGGCTACGCGCTCGGCTAAATGAACCTGTCCATCGGTACTCTGCATGGAACGAGGAGAGAAGCTATCAATAGGTGAAACGTCGTCGCTCCACTTTCGATCTTCTGGAAAAATGCTAATACGAACTGTTGTGTTGACGCCTTCAGACGGTAGTTGTAAGGGTTTTGTAAGCACCCTATAACCTTGGGCGTTACGACCGTACTCACCTTCAACCACAGTAAAGCCCATAGACTTCCAAAATGGGATTGAAGACAATGGTTTGCATTCGATTTGAAGCACCATTTCGTCTTGCTCCAATGCGAGATCAATGCAATGCTCCACAACGAGGCGACCCAAGCCCTTCCCTCTCCAACTGTTTCGAATTTGCAGAATGCCTGATTGAAGCAGCTGACCCCACTGGTAACCGATAGGAATGCCTTCCATTTTGTCTAATAGGACGAGAAGATTACCTTCTTGATGGCATTGTTTGGTTAAGTTCCAGTTGCAGAGAAAATTACCGTGAACGCCCTGGCTCTTTTCTTCCTGAAGCCACTCATGAATCCTCGGCATGTCTTCGTCTGTTGACCATCGGATCTCTAATGGCCAGTTCTTACCATCTATTTTATGAAGAATTGATTTACTCAACGGATCACCTCTTTAAAGCGCTAATCACTGATTATCAGGTCTACTTGCCTTGATAAGTTGCAAAAAAGGTTAATATCAGGTCAAGTTCCATTGTTGGACATCTGATTCATATCGACTATTCTAAAACCCAATGGTGCAGACATCCAGATGCTGAGTCAGTATCAATATTTTCGTTGTCTGTAAAGATATTTTACTTGCCAACTTTTGTGAAAAAGTAATTTATTGTGATGGAATATGGCAAATTAATTTTTATTGGAGAAAAAAATCATCCTGGGGAATTCAGCTTAAATAAACTTTTTGTATCAGCAACTTTACTTTTGTTCAAATCCAGGGCAACCGCACCGGCAACCCGGGATAAAAATCAATCACTCATCAAGCATCAAGAACCCGAATTCCCAAAACCTGCCAGACCCTGCCACCGTCGTTCCTTGGCCTGTAAGTTCGGATGCCGCCAACCAGCGCATATAATTCCTTGAAAAACACCGCCCTGGAAAGGCCGGGTTCACTGATTTCACTGCAATAGTGCCGATACCTTTCAAAAAGACTATTCTTGCTGGTCATTCCGTCCTCATCAAGCTCGCAGATATCCTCCACAAACCCGCGGACGGTTTTATCCGCCCTGTCAAAGTCAGCCTGGGCGACTTCCGGGTATTCATCATCCATGAATAGCTTTTATTTCCAATCGTACTCCAAGTCCGTTTAAAATACTGACAAGCGTTTTTAAGGTAGGATTCCCTTTTTTAAACATCCGGTAAAGGGATTGTCTTGTCAATCCGGTTTTTCTGGCCAGTTCCGAAACCCCGCCGTCTTTTGATTTAGTGATATAAAAAATCGTTTTCATCAAGCTTTTGAAATTATCATCTTCAGAATTTAAATCCTGGAGCGTGTCCCGTAACAAATCAGGAATTAACCCCGGATTTTCTTTTAACTGCTCAATGATAAAATCATCCATGTCCTGCATGGATTTGATATCTATTTTTCCAGTTCTTTCAGCCATTTTACAGCCCTTTCAATATCCCTGTTCTGGTTTGACTTTGTGCCACCGAGCAGCAATAACATGGTTGGAGATATCATGGTGTAATAAATTCGGTGGCCGTCCTTAAACCGCAATTCAGCGATCTTGTCTCTCAGGTGTTTGTGGTCTCCAAGATTGCCGGTTGTAATCTGAGCAAACCGCCTGATTATTTTTGTTTTGGCCTTGTTTTCAAGAGTCGCAAACCACTCTTTAAAAATTGATTTTCCGTTTTTCTCGGAAATCTTAACTTTCATGACCTTTGTCTCTTTCATGGCTTATAGTGTATGCATATAATTTACATTTGTCAAACAAGAACTTGGAAATAAAATTCATCCGTGTGCTTCTTCTTCTCATCAGCAATTTTATTTTTATTCAAATCCCGGGCAACCGCTCCGGCAACCCGGGATCAGAATCAATCACTCATCAAGCATCAAGAACCCAAATCCCCAAAATCTGCCAGACCCTGCCACCGTCGTTCCTTGGCCTGAAAGTTCGGATGCCGCCAACCAGCGCATATAATTCCTTGAAAAACACCGCCCTGGAAAGACCGGGTTCACTGATTTCATTGCAATAGTACCGGTATCTTTCAAAAAGACTATTCTTGCTGTTGAGCCTTTTTCAGTCGCAGCCCGAAATAGGAAACGGTTCCGCTTTTCATCTTCTCAAATCCGGCTGATAAAATAGCCCCAAATTTCTTTTGCGTCAGCATCTTCATTATCCTCTGGTTCCGGCACCAGGAGCAAAAGGCATTGTACAGGGCCGTGGACGATTCCTGGTACTCTTCGGAAAACTCGCACTGATCAGCCAGAAAGTCTTCAATGACCTGCTTCCCCCATTCCAATGTGCCCACATTTGTTTTGAGCTTTTTTTCATCCAGCTTTTGAATAAGATCATCCACCGGCATACCGGTAAAATAATTCAGCGCCCGCAAGGCTGCCTCTCCCCCGAGATACCTATCCGCACTTTCCACCAGCTTGGACATGGGGAAATACATATTCCCGGCTTTTTTCACACCACTGTCATTGATAAACCCGCTCTGATCGGTTCCCGGTATCTGGTATCCCCCGGTTTTGCGGATGCTGGGCAGGACGTCATTGAAAACCCATTTCCTGAAAATCTCGGCTTCCGGTTTATTAGATCTGAATATCAAACGGTAAAGACCGGGTTCATTGATGACAACCACATTTTGTTCGCCACCAGGGGTGCGCATTCTTTGCGCTCCCTTTTCATCATCGTCCAAAGTTCTGATCGCATCTCTTGCTCTTGGATATTCAAGTATATTGCAAACATCCTTTGCCACCCACCAGGACTCTCCGTTCTCATCCTGAATTACCCTGACCAAATGATCACCAAAATTAAACGGTATAATAGTTTTATTCATGACAGTCTCCTTCTGTAATAAAAGAATCCCTGAGTTTAAAAAACATCGAACTCATTCCATCGGCCATTTCCTGGGAAAGCCCATGGATGCTTTGATACATACCGATAACAAGTAGAAAACAGAACTCACCTTCTTTGATTGAAAAAGATGGAAAAACCGGGTTGCCGGTACAATTCGGAAACGGGATAACATTGATTGGCAAGGCCTGATCAGACCGGGGACATTCTTGTGAAACGTGGATGGATTTGTTCATAGCGGATCTCCTTGTGAAAAAATTATTTGATCCCGCTTTTGCCATGTCAAAAACAAAAACGGGTTGAATCTGGTTGACATACCGGCCCACAAGGAAACCGGCGGGTCTTGCGACCCCCAGACCCAACCCGCGAATAAACAGGCTGAGACGCGCAACAAAAAAAGCGTCAAAAAAACAGACGCCGTTGCGTCTTGTGGATTCCGGATGTCAAACCAGATCGTGGATTTTGCCACGATGGGTTCAGCATATCAGAAGCCGGAAATCTGTCAAGACGTTTTTACGCTTCATTCATCTTGCGGATAAAGATTGCGTAAGATTGTCCGGATATTGCCCTTCAACTCAAACGAACGCACCTTTTCATATGTTTTGATCAAATCCCAATCGACATCCGGATCATTGTCGTTGATCAGAGCGATATTATGACCGTTGTGAACGATCTGAAACCGGCCCACTTCTGCAAGCCCGGATTTATTGGCCAAAATGGAATATATCTGACTAAGCTGGGGGGTGAAAATTTCTCTACAGTCATGGCAAACCATGCTATTATATCCAAATTTTGAAAACATACTGGGAAACTCCTATGAAAAATTTAATTTATAAAACAGAGCCTGAGTATTGCACCGATATTAAAAAGGCCCTATCGAAAGACTTTGAGCTTTTGCCGGAGGAAACAATCCACTGGCCCATTGAAGGAGAAACGAAAAGAGTCGATTTCATCATTCACCCAAAAGCCCACCTGATAAAACACGGCTTTGACGCCGAAAAAATAGCCATTGAAGTAAAAAGCCCGATAAACAAAAATCCTGAAGCCGTCAAAAAACTACTGGACTGCATCTCTCAAGCCCACTCTTACACCATGTGCAAACATAACGGAGAGTACATTGATTTTGTCTTGATCTATCCTGCAATAGAGCTGTTTTTTGAATATGATTTTATCTACAAATACAAATCAGATCCTCGAAACAAGTACACCCGACAAGAGATCAATCTTTTGCACAGAGTGCTGCAAAGGGCAAATATCGGATCACTGAAAATCAATCAGGAATCATATCAAATCAATTTCGCAGGAACCCGATTTTATAGCCCAGAAAAAGGTAGATCAAAAATTAAAAATCTTGGAAAAATTCGCAGAATTGGATCACAAAAAATAATTCTGAAATAATTCCAGCACAACCCATTGTTTGTAATGTTATCCCATATTTATCTTTTCCTGATTGAACGCTTTTGATGAACACCCCAAGTTAGCCGCAATTCATGCTGCATTCATCCAAAAATTTTTCAATTTTACTTTCCTTAACCCGAATACCCTGCCTGCTGCCGATTTTAAACGCCGGCAAAGCGCCTTTTTCAATGAGGTTGTAAACATGCCTTCTACTGCATTGAAGCCTTTGCCCTACCTGGTCAACATTCAAAAGCCGGTCTCTGACCTTTTCCATAGCCCCTCCCAAAATTCTATCTTCTGTTGAACCATGACGGCCGGGACCTCGACCCCGCATCCCGACCATGGCTTTCATTTTTTTCTAAAGCTTTCACTGGTTGATTCGGATTCGGGAACAAATTCACACCACCCCCCGGCCATTCCCAGTCCGCCACGATAGAAGCAATGCACTCACAATCAAGGTAATGATTATCTTTGCGTATCCGCTCCCAGGTTTCCACACCCTTATCATTGACCTGCTTTTCCTCCGCCGTGATCTGCCGGGCATAATCAAGCTGGGTTTCTTTGTGCAGATATGCCCCGCCCTGGTCTTTTTCCATGGCTTTAAACATCCGCTCATAAAACATGTCCTTGAGTTTGTCCGTGTCCAGGATCGCCAGCCGCATGCCCATGCGCAGCGGCTTGCCGGACGGAGTTTTATTTAAGATCGATCCCATTTTCATTTTTGTGGGAAGAGGATTTGAAGACCCTTTGCAGCCCCACACCCGGCAGGTCCTGCTAAAGCCCGCATAATCCTGGAGCCACAGATAAGCCTCTTCTGTGGAAGAAATCTCTTTTTTATATTTACCGCCACCGGTATCCAGCCCGGCCCGCCAGATCCGCATGTGCCTGTCCGAATTTTCAACCGGATAAACCTTTTCAAACAACAGGTCTTCCAGTTCCTTCCAGGTGCCAAGCTGATGGTAATCAATCAGCCAGCTCGTATAATCCTTTGCCCAGGCCCGGACTACATACGGGAACCCGGTCTTTTGCAGATCAATACCCGCCGTGAGCGCAACGGCAGCTTCCGGCACCACCTGGGGCGGCAATTTAGTCTTACATCTCAAAACCTCTTCATCTTCCTTTTTGGCCAGGACCTCGTATTCTTCCCAGGGCATGGCCTCAAAACTGTTTCGAAAATCCTTGAGCTTTTTCTTGGTTTTCATCCCTTTCAAAAAGGCGGCGGCACATTCACTCAACGACACAAAATAACTGTTCCATGCAGGCAGGTGAAACCCCACGTTTGCCGGACGGAATTTTTCAAGATAGCTCTCAATGGAAATAACGGTCCCCCTGGCGATCCAATCCCCATTCCGGGCGGCACGGTTTCTGATATTATCATCCCACAACTCTTGGCAATGTTCGCACTCGTACCGGGCCAGCTTTTTGTTCTTGATTTCTTTTGGATCGGCTTTTGATCCGCCGTCCCATTTAATCCGTTTCATCGTCATCAACTGCAACTGGCCGCAGAACGGGCATTTGACATGGTAGTCAAAAATCACATCCGTGTTGTGATTCAACTCCTGCCAAATATTACCGGATTTAACCGTGGGGGTGGATATCTTCCAGTGCTTTGAAATATCCCTGTAGGTGATCAGCCGCTTATCGATCAGATCCAGGGGAGAGGCCTCCTTTTTGGCATCCCCGAAACCAGGCTTGTCGATCTCATCGGATATGACATACCGGATTGGTTTATTTGCAAGGGCTGATACAGACCCGGCCCAGCCAAAGTAAATGGTCATGTGCTGCAGGTTGATACGTGACGATGACAAATCCTTTTCATAACCGGTCAGGTACGAGCGCAGCCGGACGGAGTTTTGCAGCATCGGAGTCACCCTGTCCTTTGCATTGTCATTGGATGTCTTTTCATCCGGATAGGTATACAGGATATCCCCAGGTGCAAGATCGATCCGGGAACCGATAAAGCTATGCGCCACCTCGGATATACCGGTCTGGGGAGACTTGCAAACAATAATCTCCCGGACAAACGGCAAAGCAGCCGCATCCATAATACCCACGGAATACGGGGTAACACTGTTTTTCCACAACCCCGGCAACACGGATTTAACCAGGACCCGGTGTTTTTCCGACCAGACCGAAGGCTTGATCTGCTTACGCTTTCTCAAAACTTTACGTTCAGCCCTGGAAAAAGCCACATTGACGGACAGCACCCCCTCAATCATCAAACCGGTCAGGGTTTGCCACAGCTCCCGGGAACACCACGCCGGCCTTTTTACCCGGATCTCTTCTTTTTCTTTGAATAACAGAGTCATGATTTTACTCCTCCTCAAACATAACCTGAAAAGTTCTTGTGGTGGCATAGCTGTTCAACTCCGCTTCCAGAGAACTGTGAAGGGCCTGCAGAAAATCCGGGGCCTTTTCAGGCTTGCCCCCGACCAAAGCGATCCACTCCCCCACATTGGTTTTAAAACTATGCTTCAAACCCGTCTCCAGGATCACGGCCCGCGCCGCCAGCTCCGCCTCAAAATCCTTGCGCGGCAAATACTTGCCCTGGTCCCGCTCCAGCTCAAACCGCTGCTTTTCTATTTTCAGATTCAGGCTTTCCACTTCCCTGGACGTCTTCCGGGCATGAATATCGCTCAAGTCCTCAATACTCCCCTCTTTTCTCTCCAGGTTGGCGGCATAAGCCCGAACCTCGGTTTCCGGCACTGTGCCGTCATCATTCACCCGGATCAGATTCTTGCCCTTGTCCCTGGAAATCTTGGATTTTGAAACCTTGAACCCGGCCTGGTCCAAATGCCGCACCACGGCCCGCAGGCTTGGAAATGAGGACGGTGTATTAATGCCTTTTTTGGTCATACGGCCTCTATTTTGTAATCTTTTACAACCATGCCTTCCGACTTATTCCCACGGACATGGGGCTGCCACCAATACAGGCCCGTATATTTTCCGAAAAGCGGAGAATCTTTCGTATAATTTTTAAAATGACCCCGGCAAAGGTGAATTTTCATTTTTATTCCCGAATCCCCGGTGCCGCTTTTGTTTTCGCTTTTTGACGGCAGTACAAGCTTTAAGGTTTTATATACAAACAATTCCTGTTTGCCCTTTTTCTTTCTTTTTTTGTTTAATTTCGCCGGTGGGTGATTATCCTCGGTCACAACGTTTTTGCAGTTCAGAAGCATCAAGGCTGCATTCAATGCCACCAGATCCCGATGGTCGTCCTGCATCAAACCCTGGGACATCCGCATAAATTTTCTGCCCATGGGAATAGGGAAAATGTTCGATGCATAATACGACTGTATAACTTCCGGTGATCCACCATTTCTTTCTATATAAGGCGTTAACAGTTTCCTGAGTTGCTCATTTTGTCCAATCGTCTTGCCGACGGAAATAAGATATTGCTGGGGACTGGCGATCCATTTTCCGTAAAATCTTGGCCAGTTTACAATCCAGGCCATCATCGTGCTTCCGCCAAGGTCCTTGACCAGGACACCGCGCTTGGGGACATCCTCTTCCATGGCCACGTCAGGTGCAAAATTTTCAAATTCAAACCAGCAAAGATCATAAGGCAAACGGACATGCTCCCCGCATTCTCCGTAAAACACCCTTGATTTTTCATGGAAAATTTTGTCCATCGGAGTTATGAAATCCTGGAATTTACCCAAGTGGAAATGCTTGGCCTGTTTTATGGAGTCGATAATAAGCCCGATGCCCTCATTAAAATGGTTGTTTTCAAGAATGTTGTTCTTTCTCAAACAAGCCAGATCTTCTACCACATGATGTCCGTACATATATTCCCCTTTATTGAATTTTAATAAATTAAAACCGCATTAAACCGCATTTTCATTCATCCACTCTTTACCGGACTTGCAGTTACCACCATGGATAATGGAGTCCTTATGATAAACCCGCAGATACCAATGAATTTCATCATCCCCGAAGAACAGGTCCCGGATGCGTTGCCGAATCGCACGATTTTGGAACCCCGGATCAAACAGGATTTCAGCACGGGTTTCTTCTGCATGTATTTTAACCGGATATTTTGACAGAAGCATTTGCAATTCCTGGAGAGGATACATTTCTTCAGGAATCTTGTAGTCCGTGTAGGTTTCCAGGGTCAGTGCCGGTGGAAGCCCGGCCAGGATCCACTCTTTGATCGCCACCCCGGCCCGGAATGCTTCACCGGGATCCTTGCCCTGGGGAACCGGCCACCGTCTGGCATTGTCAAAGTTGTCCAGCCACCATTTTGAAGCCTTGCGCCCGGCTTCGTCATAATCCAGGGCCACCAGGATGCGAAGGGCCTTTTTCAGCCGGTAAAACACGCCGGAACCGGGCTTGATGGCCGCAGACCCCAGGGCCACCGAACCGGTTATGGAGCCTGCCTGCCGGGCAATCATCATTTCATCCAGCTCCGATTCAACCACCACAAACGCCTTGTGATCCGGATTATGACCCATGACATCCTGGCCGGATCCGGGAACGGCGTAATACTTGATATCTTCCTTGGACCGCAGATCCGCTCCGGGCCGTCGAATCCTGATCCGGTATATACGTCCGTCCTTAAAACACGGGATAACAATTCCCCTGGGGATCCAGAGCATTTTCTTTTTGCCGTTGGTTTTCTTGATTACGGGCAGGCCCCAGGCTTCCCGTGGCCGAAACATGCAGTCTTTCCCTTTTTCCCCCTGGAACCAGCCCAACCTGAACCCTTTGACGGCCTGGAGGTCCAGTCCGCGCCCGGCAACGTAACCAAGAACCTTTTTGTTCTCCAGGAGCGCCTGGTGAGACTTGTCCACAAACTCTTCGGCTTTCATCCGCCATGTTTCCACCGGTTCCTCATATGTCCGGGGCCTGAACTCTTTATTCCGGCCATCCGAAACCGGGCGGTACCCGGCAGGCCGGTAATTATCCGGCATGGACCGACCCGCAGCCCGGAACGCCTCCCGGTAATAACAGCCCCGGAAATCCACCAGAAACTGGACGTCATCCCCAGCTTTACCGCACCCACGGCACCAGTAAGAACCACGCCCCCCCTTATCAGCCGGCCAGACGCGAAAACGGTCCCGACCTCCACACGACGGGCACGGCCCGGCATACTCCCCTCCGTTTGTGGAAGACACCTTTTTCAGAACGCCACCAGCACCGCCGATCAACTCAAGCAATCCCATACCGGTTCTCCCTCCCGGACCTGCCGGACATATGCCGGACAAGAAAAAAAGAACGTCCGAAATCCTGAAAGCCTTTATTAATAGTCTTTTTATTTTTCCTTTGGACCTTTGGACCTTTTTCACCAGAAAAAAGAAAAATAAAAATAAGAAAAAATATTCTATAGTTTAGGAAATTTTTGTCCATTTGTCCGAACCTTCCAATCCCTGTGCTTTTTTTCAAGCAAATTCAGTGGGATATATACTTGGATTAATCCTTGAACAGCTCGTTTACACCGTCCGAACCGTCCGAGTCCGAAAGCAGGCCCACACCGTGATAGGTAACGGTCCCACTTTTGGACTTCTCAAACCGTTTTCCGAACAACACACCGAACCGCCGCATCTTCGGTTCCTTGTTGGAGACGTTTTTATGCCACCACTCCACAAACGCCTCATATACCTTGGTCGCGTTCACATGATAATCCGTACCGGTGACGCAGCACTCCCGGATAAAATCACCGACAATATCCTCTTCCTGCTTGTACGCTTCCACGGCCTGCTTGACCGCTGCAGGCCTTTTCAGCCCGATCTTCTGAAATTCAAGACACCCCTTCACCATCCAGGCCAGGATCTGGGGATGCTCGGCCTTCAATTTTTCTTTCAGCTCCAGATCCGCCCGCCGTTCAAACTCCTTTTCCGGCTCCCGGTTCACAAAAGACAAGGTGAACGGGATTTTGACCATCCGTTCCCAGAACGCAAAATCATCTGCTGGTGCATGAGGGTCGTTGTTGGTCTGCAGGAATAAGGTATGGGTGGGCTTGAAATTGACTTCATACTTATCATTCGGATTCCTGCCGGCCATGGTGTCATCGCCGGTCAGCCATTTGACACGGGACGGTGATATCTTGCAGTTCTGGTCCGTCTCAGAGGCAAACACGAACCGGCGCCCACGAAGGGCCATGATATCCGGTGTCGGCCCGGAGGAATTGGTGATCCTGCCCTGATCCAGGAGCATTTCAGACCGGACGGCCCCGGCCAAAGGCCCCATGATTTCGGTTATTCGCTCGATGATCGTGCCTTTGCCATTCCTGCCCCGGCCGGACATGACAATAAAAATACCAACCACCACCATGCCGATCAGCCCCAGGCCGATCAGCCTCTGAAGGAACCGCACCATTTCTTCGTCACCGACCAGGATCTCCATCAAAAATTTTTCCCAAGCCGGGGCCTCGGAATCTATACCGTCCTCGGGCCAAGCTACCGGACTGGCTTTGAGCAGATAATCTTTTTGACGACCAGGCTCCAGCTCACCGGTTCGAAGATTGATCACCCCGTTTGCGCACGGCAGCAACCAGGGCTTCTGGTCAACCTCTTCCCCTTCAATTGCAAGGGGATTTTCAGACGTGCAGGCAAAATACAAACAATTCAACCGCCGGCGCTTTGTTCGAAGAGCCGAAACCCGTTGATTCAACAATTTGCGTTTGACCATCAACTCTCCTACCGGTTCATCTTTGGCTTCAAGCTCACGCATTTTTGATGATGTGCGTTTGGCTTCATCCTGGTAGACCCTGGCCACTTTCTCCACCGAAGCAAGGGCACGGCTTTTTTTATCAATTTCCCAATGATGATCGGACCAACACATCCAGCAATCCATGGAAATGTTGAATACAAAATCATTTGGGAACAATTTCTTAAACAGCTCTCCATCACCCAATTCATTCTGATTCAGGCACTCCATAATAAATTTGGAATCCAGGCCATCACCACCGCCACCATCCTCGGTCTGTTCATCTTTACTGCGCTTCATGACCTGTTCCTTTAAATTTAACACCTTACCCATTTCGTATCCTCGCGAAAAATATTTATAAATTCAACATGTTGTCCCATGTCCCTCCCATTTTAAAAATTAAGTAGACACGTCGACCGAGCTGACACGACCCCTGTAAAACAAAGCCCCGGAAGGACCCAAAAACGTTTTGATAGAATCTCCTGATGATTGGACTTTGGTTTGAGTTTTTCAGTGAAAGGGGCGCGGGGATGGCCGGGGACGCAATCTTCCCCCCTGAAGGGCTACCGGCCAACGCAAATTGTCCGGGTCGTTTTATATCCGTTATCCGGAAAATTTTTTTCAAAGCTGATTCACCTTATTCTGATCATATTTGGGAAGCAAAACGCCCAGGTAACAGCCGCCGTTTTTTCCTGTTTTCACTTTCAAGCCGCATGAACAGGACTGATCACCATTACCGCCTCGGTCACACTCTGAGCAAGCCACCATGGGACGGCCACGATTGTCTTTGTAGGAATGTTTTGGACTCATAAGATATCTCCTGTTTTGATCATATGATTGATGCCGGTTGATACAGCATCATTGATTATTGATTGAAAGCCGGATTCGCACAGGCCAGCTCCGGCAAGCATTTTTATAAGGAAAGTCACACAGTGGAAAAAGGCCCGTTATTAACGCCACGGTGCCGGGCGCAAAAAATTTATCAGACATAAAACACACGCCCCGGGAACACGCTTGGATTCAAAAGGCCCTGGTGAAAGCTCAACATGGCATCTTCGACATCCTGACGGAATTTCATGTCCGTGGCCTCCCTGATCCCGTCCGGGTGGCAGTGCTGATTGTTGGCAATTTTATTGAAATAGATTTCGTGATAATACGGCATATGACGCTCGGCATAGGCCAGCATGCCCTGTGCCAGATCATGGAACCCGGCCACCCAGGTATAGGCTATGACATCGATGATGGTTCGATCCGTAATAACAATATCAAACCGCTCCAGGGCGGTCAGTTCCTGTTTGATCTGATTGCCGAACAACCATTGCTGCGCCACTTCGGTGGTTTCCTTATTAATAGGATATGGGCAGAAGGCCTCCTGGTCGCACAGAACATGAACCGATTTTTTCGGCTGCAGGTATTTCAGATCTACGGCCATGCGATAAGCTGCTGTAGATTTGCCGGTGCCGTGTGTGCCTGAAAATGAAATGATCCTGGACATTCAATAATACTCCTTTTTTCCGGTTAAAGGGTTCATGATGGAACGCTTGCCTTTTTCAGGCTTTTTGGTTTTCTGTACGGGAAGCGTGGCCTTAAGCTCCGCAATCCTGCGTTTTGTTTCCTTGACTAACTCTTCCATTGAATCAATGGCCTTTATTATTGCCAGATGCTCCGGTTTCAGTTTTGTCAGGGACATGATTACCTTCCCGTACCTGTCGCGGATTTACCGTCCGGGACGAATTCAGTTAAAACCGCCTTGTATTTTGCTTTCAGATCAGCCAGGGCGCTCATGGCCTCATCACACTCCTTGATGCCGGTCAAAGCCTCAGACCGACTGACCTTGTTGTCTTCAAGGGCCTGAAGCGTGGCCCGGAAAGCTTCGCCCGATTCCTTGTCGGCATTGGACAAGAGTTTTAAAAAGCCCTTGTTTTTATCCTGATTTTTTGGAATGGTGAAAATGCCCCGATCCATGGAATTCAGCATCATGGAAACGGGTTTGAAATTGCCCGTTATACAGCAGATCTTAAAAATGGTTTTGAACCCCAGTTTATATCTTGGCTGGCCGTCAGGGTTTTCCGGGTCCGGGGGATTGACCTCCAGATTATAATTTGGATCAAGCTGCTTATATAAAGAATTGACCGAAATCCCCAGGTAGTCGGCTAATTCCTTGGAACCGTAATCATGGGCGATTTTCTGCAACTCAAGTAACGCCCCTCTCCAGTCAACATGCACCATAACAATCAATCCCCAATTCCGTTATTTACAATTTGATCCTGTTTTGATTGATTATTACGAGTTCGCCTTCCATTCATAAAAACAGGAGATGAAAAATGACTTATCAAGATGTATTGATCCAAATCCTTTCTGAAGTAACCGGCAAACCAAAAACAGAAGTTGGAAATCTTTTTGATGCAATTAAAACGACGATCCCACCAGGGCATAAATTTGATGAAGAGCTCCCACCTGAAAAGGCGAAAAAAATACTTTCCGACCTCCGAAAGGAAAAAAGCGGGATACTCACTTGGCTTGCTCAAGGCGCTATTAATGCTGAAAAAAAAGCCGGACATGCTTAAGCCACCAATTGCTTGAACAATTCTCGAACTTTTTCACAAATAATCCAGTAGTCATCATCCGTTCGAACAATTGTTCTCAAAAACTTTTCAAAGTCATACAAACCATGGTGGTGGTCATCAACACGGCGCTGCCGTGGTTTGAATACACCTTCAACCGATTCTGAAACCAGATCACGTAATTCCTTATATTTTTCCGCAACATTTTTTCTATCGAGGTTGGCACCTTTAATATCAAGCTCTTTGGCTATGTCCAAAATTCTGATTTTTTGATCATTGGTCAGTGATTCCATTGGAAACTCTCCTTAAAGTTATGGTTCATAACAAACACCCGCCGTGCCTGTTATTTTTATTTGAAAACAATGTGGCTATTCTGCAATCAATTAAGTTCATGCAACCAACATTTTTGGACTTTCTGTTTGCTTTTTACCCGTTTTCGGATTATCTTCTGACTTAGAATGTGTGTCTGACAAACATAATTCAGGAAACCGGAGCTGTATGATTTTTAAAACAACATCACCGGGCGGAGTTGTTTTGCCGGATTCATAAAAGGAAATATTGTAACGTTTTTTATTAATTAATGGGGAAAGCTGATCTTGAGTTAAGCCAAGTGCTTTTCTTGAAACTTTAATAAAAGTTGCTGTATCCATAATTAGCTCCCAATAAAGTGTGTATTACAAGCATTGTGTGCTTAAAATACACACATATATTTGGCCATGTCAATATTTTTTTGCTTAAATTTTAAGCTTTTTTTTAATGAAGTTATGAAAACATCTGAAATAATAAAGAATTTAAGAAAAAAAACGAGCTTAAAACATAAGCATATAGCGGACGTTTTAGGTATGAGCCGCTCAAATTATGGAAATAAAGAAAACGGCAAAATTTCTTTCACAGCCGATGAACTTTTTTTAGTCCTTGAATTCCTAAGAAAACATGTAACAGAAGAAGAATATTTAAATTCTATCACCGACTTAATAGGATCACAAAGCCAGGCCGTAAAAACCGAAATAAAAAAGTCCACTGACCAGCAAAAACAAAAAACACCAGTCCCGATGGACTCCGCCATCCAGATCCTCCAGGAGGCCTTGGAAGAAACCGGCGTCAAAATCAATGAAAAACAAAAACAGGCTGTCCTTAAAATACTCCGGGAAGAACTGGCAAAATCAGAGAATAAAACAAAAGATGATATCAAAAAATATCTTGAGGTTTTTGGGAAATAGAGGTCAGCTTCAATCCACGCCTGATACCGTATTTAACCGATATCCTTATCAATGACATGCGGGAGTTTTATTTGCATTTGTAAATTGTATTATAGATTCAATTTTTCATAAAAAAAAATGCAAAAATAGGGGTTTTCCCTGATTGACTTTTACTTATTTGGATTGTATGTCATAAACACATTGTTCGCAAAAAATCATTAATTACCGATCAATTCATCGGATGAAATTGAGAATTTTTAACAAGAAAAATAATAATAACAGGTGATATATGATTCCACAAGGCGTCAAATATGTAGGCTTCCCATGGTTTGAAAAAAAGAATTTCAAGAAACTGATGAAACTATTCGTTGACAACCATCTTTTGCATGATTCCTATGGTGAATGGCTCAAAGATGCTGAGCATAAATATAACTCTCTCAAGGAAAAAGGCATCACCGTCGACAAAGTCAACATCGATCCGAAGACCTTTCCTTCGTGGTGTAAAAGTAGAGGCTTGAATATCGATACCAAGGCAAGGATGGAGTTCGCCAACGAGTTTGTTGCCAGAAAGTATCTCGGGAAATAAAGCAACTACCTTACTTTTGCCATTATCAATTGATATTACGGCTTTATTGTTACTATGCTGTTTGTTTTTGAGATTCATCTTTTATTACTCCAATTAATTTATCGTAAAAGATAATGCACATTAACAATATATACTCTTTTATACAATGAAAATAAATAAATAAACTCAGGACAAAGCTATTCGATATATTCAAGAATACGGCTGAACCCTGAAAAGGGGCCGGTTAAATTGTATGTCATAAATACATTTTTTATTGACACAATTGATACTCTATTTTATAACGGCTGGGATTTTATACGATTGCATTTTATGCTATTGTTGTTATTATTAACGAAAAAGGAATCAAAAAGAAGGAGGTTGTTATGGCGATACCAATTGCACCGACCCCCGTCTTAAAAGGCAAAGAAGCCGTTGAATTCCAGAAACGTCTTGATGCCGATTTAAAACGGCCGGTTTCATTGGTCGACACACCCAAACTTGAAAAAGCGCGTAAATTAATCAAACAGTATGCCGCACAATACAAGAAATAGGATCAATGAAGACGGGTGGCTCTTAACAAAATTAGTCGACTTTAACTTATCTAAAAACTTCGACTGTGGGGATTGCGATTTGAATGAATATTTCAAAGAAGACGCAGTTGCCCACAGAGAGGAACTTTTAACAGAAACATATCAACTGACAGATACCTCATCGGAGTTACCCTTCCCCATCGGCTTGGTAAGTTTATGTAATGATGCTGTCAGGAAAGAGAAAATCAAAGGGCAGGATTTTTACAAAGACCTTGCAGACAAAAAGCGATACCCGGCCTATCCTGCTGTTAAAATAGCAAGGCTTGGGATTCATATTGATTTTCAAAACGTAAATATGGGTCGGCACATGATTAATTTAATAAAAAGAATGTTTCTGGATGATAATAGAACCGGCTGTCGACTGCTAACTGTGGATGCGTATAACAATGAAAATGAAAAGGTTGTTAATTTTTATAAAAAAAACGACTTTCAATTTTTTAATAATAAAGACGCAACCAGGCAAACCAGAGCAATGTTTTTTGATTTAAAACGACTGTCCTTACATTTAAAATAATTATCCTATCTTGATTCATTAGTTTTTGATGGGGAAGTTATTTCGTCCTCATTCCTAATCAATCTCGACTCTGTTTCGTCCGTTTTGTTTTGCAGCATACAAAGCCTTATCCGCATATTTGATAAGTGAATCTATTGAGATATTTTCATCATTCCATCTTCCTGCGACACCTATACTAACGGTTATTCCAGTTATATTCCCGTCTAAATTCAGAATCATTTTTTCAATGGCCTGCCTCAACCTTTCAGAAATAGTTGCGGCAACCTTACGATTCGACTCTGGCATTATCAATATGAATTCTTCACCTCCGAATCTTCCGAGATGGTCGACATCGCGTATATTAGCTGCAATTGTTGCAGCGAATTCTTTTAATACTTGATCTCCACACTGATGCCCCCAAGTATCATTTACATTTTTGAAATGATCAATATCAAACATCAACACTGAAAGCGGGGTATTCATTCTGATCGAACGCCTCATTTCAATCTCTGCCTGAATTTCAAACTGACGTCTGTTAAAAACTCCAGTCAAAGGATCAATCGCAGCCAATTTTTCAAGCCTTTGCATCAACATTCGCTGTTCGGTAATATCGTAAAATGTGATAATTGTACAAACATGGCTTTTGTTTATGATTTTTATCTGTTTTAAGGATAATTTTAAAAAGACCTTGCTGGTATCAGTTTCTAAAACAATTTCCATACCTGCAATAGAAAAATTATTAATACCGTCTATTATTTCTGGCTGAAAAACAAAAAGCTGCTCCAGACTCTTTCCAATGGCTTTATCGTTGATTGACTTAAATAACGTAGAGCAACGTTTATTAAAATCAATCAGTTGTAAATCAGGATTAACAACAAGTATGGCATCATTCATTTCATCAAATACAACATCCCTTGCAACTGGAACAATATTGAAAAGCGAAAACCAATAGATGGCGGACGCATAGAGAATCGCACTGATTGTAAACATGTAAGGGTTAATATCAAAATGTTTCGGAGCAATTCCGCCCAAATAAATCAGTAAAGTAAACCATTGAAGAATCAATGCGACCATAATCAACAGCGTCTGCATTCGGTACACAAATGCTGTTTTAAAAAAATACTTAATAAACAAAACTGTACAATAACTTAGTGCATAGAGAAGATATATAATATTTATGAAATAAAAAATACCTGCCTCGAAACTCAACATCGGCCCAAAATGAGAGTTAAAGACAGCAGGATTTTTATAAAAAAGTTGGTGATACTGATTTGTCCACCTAGCAACAAATGAGATAAATGGGACTATAAAAAATAATAAACTCCTAATACAGGTTACTTTTTCCCCATAACCTGTATAGCATAAGGTGAAGATTATTAATAATCCGGGTATAAATGGTATTCCGATATATTGAAATTTAGACCAGAAAAGCATGGATTCCAAATTTACGCTCATCCGCTCAAATGCATAACCAAGTGCATAAATAGCTGCTGCTGCTGTAAAAAGTGAAAAACTGAAATTCAGGGGAGTCAATTTAAATCTTAAACTATAGATACAAAGAGAAATACAGAAAAAAAAACTTACAAAAAGCATTATATCGGGCAATCCTATCTCCATGCTATAAATATCATTCTCATGAATTGTAACTTCTTATTTTTCATACGCTACTCATTCTTTATCAATCAAATTAACAGGTTAAATATATTTTTTATAAAATAGCTAAATATTTGAAATTATTAATATTCAAATCAAGCCAAAGCCGTATCTTAAATTTGAATGGCATTTGAAATAACAAAACTAACGTTTGGGTAACGGGCGGCAAGGGTTTCCAAAAAAATTAAATGAAAGCACATCATTCAAAAGTTTTTTTAACCTTTAAAAAGAAGGAGACCCTTACTGTCCGGTTCACACGCTGGTTATCTTTAAAATTTTGTATAGCTAAAAGAGGCTGTCATTCAGTTTAAATTATAAAGTCTACTGACATTAAAACGTTCAAATTCAATTTGTCATGTTGTTAAGATTCAAAAATTAAAGAAAAACAAGAGTATCCTGTTAAAAAGACCATGGGTTTTTATTAACAAGGGTTTTTAAGCTTTCTCCGAATATTAACTTTTTGTACAAAGTTAATATTCAGATAGACATGGATCACTGTCTTTTGATCTTCTCAACCACATCCTTTGGAATATCCCTGGCCCTGATATTATCAGGGTTGGAAAGGTCCATGCATATCCGCTTTTCAAAACCTTCCACCGTTAGTGTGTCATCCGATGCAAGTGTGATCCTGTGATTCAGGTGAACGGTCTTGTCTGTCAGTTCTTCAATGCCGGTGGTGATCCGGATGGTCTCATGATAACGGCCCGGTTTGAAATAGCGACATCCGGTCTCCACCAGTCCGAACCCAATCTGCCTTTTTCCCATCAAATCGTTCAAATTTACGCCCAGAGACTCAAAAAAAAGGTGGCCGCAAGCGTCGATCCATTCATAATAACGGGGGTAAAACACGATTCCCACAGAATCCAGGTCACCCCACATGATTTTCCGTTCCACAATATTTTGATATGTCATTTGAGTTCTCCATTATTGTGCTAAATCAGAGTTATAATAATGATCTGCCTGATCCCGGTCCTTCGAGGACAGAAAAAACTAAAATTTTCTTATAAAGTGGCCCCCATGTCAAGACCTTTCTTGTTGTTTCCTTTTAACAATGAATCTCGTTAAATTTTTGACACAATAAAAATGGAGCTGTTTTAACAGTTTACCTCCTTCCAGTATCTTCTTACATCATAAAAGCCATAACCCCTTTAAATATCCGAATATTAACTTTTTACCAAAAGTTAATATTCAAATTCTCTGAAATGAGAAATTATAAATATACATTTCCAAAGTCAATATTAATTATTATCCTATCTATGAGCATACTAATGATCCAATTTTTTATATACTAAAGTGGATCAATTCCAAAACTGCGGTTGCTGAACGCTTGGGTAACGGGCAGCAAGGGTTTCCAATAAAGTTAATTGGAAGCACATCATTTAAAAGTTTTTCAACCTTTAAAAAGAAGGAGACCCTTGCTGTCCGGTTCACCCGCCTGTTGTGTGCCGGGCACGGCACACGTCTTAAGGGTGAGCCTGCATCTTCCTTTATGGAAGTCAAGGCAAGTCCCAAGCCCAGCCAGATGGAGGCGAAGGGCATAGTGTTATCACAACGGGGTCCCGGTGACGGTACTCCGGAAGGCAGTGGCTTCGCCGAGGCGGAGTGGCACAAAAGTACGGGGTGACGTACAGAAATCGAGTTAGGCGTGCATTTGCGGGACGAGCCTGCAACACAAGGTAAAGTCCTCTATCCATTATAGGCAATGTCCGTATACTCGGCACCCACGTATTGAAAGACGTGTGTTTTACCCCGGGAGATCTTCCATGCTGCCCTGGGATGCCGCGTGCGGCAGAAATTGGCTGAGGGCAGGGTAACCTGCTCCGACCGCATGGAAGAAGTCAGCAGAGGGCATAGTAGCCGCAGGAAAACGAGCCGTGAATTCCACGGAGGACTCACCCCGGTGAAGGCCCGAACGGTGCCCGGACCGAATGGTACGGGTAAATGATAGAGACAAATAGGAGGTGTATACTTATGGACATATTGCCACAGCAGATGGAAATGTTCACAGCGTTACAGATCACCGAAAGTCCGACAGAAAGTTCCCGACTCATGGAGTTTATCCTTGAAAGGGGAAACATGTTCAGAGCATTAAAAAGGGTCCGTAGCAACAAAGGGGCACCTGGAATCGACAACATGACCGTTGATCAACTACCGGGTTACCTCAGACGCCACTGGCCCAAAGTTAAGGGAAAGTTGCTGCAGGGAAACTACAAGCCATTACCGGTGAAAAGGAAAGAAATTCCTAAACCCGATGGCGGAGTAAGACTGCTCGGCATTCCAACAGTTTTGGATCGTTTGATCCAGCAAGCCGTCAGCGAGATATTGCAGCAAATATGGGACCCGCATTTTTCTGAGTCCAGTCATGGATTCAGACCTGGAAGATCCCAGCATGATGCCATACTCCAAGGCAAAGTTTATCTGCTCTCAGGATATACACACTCTGTTAATATGGATCTTTCCAAATTTTTCGACAGAGTGAACCATGACCGCCTCATGAGCCGTCTGGCTGAAAGAATAAAGGATAAGCGGGTTCTCAAGCTTATCCGAAGTTACTTAACAGCCGGTGTCATGATCGACGGGGTGGTTGTATCTGCCGCTGAAGGAACTCCTCAAGGCGGCCCTCTTTCACCAGTGATCTCAAATATCGTTTTGGATGAACTGGATAAAGAGTTGGAGAAAAGAGGGCATAAATTTGTCAGATACGCTGATGACTTTGTCATATATCTCAAGAGCAAGAAAGCGGCCGAACGTGTTATGAAAAGTGTTACACGGTTTATAACCGTAAAGCTCAGGCTCAAGGTCAATGAAGAGAAAAGCAAGGTCAGCCGACCATGGCTGGACAAATTTCTCGGCTACACATTTATCAGTATGTGCGGCAAGACCAAGATCCGCATACACCGGAAAACAATCGAGCGCTTCAAAGAAAGGGTTCGAGAATTAACAAACCGGAACTGTGGTCTAAGTCTTCCCCAGATCATTGATAAATTGAATATGTACATCAGGGGATGGTGGAATTATTACTGTCTCACCGAAGCAAGACACATATTCAAGTCCTTGAACGGCTGGATTATCCGCCGCTTGAGATGTGTTGTATGGAAACAGTGGAAAAATCCCGGAACGAAAATCCGGAACCTGCTTAAACGAGGCATACCGTTTCAATATGCCGTCACTTGCGGAAATTCCCGCAAGAAACACTGGCGCATGAGCAGGGTTAAATGGGTTGTCATGGCTCTGCCAAACAAATATTTCCTTTCTCTTGGATTATTTCTGCCCGGGAACTAATCTGCCTGATCAGCCGAACCGCCGGATACGCGATCCGTATGTCCGGTGGTGTGGGAGGGCTCCTCAGTGATGGGGGGTCCTATCCCGATATGCCATTGATTTCTGATTCTTTTTATTGGTCTGTCATAGCGAGCTTTATTCCAAGTGCTGCAAAGGTGGCAGCAAAGGTACGTTGTAAACAAATAATGATCCTGGGTGAATTAACTACGTATCTACGAACACCATTTGCCGAAATACCATAAAATATGAATACGACTAAAGTCATGGCCATGAACATTAAACTGAGAAGAACCATATTTAAAGTTGGCGAGGAAGCATTTGGATTTACAAAAAGAGGTAAGAAAGCTAAAAAAAATATAGAAAGTTTTGGATTGAGAATGTTGATCAAAAATCCTCTTCTGACTATTTGCCATAATCCAATCTTTGTTGAAGGCGAGTCGAATTTTAATGAGCCTGTTTCTCTCCACATAGCCCAAGCTAAATACAACAAATACGCAGCACCTGCTAATTTGATAACTTGGAATGCGAGAGCACTCATATGAATAATAAAAGATAATCCAAGTATGCTTGCAGATAAATGCGGTATAATTCCTGCTGTGCAGCCAAAAGCAGCCGCAATACTTGCTCGCCAACCAAGGAAAAGGCCATTAGAAATCGTATAAATCACCCCCGTACCTGGTATCAGAACAACGACAAGTGACGTTATCAGAAATTCTGTACTAAACATTTTATTTTCTCCTTAAGCATATGTGACTTTTGATACACGGGTATAACGCTTGGGTAACGGGCAGCAAGGGTTTCCAATCAGTTGATTAAAAGCACATCATTCAAAAGTTTTTTCAACCTTTAAAAAGAAGGAGACCCTTGCTGTCCGGTTCACCCGCCTGTTGTGTGCCGGGCACGGCACACGTCTTAAGGGTGAGCCTGCATCTTCCTTTATGGAAGTCAAGGCAAGTCCCAAGCCCAGCCAGATGGAGGCGAAGGGCATAGTGTTATCACAACGGGGTCCCGGTGACGGTACTCCGGAAGGCAGTGGCTTCGCCGAGGCGGAGTGGCACAAAAGTACGGGGTGACGTACAGAAATCGAGTTAGGCGTGCATTTGCGGGACGAGCCTGCAACACAAGGTAAAGTCCTCTATCCATTATAGGCAATGTCCGTATACTCGGCACCCACGTATTGAAAGACGTGTGTTTTACCCCGGGAGATCTTCCATGCTGCCCTGGGATGCCGCGTGCGGCAGAAATTGGCTGAGGGCAGGGTAACCTGCTCCGACCGCATGGAAGAAGTCAGCAGAGGGCATAGTAGCCGCAGGAAAACGAGCCGTGAATTCCACGGAGGACTCACCCCGGTGAAGGCCCGAACGGTGCCCGGACCGAATGGTACGGGTAAATGATAGAGACAAATAGGAGGTGTATACTTATGGACATATTGCCACAGCAGATGGAAATGTTCACAGCGTTACAGATCACCGAAAGTCCGACAGAAAGTTCCCGACTCATGGAGTTTATCCTTGAAAGGGGAAACATGTTCAGAGCATTAAAAAGGGTCCGTAGCAACAAAGGGGCACCTGGAATCGACAACATGACCGTTGATCAACTACCGGGTTACCTCAGACGCCACTGGCCCAAAGTTAAGGGAAAGTTGCTGCAGGGAAACTACAAGCCATTACCGGTGAAAAGGAAAGAAATTCCTAAACCCGATGGCGGAGTAAGACTGCTCGGCATTCCAACAGTTTTGGATCGTTTGATCCAGCAAGCCGTCAGCGAGATATTGCAGCAAATATGGGACCCGCATTTTTCTGAGTCCAGTCATGGATTCAGACCTGGAAGATCCCAGCATGATGCCATACTCCAAGGCAAAGTTTATCTGCTCTCAGGATATACACACTCTGTTAATATGGATCTTTCCAAATTTTTCGACAGAGTGAACCATGACCGCCTCATGAGCCGTCTGGCTGAAAGAATAAAGGATAAGCGGGTTCTCAAGCTTATCCGAAGTTACTTAACAGCCGGTGTCATGATCGACGGGGTGGTTGTATCTGCCGCTGAAGGAACTCCTCAAGGCGGCCCTCTTTCACCAGTGATCTCAAATATCGTTTTGGATGAACTGGATAAAGAGTTGGAGAAAAGAGGGCATAAATTTGTCAGATACGCTGATGACTTTGTCATATATCTCAAGAGCAAGAAAGCGGCCGAACGTGTTATGAAAAGTGTTACACGGTTTATAACCGTAAAGCTCAGGCTCAAGGTCAATGAAGAGAAAAGCAAGGTCAGCCGACCATGGCTGGACAAATTTCTCGGCTACACATTTATCAGTATGTGCGGCAAGACCAAGATCCGCATACACCGGAAAACAATCGAGCGCTTCAAAGAAAGGGTTCGAGAATTAACAAACCGGAACTGTGGTCTAAGTCTTCCCCAGATCATTGATAAATTGAATATGTACATCAGGGGATGGTGGAATTATTACTGTCTCACCGAAGCAAGACACATATTCAAGTCCTTGAACGGCTGGATTATCCGCCGCTTGAGATGTGTTGTATGGAAACAGTGGAAAAATCCCGGAACGAAAATCCGGAACCTGCTTAAACGAGGCATACCGTTTCAATATGCCGTCACTTGCGGAAATTCCCGCAAGAAACACTGGCGCATGAGCAGGGTTAAATGGGTTGTCATGGCTCTGCCAAACAAATATTTCCTTTCTCTTGGATTATTTCTGCCCGGGAACTAATCTGCCTGATCAGCCGAACCGCCGGATACGCGATCCGTATGTCCGGTGGTGTGGGAGGGCTCCTCAGTGATGGGGGGTCCTATCCCGATATACACTTGAAATAAAATGAATGTATATTGATAAAAACCTATGGCATAATTTTCTAAAATAGTTGCTACTACCTTGAAGCAGTTAATTCAACGATATGTTTTGCCGCCTCTTGGACCAAAACATTTCTAGCCTTATCAGCTCCCTGCAAAGTCGTGGCACCTCCATATTCGTTATTAAACCCGACTTCCAGCCCTGTAAAACGCTCTTGACCTTCCATCTCTGCAAATACTTTCCCGTCTGATGAAATGTATTTCGCAGTATAAATCAAAGACCCTCGACCAGCGCCAAACCCGATAATGAGCCTCGCCGCTGCATTCCCAGGAGAGAAAGTCTTCACATCAACGGCAAGAGTCATCCCTTCTTTTTCATCATCGATATCAAAACCTGCAATGATCAATTTCGCTTTCAAGTACTTCTCTAAATCATGCAGCAACCTATCATCCACGCCTTGCCCAGCTCCATTAATGTGTATTTCAGATATGTTATTTGAAATTGATGCCAGATTACCTGATGGGGCTTGAGCGATATGCTTTGTTGAACATCCAGTTACCAGTACAACTGCAATAAAAATAAAAAATATTGCTTCTCGATATTTGTTCCTTCTCATGATGCCTCCTTCATGTATAACGATTGGGTAACGGGCGGCAAGGGTTTCCAATAAAGCTCGTTGAAAGCACATCATTCAAAAGTTTTTTCAACCTTTAAAAAGAATGAGACCCTTGCTGTCCGGTTCACCCGCTGGTTCAAGTAAGCCGCTACGCGGCAGATTAAGCCGTATCATCATTGTTCAATTCCATTGCTCATGGTATCTTGTTACCGGCTTGCAGGTCGGTATCTTCACCCGACAAGGTTAAAGAAAAAAGGAAGATACCATGAGCAATTTAATCAAACGTTTTAAAGAAGATCTCCAACTTGCCGGTTATGCAAAAAGGAGCATTCAATCCTATACCAGTTCGGTTTTAAGACTACAGCGCTTTTACAATAAACCATTAGAAGATATCACTGAAGAACAGCTCCGTCAATACTGGCTTTGCTGCCAGAATGAATTCGGCTGGAGCGCTGCTACTCTGCGGATCAGTTACTCTGGTATTCAGCATTTTTTTACCAAAACGCTGGTCCGGTCCTGGAACATTTTCAACGACATCAAATGGAAGCGTGAGCAGACCTTACCGACTATTCTGAGTCTGGAGGAAGTCAGAAAGATTATTTATGCCCTTCCCACTGTGCAAAGTCATGCATTTTATTTGACATTATATTCCATGGGACTGCGTTTAAGGGAGGCAACAACACTTCAGGTCAAAGATATTCTTTCCGACAGGGGACTTGTGCATATTCACGGTGGAAAGGGTGCCATGGACAGGACGGTGCCTTTACCCAAAATAACCCTGTTGACGTTGCGCAAATACTATAAAACCCATCGCAATTCAAAATGGATATTCCCTGCTTTGGGCCGCAATGGCGGTAAGGACGCTCAATATGCCAAAAATCATGTCAGTGACAGTGGGGTTCAAGGCGTTTTGCGATCTACTTTGAAACGCCTGAAGTTTAAAAAACATGTTCACCCTCATGTCTTCCGCCATGCCTATGCGACGCATTTGCTGGAAGCTAATATCCCCATACGCCATGTGCAAAAAATATTAGGCCATAAAACCCTTAAAAGCACCATGATTTATCTGCATGTGACCACACAGGCCCAAGTTGATTCCAATGACAAAGTTTCCAAAGTCATGCAGGGGGTGTTGTCATGAGTGCTGTTCAAAAAATCTTCCAAATGTATGGGCCGAAATATCTGACACTTTATGGAGATCGAATGCCGAAGTCTCATAAAAAAACCATACGGGATATCAGTGCCTGCAGAAAGGGTTCCTTTGGAACAATGGTGTATGAATGTGATGACTGCCGTAATCTGCATTTTATTCACTGCTGCTGCGGCAATCGTCATTGTCCCAACTGTCAGCAGAGTAAAGCGGACCAATGGCTGGATCAGCAGATGAAAAAGCTGCTGCCGACCTATTATTTCCTGTTAACCATTACACTTCCCCAGGGCCTGCGGGATGTTGTAAGGTCTCATCAAAAATTATCTTATGGTGCCCTGTTTTCATGCACCAATGAAGCCCTGAAAAAACTGGCACAAGATACACGGTTTATCGGATCTGATCGAATCGGATATCTGGCAGCCCTCCACACATGGGGCGGCATGCTTCAGTATCATCCACATTTGCATATAATAATTCCCGGAGGTGCTTTATCTGATAATGACCAATGGCTTTCTTCCAGACAGGATCTGTTTGTTCACACAAAACCTCTGGCGGTCATTTTTAAAGCCAAATTCAAAGATGCCATAAAAAAAGCCGGGCTGCTCGATAAAATTGATTCCGCAGTATGGAAACAGCAATGGGTGATTGACAGCCAGGCCGTGGGGCAGGGACAAAATTCCCTGCGCTATCTTTCAAGATATGTGTTCCGGGTTGCCATCTCCAATAATCGTATTAAAAGCATTGAAAATGGCGTCATCAAATTTTTGTATAAAGACCGTGAAAAAAAGAAGTGGAAAACTATGGCATTGGATGCCATGGAGTTTATCCGACGGTTCTTGCAGCATGTTCTTCCCAAAGGGTTTATGAAAATTAGACATTATGGATTTCTCAATCCCAACAGCGCATTGTCCATAGAAAAAATCCGTGAACTCATCTCATTCATCCATGACATTATTGCTCTTTTTATTAAAATCCCGGAACTTGAAATACCGGGTATTAAATGCAGCCATTGCGGGCATGATTTGAAATTTATTTTCTTTGCAAAGCCGGAACCAAGAGGCAGGCCCGGATAACTTCACAAAACTGACTACCCGGTGTTGCTCGACTTTAAAAACAGCCTGATAAATGACTATCGACATGCTTCAGTATCCGTACGCCAAATTGACGGTATTTTAATTTTTGACCTGGGTTTTAAGGGCTGAAAACGACCTGAATTTTGATTTTTACATCAGGATAAAGGCCATCTTTTGATATTTTAATCACATCTTGTCATAAACACATCCAGCAAATCGTTAACCTTTCCCCCTATTGATCCGCGGCTTCTTGAACCATAGGATTAGTACCGAGCCTCGTGCCTCGGCACGGTTACTAATCCTTTATTTGTTATGCGGTTTTGTTTGTTCTATGTCCTATTAGACCGTGCCAATATCCTTTTAATCTATTTTTAAGTTTATGCCTGCAATCATCGCAGAATGCTGGAAGATTTGGCATGTTAGTTTTTTCCCTTACCCATATTAGATCAGATGTCGATCTACGATTAAGTAACTCACCGCAATCATCACAGTAGATCTGTGAAAACACTTGTTTTTTCTTTTTATATTTTTTACTCATTAATATCCTTAACGTATTATTTTAAACTGAGGGCTATCATTTTAAGCTAGAACACCCCGTAGAATAAGGATCTTCTGAAAGGGCTTGTTTCTGAGGCTTACACGCTGAAAGATTCTCATCTATCGGTTCAAACTGTCCCGCTTTAGTCAGTAGCTAAGCTGAGCATAACGCTTGGGTAACGGGCAGCAAGGGTTTCCAAAAAAGTTAATTGAAAGCACATCATTCAAAAGTTTTTTCAACCTTTAAAAAGAAGGAGACCCTTGCTGTCCGGTTCACCCGCCTGTTGTGTGCCGGGCACGGCACACGTCTTAAGGGTGAGCCTGCATCTTCCTTTATGGAAGTCAAGGCAAGTCCCAAGCCCAGCCAGATGGAGGCGAAGGGCATAGTGTTATCACAACGGGGTCCCGGTGACGGTACTCCGGAAGGCAGTGGCTTCGCCGAGGCGGAGTGGCACAAAAGTACGGGGTGACGTACAGAAATCGAGTTAGGCGTGCATTTGCGGGACGAGCCTGCAACACAAGGTAAAGTCCTCTATCCATTATAGGCAATGTCCGTATACTCGGCACCCACGTATTGAAAGACGTGTGTTTTACCCCGGGAGATCTTCCATGCTGCCCTGGGATGCCGCGTGCGGCAGAAATTGGCTGAGGGCAGGGTAACCTGCTCCGACCGCATGGAAGAAGTCAGCAGAGGGCATAGTAGCCGCAGGAAAACGAGCCGTGAATTCCACGGAGGACTCACCCCGGTGAAGGCCCGAACGGTGCCCGGACCGAATGGTACGGGTAAATGATAGAGACAAATAGGAGGTGTATACTTATGGACATATTGCCACAGCAGATGGAAATGTTCACAGCGTTACAGATCACCGAAAGTCCGACAGAAAGTTCCCGACTCATGGAATTTATCCTTGAAAGGGGAAACATGTTCAGAGCATTAAAAAGGGTCCGTAGCAACAAAGGGGCACCTGGAATCGACAACATGACCGTTGATCAACTACCGGGTTACCTCAGACGCCACTGGCCCAAAGTTAAGGGAAAGTTGCTGCAGGGAAACTACAAGCCATTACCGGTGAAAAGGAAAGAAATTCCTAAACCCGATGGCGGAGTAAGACTGCTCGGCATTCCAACAGTTTTGGATCGTTTGATCCAGCAAGCCGTCAGCGAGATATTGCAGCAAATATGGGACCCGCATTTTTCTGAGTCCAGTCATGGATTCAGACCTGGAAGATCCCAGCATGATGCCATACTCCAAGGCAAAGTTTATCTGCTCTCAGGATATACACACTCTGTTAATATGGATCTTTCCAAATTTTTCGACAGAGTGAACCATGACCGCCTCATGAGCCGTCTGGCTGAAAGAATAAAGGATAAGCGGGTTCTCAAGCTTATCCGAAGTTACTTAACAGCCGGTGTCATGATCGACGGGGTGGTTGTATCTGCCGCTGAAGGAACTCCTCAAGGCGGCCCTCTTTCACCAGTGATTTCAAATATCGTTTTGGATGAACTGGATAAAGAGTTGGAGAAAAGAGGGCATAAATTTGTCAGATACGCTGATGACTTTGTCATATATCTCAAGAGCAAGAAAGCGGCCGAACGTGTTATGAAAAGTGTTACACGGTTTATAACCGTAAAGCTCAGGCTCAAGGTCAATGAAGAGAAAAGCAAGGCCAGCCGACCATGGCTGGACAAATTTCTCGGCTACACATTTATCAGTATGTGCGGCAAGACCAAGATCCGCATACACCGGAAAACAATCGAGCGCTTCAAAGAAAGGGTTCGAGAATTAACAAACCGGAACTGTGGTCTAAGTCTTCCCCAGATCATTGATAAATTGAATATGTACATCAGGGGATGGTGGAATTATTACTGTCTCACCGAAGCAAGACACATATTCAAGTCCTTGAACGGCTGGATTATCCGCCGCTTGAGATGTGTTGTATGGAAACAGTGGAAAAATCCCGGAACGAAAATCCGGAACCTGCTTAAACGAGGCATACCGTTTCAATATGCCGTCACTTGCGGAAATTCCCGCAAGAAACACTGGCGCATGAGCAGGGTTAAATGGGTTGTCATGGCTCTGCCAAACAAATATTTCCTTTCTCTTGGATTATTTCTGCCCGGGAACTAATCTGCCTGATCAGCCGAACCGCCGGATACGCGATCCGTATGTCCGGTGGTGTGGGAGGGCTCCTCAGTGATGGGGGGTCCTATCCCGATAGATATTTTTTTGTTCCTGGCCCTGGGTTTTGCAAAAATTCCAGATTCTTCATCATATTTATTTTCATATATTTGATTATCTAAATACTTGAACCATTTATGATAAACACATAAGCTGTCGTGTTCAATTGAGTATTTGATATCTTTTTCACTACCGTCTGTTGAAATATTTCCAAAACTCATGTGGTCGCAAATTGGAGCAATTTTGTTAAGCGTTAAACCTCCAATTCTCATGGTTGTTTTTAAACTTGTAAAAATCGAGGGATATATCAATGAGATCAAGCTTTCATTAACTAAACTAGCTGAATTTACACCACAAACGAATCCATTCTTTGTTAATGTTGGTCCTCCACTTAATCCTGGTGGAATTTTATAATTAACGGAAAAACATGGTGCATTTAGGTAGCTTTTTACAAATTTATTAACGTATATATTCGTGATCTCACCTTCATAGACAGCAAAGTCAAAAGAAAGATTGTCTCGCCAATTAAACCTTCCACTCTTGATTTCATCCAAGGGCAAGCCATTTTTACGGTCATAATCGAAATTTGTATACCCACATGAAAATACTTTTGTTCCAATTTCAGGCATAGTTGGTTTTATCGACAAATATTCAATTGGAATCAGAGAATCATGATAAACTGGGGATGCATAAAAGATATCTCCGGGCACACAAGCAGCAATATGTTCAATACTAATAAATGTAATATTAGATACAGTGTCGTTTTTGGAATTAAATCGAATTGCTGCAAAGCCTAAATCACCTTTTACATCAACGTGATACTTTCCTTTTGCAAGCAAATCAGCTACTTGTTGATTGTGATTTGACTTTGATAAACCCTCATCAAATACATGAGAGGCTGAAAGCATTATCCCAAAATTACCAACAAAAAAAATAGTCCCTATCGGATAAAATGAGTTGTCACAGTAATAAGCAAAAAGCATTGTCGAATGGCTCAAAGGATTTGTATGAGGGTTTAAATTCCAAAACATTTGTTCATTCGTTTTGTATGTTGTTATTTGATTTATAAGATTCATTTGATATTTGATATTTATTCTAACGCTTGGGTAACGGGCAGCAAGGGTTTCCAAAAAAGTCGATTGAAAGCACATCATTTAAAAGTTTTTTAACCTTTAAAAAGAAGGAGACCCTTGCTGTCCGGTTCACCCGCCTGTTCTCTTGTGTTTGATTATGCCACTTCTAATTTTAGGCTCTTTCCCAAAGCTTGTGCATAGTTTACAAGAGTTGACAGACGAATATCTTCAGCATGATTCTCAATTCTTGAAATTGCAGATTTGCCAGTTTTTAATTTATTTGCTACTTGTGCTTGAGTAAGCCCTGCATCAAGTCGAGCCTGTTTAAGAAGAGCGCCAATTTTGAACTGCTCATAGCCCTTATCATAGTTTTGAGCAAATGCAGGACTCTCTTTTTTTCTTTTCTCAATATATTTATCAAGGTCATCCATAATTACCTCCTGCTCAAATAATCTTTCTTTCTATTTTCTGCCAATTTAATTTCTTTCCTTGGGGTTTTCTGAGTTTTCTTTTGAAAAGAATTTGTCAAAATTATTAATTCTTGATCCTGTATAAAACCAAGAAGGCGGAAAATATTCTTTCCAACACTAACTCTTACTTCCCATATATCATCTGTGTTGACCAGTTTCTTAAAATATTTGGTTGAGATGTTTTGTGTTTCTCGTATTAATTTCAGAACCCAAGTAATTTTGGTGACCTGAGTATCTGAGAGTGATTCCAAGTGATCTTCAACGGGACATTTGCCTGAGGTGGTCTTGTAAAATGATATCAATCTCATAAATATAAAGTATACAAATATGTGAACTTAGTCAAGCATATTAAAATTTGACGATTAAAAGAGAACGCTTGGGTAACGGGCAGCAAGGGTTTCCAAAAAAGTCGATTGAAAGCACATCATTTAAAAGTTTTTCAATCTTTAAAAAGAAGGAGACCCTTGCTGTCCGGTTCACCCGCCTGTTAGAAAAAAAAACGCTCGAATAAGCCCCACCACCATTATTTAATGATTTTACTCATGATTGATCGAATATTGATGATGAGCTTTACATCTGCGTATATCGCTCACCCAATTTTTACTAAGCGTCACGATCCAGAGTTAGTGCGACGTGAGCATGTTTTTAGCTTGATTGTTTATCTTTTGTTTTTAATCATTCAACCAAGCCTCTGCATCTTTTTTCTCCTCTTTAGAAAAGGCTTTGATTTCAAGACCAGGTATTAGGGCTCCCTCTAATTCACTGACATTTTTTATCCAATTTTTATCTGTGAGTACGGCTGCTTTAGAGAATTTCTTTATAAGTCCGAACATTGAAGGAAGCCTTGAAAATTCTATTACAATGGCACCGATTGACGGAATGTGAAAATCAATAACATCGTATAGCATTTTACCGTTTTCTATAATCTTTGATTTCTCTTCTAATTCATCAAGGGCAATTTTCATTTCTTTAGAATCTAATTTGCCACTCAATTCAATATCTATTCTGTTTTTTCCATTCTGAGTTATTTTGAACATGATGATTCCGATTGTTTTTATATTTATATTTAACGTCTCTAATCATCCGCGCGGTTTTTTGCATCGGCTGAATTTACTTGATTAAAAGGCTTTTTTAGCTCATTCTTCTTTCGGCTGCGAAGATATTATACTTTATTCTGAAACCATCTGTTAAAGAATGATAAGGCTGACATGAAGAGCTATAAAAATGATAGAATCACTTAATATGCATAAAAATAAACTCATAACGCTTTCTTCTGATTCCTATCGGGTAGAAAAGAGGCCTTACGGCCTCTTTCCCCCCTCAGAACCGTACGTGACAGTTTCCCGTCATACGGCTCAAGCATTTCAAAGGCAAAGCCTTGCAGGGCCCGCCCGGCTATTATTGTATAATGTCTTTTTAGCAATTTACAGTGATTGCCATACATTATCTTCTTAACAGCCTTTGAGATACGCATTTACAGTCTTTTAACAAATATATTTTCGTATATTTGCTGGTTGGTGCACCAGCTGACCAAATGGTCGCCGTCATTTGCTTTCCAGCCTTTAAAGATTCTCCAAATTCTCTCTCAAGGAAACACCTGTCCGAGTGTGACTGTAAACACACCCGCCGGACGTCAGCTTCCTTTCGGACCAGATAATGTAATCAATCTGACGATTGATATCAATCCGTATCCACCCCATTACAGGATGGCATTCGCTTTTTCCTACATCTTACTCCCGCACCCCCAACAGTGTGCCTTGCGGTTTCACCTGCCTGATACTCCAGGCGAAGATACGGGGTTTCCACGTTCTACGTTATTGCCGATTATGGATGACTTAGATCTGTTCTCTACACCGGCGACGCAACATCTCCGTATGGGCAGTCAGAAGACCCATACCCTGACCGCTCACCTTTTGGTTCAAGCTTAACAGCCTTTTTAGCTTGTTCCTAATCACGGCGCTGCAAACATTTGCTTATGCTGATCATATCATCCGAACCCTGGCCCTCACCCGGATAAGGCTTCCCGGAGGGTGTCTGTCTCACGATTTCCACCCCTTCTGCTTGCGCAGAATTTGGTACTTTGTCGAAAGGGCTTCATACCAACACCGAATGCACCGGTGAAGCATGCCTCCTAGGGTACCGGCAGGAGAATGCCGGGTTTGGTCGAAGCTTGTGAAAGCCCCGCCAAACAGCCAATAACGTAACCTCGTGTCGCACTCTAACGTTTGGGTAACGGGCGGCAAGGGTTTCCAATAAAGTTCATTGAAAGCACATCATTAAAAGTTTTTTCAACCTTTAAAAAGAAGGAGACCCTTGCCGTCCGGTTCACACGCTGGTTAAGTTTCGATCATACGACTACTCTTTGGGAATAAATTTCGTTGCAAAAATGCTTATTAGGCCTCCCAACATGATATAGCCGAGAATCACTTCAATTGTAATTATTATTTCAGATTTGATATCGTTCGGAACAATATCACCAAAACCCAAAGTCGTAAAAGTAACGATGCTATAGTAATAGTAGGTGAATTTTGTAGGTGGCCGGTCATTTGCGATTGTAAACAATTCTGGGAAGTAAGAATACAGTAAGCGGTAATTAAACCCCATCTACTAAGGCCTCCAGATTTCGCTTAATATCTCTTCTCAAAAAGGAGGTGTGTATTGAGCAAATCGTGGAAGAAAATAAACGAAGAAAAGGCAATATTCTGGAAAACACATATCGATCAATGGACTGAATCCCGCCTGTCCCAAATAGAGTACTGCCGCCAGAATGGCCTGAGGCCGAACAGGTTCACCTATTGGAAGATTAAATTCGGTAAACCAAATCAGCCCACAGGACTGGTTCAGGTTCCTGTGCCGACTCACTTTTGTCAAGCAGGGCTAAAACTGAATATAGGCCGGGAACTGCAAGTGGAAATCCCTGACGGTTTTAAGAAAGAAACCCTTGAGCAGGTGCTTTCTGTATTGAAGGCTGTCCAATGATGAATTTTCCGTCAGACACCAAGGTCTATCTATTCTTAGGCGCAACGGATATGCGCAAAGCTATTAACGGATTGTCCGTCATTGTCAGTGAACAGATGCAACTTGACATATTTTCCTCCAACTTGTTTGTATTCTGCAACCGGACGCAGACCATTTTAAAAATTTTATACTGGGATAAAAATGGCTTCTGTATGTGGCAGAAACGTCTTGAAAAAGACCGTTTCAAGTGGCCGAAAACATCTGACGATGTCATGAATATTACCAGTCGAGAGTTGTCCTGGTTAGTTGACGGCCTGAATATAAATCAGGCACATAAACCCTTGAAATATTCCATGATTTATTGATGTTAAAACTATGAAAAAGCCCGTGGTTATGGTATATACAGTCCATGACTAAAGGCAAGGTAAAAGGTAATCGGAATCTGGATGAAGTGAAGAAAATTGCTTGTGATTTGATTGATGAGAATCAAATCCTTAAAGAGCAGGTTAAATCACTTCAGAATATGATCTTTGGTCGCAAATCAGAGAAAACGCCTAAAGATGACGGGCAAATGTCTCTGTTCGATATGCCTGAACCCGAACTTCCTATCCTGGAAAAAGAGGAGGAAGACGTAACGATTGGTGAACATACCCGTAAAAAACGTGGCCGCAAGCCTTTACCCGCCGATCTTCCCCGTATAGATGTTATACATGAACTCAGCGAGGATGAAAGACAGTGCAACTGCGGTTGCCTTAAGGAACGCATCGGCCAGGAAGAGTCAGAACAACTGGACTATATCCCTGCCAAAGTAAGGGTACTTCGAAACATCCGGTATAAATACGCCTGCAAAAATTGTGAAGGTGTGGAAGACGACGGCCCCACCGTGTCAATTGCCAGGATGCCTGAACAGATTATCCCCAAAAGCATTGCTACCCCGGGCCTTCTGGCACATATTCTGACCGCAAAATTTGCAGATGCCCTGCCGTTTTACCGTCAGGAAAAGCAATTTACCAGGATCGGTATTGAACTTGGCCGGTCGACCATGTGTACATGGGCCATGAAAGTCGCTGACGCCTGTGATATTCTAATCGACATGATGCAAAAGGACATACTGGCAAGCCCGATGATTGGTGCTGATGAAACACCTCTTCTGGTCTTAAAGGGCCCCCGGAAATCAAAATCATATATGTGGATTTTTAGAGGTGGTCCGCCTGATATGCCAATTATTCAATTCCAATATCATCCGACACGATCCGGAGATGTTGCCGCATCATTTTTGAATGGATACAAAGGCATTGTTCAGACGGATGGCTATAAAGGATATGATTTTCTGGACAAAATAACAGATATCATTCATGTGGCATGCTGGACTCACGCCCGCAGGGGATTTAAAAATGTAACAAAAGCTGCAGGGAATAAAAAGAGTTCGTCGGGCAATGCCGGCACCGCTTTAAAGTATATCAGTCTGCTTTATAAAATTGAAAAAGAAGCCCGGGTGCAGGAATTAACGCCTGACCAATTATATGCTCGGAGGCAAAAAGAAGCGGTTCCAATTTTAGAAGAGTTCAAGAAATGGCTTGATGCAAGAGTGGAAAAAGTTCCTCCCAAAAGTCTGCTTGGCAAGGCGATCCATTATACTCTCAACCAATGGCACAGGCTCATCCAATACACGACCGACGGAATCATCAGGCCTGATAACAATCTGGTTGAAAATGCCATCCGACCTTTTGTGGTCGGACGAAAGAATTGGCTTTTCTCGGACACCGTTAAGGGTGCCCGGGCCAGTGCACTGATTTACAGCTTGATTGAAACAGCCAAATCAAATGGGCTGGAGCCATATTGGTATCTCAAATATCTGTTTGAACACTTGCCTGAGGCTATGACGGAAGATGATTTTAAGGCGTTGCTTCCATACAATGTCGATAAAAAACAGTTGGCTTGACCTTCCGCCCCCTGAGTGGGGTTAAAACATCGCTTACGTAACGGGCAGCAAGGGTTTCCAATAAAGTTGATCGAAAGCACATCGTTCAAAAGTTTTTTCAATCTTTAAAAAGAAGGAGACCCTTGCTGTCCGGTTCACCCGCCTGTTATGTGATTACAGGTAAATACGTTATATGGTCACTGTAATGTTTCTATTCTCTTTAAGAATTTTCTAAAAGCTGGCCTTGCAGTAGTAGGCCCATCGTGTGAAAATACACCTTCAATATATGATTTTCTTAAATCAATTTTCACGATGACCTTATTGGCATTGATTATTTTGTTTATAAATTCTTTGCCTACTACATAATCCTGTGATGACCAATTCGACGGAGGGATATAGAGCCCGTTACCGACAAAACCAGATGAAGTGTTGATGTCAGTTAAGCTATCAACAGAATTAAAACTAATTATTTCACCATCAACGTTGAAATGAAGAGAAGCGTCTTTGGCAAAGTTATGTGCTCCTTTGACAACGGCTGTCATTATAATATCATCTTTATTCATTTTTGAGTTCTTGAATAATGCCAATTTAATATAAGTGCTGTAAAGCCATGCTGGTTCCATCGAAACTTGTTTTGTTCCATCAAACTGTGATTTGCTTTCAGAAATTGCACCTGGCATTCCGGGCATACCCGTTACGCATGCCGAAATAAAAAGTATAAACAAAAAACAAGAAAATTTTTGAATTATTCCATATGCTTTCATAGGTCTCTCCTTTTTCAGATAACGGTTGGGTAACGGGCGGCAAGGGTTTCCAAAAAAGTTCATCAAAAGCACATCATTTAAAAATTTTTCAATCTTTCAAAAAAAGCAGACCCTTGCCGTCCGGTTCACTCGCTGGTTCGATTTTAATTTCTTTTGCTATGTCGTATGCCACTCTGCCATCAGGAAGCCTTGACTTGATTTTTGCAATCAACGCTTTCCCCTTCTTTTGTATAAAAAATTTCCCAATATAATTAAAATATTGTTCGTCAAGAGGCTTTTGCGTCAGCGAGAGTAACTCTTTTCCAATCCCAGTAAATTTCCATATTGGAATCTGAACTTTAGTTTTTATTTCACCCCGTTTTAGTAATAATAGGTGAGCATCGGAAAAAAGTGCTATTTCAGTAGTTTTTGAATCTTCAAAAGCATTGAAACTAAGATCTGAAGGGTACATAACTCCAAGTTCTCCTAAAAGAAACTGATGCATGGGGAATATTTGTCGATTATCTTTCAACCACGTTTTATTGTGAACGATTACGACCCATGTATCACCAGGAATTTGAATCGCCAACTTAGCTACCTGTTCAAAAGTATGTGCTTCTTTTTTTGTAAGATTTTTGATAAATTCGAGAGTACGAAGAGAATATGAGCCAGGTTTCTTTATTTCACCTGATAGGATACGCCCCCAAAGCTCTTGCATTTCATCTGAGCTAATGTCTTGGGCACAGTTAAAAAAACGTGTAATCCAATCTTCTTCTGGTGGCTCATTTGGAACATCAGTCTCATGGGCAAGCTCATTTGCAGCTGTGGCAGTAATTTTTTCAATATTTTCCTGCTTTTTCCTTTCTTGATAATCAATGCGATTTGAACAGCGATCAGTAAGGTCTACTTGAGATAAAATAAGAGTACTGTCTTCCGGTTTTTGCCACATTTCAACTGGACCGTTTTTATAAACAACAGGTAAATTTTGCTTTTCTGCTATTCCTTTGAGAGTTTCAGATAACTTATTAGCTTCATAGGCATGAGCATCAGCATCTCGTTTGATTAAGTAAGGTCGAAAAACAGCTCCAATTCCTGATGATACTACCTCAATTAATCTTGTCAGTGGTTTGGTAAGCGATGTTTTAACCCCACTCAGGGGGCGGAAGGTCAAGCCAACTGTTTTTTATCGACATTGTATGGAAGCAACGCCTTAAAATCATCTTCCGTCATAGCCTCAGGCAAGTGTTCAAACAGATATTTGAGATACCAATATGGCTCCAGCCCATTTGATTTGGCTGTTTCAATCAAGCTGTAAATCAGTGCACTGGCCCGGGCACCCTTAACGGTGTCCGAGAAAAGCCAATTCTTTCGTCCGACCACAAAAGGTCGGATGGCATTTTCAACCAGATTGTTATCAGGCCTGATGATTCCGTCGGTCGTGTATTGGATGAGCCTGTGCCATTGGTTGAGAGTATAATGGATCGCCTTGCCAAGCAGACTTTTGGGAGGAACTTTTTCCACTCTTGCATCAAGCCATTTCTTGAACTCTTCTAAAATTGGAACCGCTTCTTTTTGCCTCCGAGCATATAATTGGTCAGGCGTTAATTCCTGCACCCGGGCTTCTTTTTCAATTTTATAAAGCAGACTGATATACTTTAAAGCGGTGCCGGCATTGCCCGACGAACTCTTTTTATTCCCTGCAGCTTTTGTTACATTTTTAAATCCCCTGCGGGCGTGAGTCCAGCATGCCACATGAATGATATCTGTTATTTTGTCCAGAAAATCATATCCTTTATAGCCATCCGTCTGAACAATGCCTTTGTATCCATTCAAAAATGATGCGGCAACATCTCCGGATCGTGTCGGATGATATTGGAATTGAATAATTGGCATATCAGGCGGACCACCTCTAAAAATCCACATATATGATTTTGATTTCCGGGGGCCCTTTAAGACCAGAAGAGGTGTTTCATCAGCACCAATCATCGGGCTTGCCAGTATGTCCTTTTGCATCATGTCGATTAGAATATCACAGGCGTCAGCGACTTTCATGGCCCATGTACACATGGTCGACCGGCCAAGTTCAATACCGATCCTGGTAAATTGCTTTTCCTGACGGTAAAACGGCAGGGCATCTGCAAATTTTGCGGTCAGAATATGTGCCAGAAGGCCCGGGGTAGCAATGCTTTTGGGGATAATCTGTTCAGGCATCCTGGCAATTGACACGGTGGGGCCGTCGTCTTCCACACCTTCACAATTTTTGCAGGCGTATTTATACCGGATGTTTCGAAGTACCCTTACTTTGGCAGGGATATAGTCCAGTTGTTCTGACTCTTCCTGGCCGATGCGTTCCTTAAGGCAACCGCAGTTGCACTGTCTTTCATCCTCGCTGAGTTCATGTATAACATCTATACGGGGAAGATCGGCGGGTAAAGGCTTGCGGCCACGTTTTTTACGGGTATGTTCACCAATCGTTACGTCTTCCTCCTCTTTTTCCAGGATAGGAAGTTCGGGTTCAGGCATATCGAACAGAGACATTTGCCCGTCATCTTTAGGCGTTTTCTCTGATTTGCGACCAAAGATCATATTCTGAAGTGATTTAACCTGCTCTTTAAGGATTTGATTCTCATCAATCAAATCACAAGCAATTTTCTTCACTTCATCCAGATTCCGATTACCTTTTACCTTGCCTTTAGTCATGGACTGTATATACCATAACCACGGGCTTTTTCATAGTTTTAACATCAATAAATCATGGAATATTTCAAGGGTTTATGTGCCTGATTTATATTCAGGCCGTCAACTAACCAGGACAACTCTCGACTGGTAATATTCATGACATCGTCAGATGTTTTCGGCCACTTGAAACGGTCTTTTTCAAGACGTTTCTGCCACATACAGAAGCCATTTTTATCCCAGTATAAAATTTTTAAAATGGTCTGCGTCCGGTTGCAGAATACAAACAAGTTGGAGGAAAATATGTCAAGTTGCATCTGTTCACTGACAATGACGGACAATCCGTTAATAGCTTTGCGCATATCCGTTGCGCCTAAGAATAGATAGACCTTGGTGTCTGACGGAAAATTCATCATTGGACAGCCTTCAATACAGAAAGCACCTGCTCAAGGGTTTCTTTCTTAAAACCGTCAGGGATTTCCACTTGCAGTTCCCGGCCTATATTCAGTTTTAGCCCTGCTTGACAAAAGTGAGTCGGCACAGGAACCTGAACCAGTCCTGTGGGCTGATTTGGTTTACCGAATTTAATCTTCCAATAGGTGAACCTGTTCGGCCTCAGGCCATTCTGGCGGCAGTACTCTATTTGGGACAGGCGGGATTCAGTCCATTGATCGATATGTGTTTTCCAGAATATTGCCTTTTCTTCGTTTATTTTCTTCCACGATTTGCTCAATACACACCTCCTTTTTGAGAAGAGATATTAAGCGAAATCTGGAGGCCTTAGTAGATGGGGTTTAATTACCGCTTACCTTGTCAGTGGTTTGCTAAGACCAGTAAGATCACTAATTTCCATTTTTTACCTCATCGAACGCTTGGGTAACGGGCAGCAAGGGTTTCCAAAAAAGTCGATTGAAAGCACATCATTTAAAAGTTTTTCAATCTTTAAAAAGAAGGAGACCCTTGCTGTCCGGTTCACCCGCCTGTTACATTCTCTTGGATAAACGACCTTAAATGCTATAATTGTTGTCAAGCAATTAAAAATTTAACCTCAATTTTTATAGTTTTGATTTTGTTTCAAATTCTTTATTTAATTGATCTAATAGCTGATCTGTTTCTTGGCATCCAAGAAGCTCTTTGATAAGTTCTTTGATATAAATTTTGGTCTTTGCAACAGCCTTATCTTTTTTAATATCTGTGTGCTTGATCAGAAGTGTAATGGCTTTTTCTATAAAAATACGGGTTTTTTGATTTGAATCTCGATATTTATTGGCATCGAAAGGAATTCCCATGAAACTTCCTATTATAAAAGAACCACTTAGGTCTCTAAAAGGAAATAGGGAAATAAAATCTGCGTCCTTTAAAATTAGGTTAGAATATGTTTTTTGAACACACCGGTCTGTATGCTTTTCGATGAATTCGTTCACTTTGGAGTCGATTCCAATGAATGGCAAGCCAAATTCCTTTTCCATAGCAAGAGCATGCTGATAACCTGTGCCAATAACTGTATTCCCTTCGGTGTGCAGCATTTTACCAACTGTTATGTACCCCCTACACATAATTCCATGACACAATAAATTGTATGATATTGCATTACATTCTTTGAGTAAGGCGATAACGCCAGCCGGGGATTTTTCACTGGACAATATCACACAGTCTGAAACTTGGGTTTTTTGAAAGTCTAAATTGTCATTAACTTTCTTGCTATCTGGACAAATAGTGTGCTCATAGTTGTTAGTTCCAGCCGCCGTTTTTGAAGTAGTAAAAGCCTTAATATAAGATAATAAATCGTTTAAGGTAACACCTAAATTCTTCTCGGATCTTTCTACTAAATTTTTCCAACCGAGAATATCCACGAAGCCTATAATTTTGTCCTTGTATTGTGCCATATTAAATAGTGTCCATTAGTTTTGTTCAACCAGTTTGAATAGTCTGCATTGAAATGTAACGTTGGGGTAACGGGCAGCAAGGGTTGCCAAAAAAGTTAATTAAAAGCACATCATTCAAAAGTTTTTTCAACCTTTAAAAAGAATGAGACCCTTGCTGTCCGGTTCACCCGCTGGTTGTGTGCCGGGCACGGCACACGTCTTAAGGGTGAGCCTGCATCTTCCTTTATGGAAGTCAAGGCAAGTCCCAAGCCCAGCCAGATGGAGGCGAAGGGCATAGTGTTATCACAACGGGGTCCCGGTGACGGTACTCCGGAAGGCAGTGGCTTCGCCGAGGCGGAGTGGCACAAAAGTACGGGGTGACGTACAGAAATCGAGTTAGGCGTGCATTTGCGGGACGAGCCTGCAACACAAGGTAAAGTCCTCTATCCATTATAGGCAATGTCCGTATACTCGGCACCCACGTATTGAAAGACGTGTGTTTTACCCCGGGAGATCTTCCATGCTGCCCTGGGATGCCGCGTGCGGCAGAAATTGGCTGAGGGCAGGGTAACCTGCTCCGACCGCATGGAAGAAGTCAGCAGAGGGCATAGTAGCCGCAGGAAAACGAGCCGTGAATTCCACGGAGGACTCACCCCGGTGAAGGCCCGAACGGTGCCCGGACCGAATGGTACGGGTAAATGATAGAGACAAATAGGAGGTGTATACTTATGGACATATTGCCACAGCAGATGGAAATGTTCACAGCGTTACAGATCACCGAAAGTCCGACAGAAAGTTCCCGACTCATGGAATTTATCCTTGAAAGGGGAAACATGTTCAGAGCATTAAAAAGGGTCCGTAGCAACAAAGGGGCACCTGGAATCGACAACATGACCGTTGATCAACTACCGGGTTACCTCAGACGCCACTGGCCCAAAGTTAAGGGAAAGTTGCTGCAGGGAAACTACAAGCCATTACCGGTGAAAAGGAAAGAAATTCCTAAACCCGATGGCGGAGTAAGACTGCTCGGCATTCCAACAGTTTTGGATCGTTTGATCCAGCAAGCCGTCAGCGAGATATTGCAGCAAATATGGGACCCGCATTTTTCTGAGTCCAGTCATGGATTCAGACCTGGAAGATCCCAGCATGATGCCATACTCCAAGGCAAAGTTTATCTGCTCTCAGGATATACACACTCTGTTAATATGGATCTTTCCAAATTTTTCGACAGAGTGAACCATGACCGCCTCATGAGCCGTCTGGCTGAAAGAATAAAGGATAAGCGGGTTCTCAAGCTTATCCGAAGTTACTTAACAGCCGGTGTCATGATCGACGGGGTGGTTGTATCTGCCGCTGAAGGAACTCCTCAAGGCGGCCCTCTTTCACCAGTGATTTCAAATATCGTTTTGGATGAACTGGATAAAGAGTTGGAGAAAAGAGGGCATAAATTTGTCAGATACGCTGATGACTTTGTCATATATCTCAAGAGCAAGAAAGCGGCCGAACGTGTTATGAAAAGTGTTAAACGTTTTATAACCGTAAAGCTCAGGCTCAAGGTCAATGAAGAGAAAAGCAAGGTCAGCCGACCATGGCTGGACAAATTTCTCGGCTACACATTTATCAGTATGTGCGGCAAGACCAAGATCCGCATACACCGGAAAACAATCGAGCGCTTCAAAGAAAGGGTTCGAGAATTAACAAACCGGAACTGTGGTCTAAGTCTTCCCCAGATCATTGATAAATTGAATATGTACATCAGGGGATGGTGGAATTATTACTGTCTCACCGAAGCAAGACACATATTCAAGTCCTTGAACGGCTGGATTATCCGCCGCTTGAGATGTGTTGTATGGAAACAGTGGAAAAATCCCGGAACGAAAATCCGGAACCTGCTTAAACGAGGCATACCGTTTCAATATGCCGTCACTTGCGGAAATTCCCGCAAGAAACACTGGCGCATGAGCAGGGTTAAATGGGTTGTCATGGCTCTGCCAAACAAATATTTCCTTTCTCTTGGATTATTTCTGCCCGGGAACTAATCTGCCTGATCAGCCGAACCGCCGGATACGCGATCCGTATGTCCGGTGGTGTGGGAGGGCTCCTCAGTGATGGGGGGTCCTATCCCGATGGGAGACCGAGGGTTCTAATTTTTACAAAGGTCAATGTGCATATATGCACAGGATGTTTGCTGATTTAAGCCAGGACTTACTGTAAAATAAGCTTCTTCAGGGAAAACTTTTTTTTGAACCTTACATACCAGAAAAATTATCCAGCAAATTTATCTGGAACCGTTGATAAAAAAATCGGTAAGCAGGGTAGGGAACTATCGGTCAGCTTTTTGAGGAATAACTCCGCTAAATTAACTACAAAATCAATGGTCTCAGTTTAGTGCCTTACTCCTGAATTCCTGTCATAAAAAACAAGCAAAATTTTTGACAAGTCTGAAGATGGGCTTGCAATATAAATTTTTGAACTTTTTGTTATCGGTAGTTTTTTTCATTTTTGGGTTGCGGGCATCGCCCGCTTTGGTGATTATACATATTCCACAAACGGTAAAAAATAATTTCAACGATCATACTGGCTGGTAGGTATCTCAACGTTTGGGTAACGGGCGGCAAGGGTTTCCAAAAAAGTTGATTGAAAGCACATCATTCAAAAGTTTTTTTAACCTTTAAAAAGAATGAGACCCTTGGCGTCCGGTTCACCCGCTGGTTGGGAGACCGAGGGTTCTAATTTTTTACAAAGGTCAATGTGCCTATATATCAGATGATTGCTGTTTCAAGCCGGAACGTCCTGTAAAATAAGCCTTTTTGGGAAAACTTAATTTTTGAGGCTTGCAGGCTGTAGAACTTTTACTGCAAATTTATCTGAAACTGTTGACTAAAGATTGGTGAAGCAGGGTAGGGAACTATCGGTCAATTCTTTGAGGAATAACTCCGCTAAATTCATTACAAAATCAATGGTCTCAGTTTAGTGCCAATGCCGTTTCCTTAACAGAATTTTACCCTCGCTTGCTGCTAATATTTTCAGAAATGACGGGGGATATTCTGTCTGGTAAATTCATCATTTGAGCTTAAGGAAACGGCATTGAGTTTAGTGCTTATACACATTCCTCAAACGGTAAAAAACAATTTCAACGATCATACTGGCTGGTAGGTAATCGGGTAGGAAAGAGGCCTTACGGCCTCTTTCCCCCCTCAGAACCGTACGTGACAGTTTCCCGTCATACGGCTCAAGCATTTCTAAGGCAAAGCCTTGCAGGGCCGCCCGGCTATTATTGTATAATGTCTTTTTAGCAATTTACAGTGATTGCCATACATTATCTTCTTAACAGCCTTTGAGATACGCATTTACAGTCTTTTAACAAATATCTTTTCGTATATTTGCTGGTTGGTGCACCAGCTGACCAAACGGTCGCCGTCATTTGCTTTCCAGCCTTTAAAGATTCTCCAAATTCTCTCTCAAAGAAACACCTGTCCGAGCGTGACTGTAAACACACCCGCCGGACGTCAGCTTCCTTTCGGACCGGATAATGTAATCAATCTGACGATTGATATCAATCCGTATCCACCCCATTACAGGATGGCATTCGCTTTTTCCTACATCTTACTCCCGCACCCCCAACAGTGTGCCTTGCGGTTTCACCTGCCTGATACTTCAGGCGAAGATACGAGATTTCCACGTTCCACGTTATTGCCAATTATGGATGACTTAGATCTGTTCTCTACACCGGCGGCGCAACATCTCCGTATGGGCAGTCAGAAGACCCATACCCTGGCCGCTCACCTTTTGGTTCAAGCTTAACAGCCTTTTTAGCTTGTTCCTAATCACGGCGCTGCAAACATTTGCTTATGCTGATCATATCATCCGAACCCTGGCCCTCACCCGGATAAGGCTTCCCGGAGGGTGTCTGTCTCACGATTTCCACCCCTTCTGCTTGCGCAGAATTTGGTACTTTGTCGAAAGGGCTTCATACCAACACCGAATGCACCGGTGAAGCATGCCTCCTAGGGTACCGGCAGGAGAATGCCGGGTTTGGTCGAAGCTTGTAAAAGCCCCGCCAAACAGCCAATAACGTAACATCGTGTCGCACTCTCAACGGTTGAGTTCAGGGGCCACCGACCGCAGGGAGGGAACAAGGTTCCACTAAATTTTGTTAAGAGCAGCACTGTTCCAAAGTTGTTACAGAATTTGGAAAAAGCCGCCCCTTGTGGTCCGCTGGAATGATTGGTTCTGTGTGATTTTAGATAAACTACTTAAGCAGGGATTGCCAGTGGCTCTATTCCAGAAAGATCAACACTTTGCTTAGCCTGCCAAAGATCATAGCTGTCTTGCATGAGAAGCCAACTTTCAGGAGTACGACCTAAGCATTTAGATAAGCGTAGGGCCATTGCTGGACTGATTGCACTTTGCCCTTTTATAAGCCTTGAAAAGGTTGAAGGTGAGACCTTAAGCAGTAAAGCAACGCTACGGGGCGATACACTTAAAGGCTCTAAATAAACTTCTTTAATGAATTCCCCAGGATGGGGTGGGTTATACATAGCCATTAGTGATAATCCTCATAATCTACTATATAGGCATTACCATCTTTAAATTCAAAAACGATACGCCAGTTTTTGTTTACATCAATCGCCCATAATCCTTGACGATCACCTTTTAAACCATGGAGCCGCCAACCGGGAGTATTCATATCTTCTATACATGTCGCAGTATCAAGTGCAATTAGTCGAATTCTGAGCTTTTGTTTGTGACTGGGTTGAATACCTGACAACTTACCAGTTTCAAAGAACTTACGTAGCCCTTTGTGTTTAAATGTTTTTATCATGAGTTAATTATACAGCATGATGCGCAATACGCAACATTATTTTTTTTATTTGAGGTTTTTACTCTTGCACTAAACACAGAACAGCGTCAATAAGTGGAAAATTTCCATAATATTGATAGTAATAGCTATTAAAATTTTCCACTTATCACGATACTGAGCTATGACAAATGGAAAATCATGCCCTTTTAAAATACTTAACTGCTCTTTTTCAACTTATCGTGCTATTATCAGCCACATCATGGAAAATAAATCAATAAGTTGTTGAACGGTTACGGATATCCTTTATAGTTGAATGATATCCGACCGAAACCATTAACCCCGACTCTTTACCACTCCTTAACCTACCTGTAAATAGGTAAAAACCCCTAGTTTTTCATTTATGACTCAATGCAAGGCAGACAATGGAAACAGAAGCCTGAATTAAAGTGACGGTTACGTTTCCTAAAGCTGATGCGATTGTTAGCCTGGCTCCGTAATGCATACCATGGGTCAAAGCCAGTAACATGCTTGGACCCGGTATGATTGAGGCAACAAATACGGTCATTGAAAACAGCAGTATGAAATTGATGGACATATTATTAACTCCCATTCATGGTGATAATTCTTTTGATCCATTTATACACAAGAAATCACATGGGCCACATATCCTTTTTCAGATGGAGGAAGTAACTTATATCATGTGCCCAATATTTTCTGTTTAAAGATAAAGAAAACAGCTCCCAAAATGCAAAGGCCGGCCCATAAGAAATCCAGTCGCATCTCTTCTTTCATGAACAGAACCGAAAAAGGGACAAAAATTGAAAGGGTTATTACCTCCTGAAGGATTTTAAGTTGACCCAGGCTCATTACCTGATATCCAACCCTGTTCGCCGGGACCTGCAATAAGTATTCGAAAAGAGCGATTCCCCAGCTGGCTAAAACAGCAATAATCCAAGACTTGGTTGAAAGATTTTTCAAATGCCCATACCATGCAAAAGTCATAAATATGTTGCTGCAGCACAGCAACCCTGCCGAAATAAAAAATGTTCGCATTCTGCTATTTCCCTTTACACAAGTAAATGATATCCGGCTATAAATATTAGCCGAATTTCTTTATCACTACTCAGACCGCCTGTAAATATGGAAAAAACACTATTTTTTATTTTTCTATTATACTTTCTCTTTAAAGCAACGCAACTTCAATCATATCAACAAACAAACCATAACAACTAAGGGTTTTCCCCAATTGACAATTACTCGTTTCAATTATATGCCATAAATGTTTTGCGAAATAAATCAGTAATGTTCATATTTAAGCAGAGGTCATATGGATCAACAGAAACTCAAAAACGTCCTAAAGCAGGCCTTGATAGAACAGCAGACGCCACCGGTCAAAAAACCAAAGAGAACACCGGTTTTTATCGTGATCATCATTTGTCTGGTCTTATTTGGCGTGCAGTACAGCACCACACTATTTTCATCTGATTCCGCCACCGGGCCATACGGGAAAATAATTTTACCTTCGACCGGATCCGTAACCGGAAAAGACGTCAATGTCACAGGAGAAACAAAAAACCTTGAATCGGGTCAATATGTCTGGCTGGCAGTTGACAAACCGGGCCTTGGCCTGTGCTGGCCCAAGACCCCCAGGATAAAAGCCAACACCAGATTTAAAACAACCATTTATGAAGGTGGCCCAAAAGAGCCTTATACTTTGTCTTTATATGCTGTCACCAAAATCGTAAATGACCAGTGGCAGGAATGGCTTGAAAAGGAAATGCACGGCGGGGTTCCAATGCCGCCGGATAAAAGACGGCTGGATTCGGTCAGACTTGTGCTGGGGGAGATGGTTACTGCGACAAAAAATTGGTAAGGTTTAATGGAAACGACATGATAAACATAGAAAGAACCATTAAAAAGACAGGTAACTACGGCTTGACAGGCTCCAGTTTTATTTTCAGGCGGCACCCGACCGCTTTAGCGTATCTGCGTAATGTCGCAATAGATGGGGAATGTTTTTTGCTGCCTCCCCCTGCTTCAATTCTAGCGACTGCAGGGGCTTTTGTGTTCATTGCCCTTGCCACATCTTCCTGGGTCATATTGGCTTTTGCCCTTGCTTTCAGCAGCTCATCAAGGAGCGTGAATTCTTCCTCAAGCGCCTCATATTCTGCCATGAATGCAGGATCTTCTTTCCATTTTTTTATCATGTTATCATGGGTGGTCATTTTTTACCTCCTTAAGCCTTTGTCTTGCGATATCAATCTCTTTTCGAGGCGTTTTATTGGATTTCTTAATAAATTCATGAAGAATCACTATTTCATATCCCACAATTGTACAGAAAAAAGCCCGGCCAATTCCTTCTTTCCCTTTGGCACGTATTTCAAACAATCCCTGTCCCATGGGCCGAGTAAACGGCATACCAAGGTTAGGTCCATATATTTTCATTTTTTCTGTTGTTCTTGCATAAAACGCCCTGATCCCAAGCGGTCATTGATCAATAGCGCCTCTTACTTTTTCATTGTAGTATGTAATTTTCCATTTCACACTTATAAACTTAACAAATATGTTAAGTTTGATCAAGGCCTAATTAATAACCGAAAAGGAAACAATGAAAAATGAGCGTCCACAAAACAAAAACCGGGAATTACTTCTGCAAATACCGGATCACGGACGAAACCGGCAGAAGAAAAGAAAAACGGGACTATTTCGGAAAGGGACTTGAAGGAGAGAAACTTGCCATTGAAAGGGATGAAGAACTCAAACAAACGGGTGCCATCTCGGAATACAAAACCGATCCCAAAAACCATGTGACCATAATTTTTTCAGATCTTGCCGAACAATACCTGGCATCCAAGGCAAATGATCTCCCGGAAACAAGTATCAAAAACATGCTGTATAAATTCAAAGGTAGGATTCTTCCCGAACTTGGCCACCTGGCATACAACCAGATCACCCACCACCGGCTGGACCTGTATGTAAAGAAACGGTTGAAAACACCTGTTGTAAAAAGAATGGGCAAAGATGGACAAAAGATTGTCCCGGTGAAGCACCCGGACGGTTCCATGAAAATGACCAGCAAAACAACCGTTCACCGGGAATTGTCGGATATTATCGCCATACTCAACTGGGCTGTTTCCCGTAAATACATCCCCCAGAATCATGCTGCCGGATACCGGAAGCCCAAAAGGGATGATCAAATCATAAGGCCCCCAAGTCCCGGAGAAGTTAAAAAAATTATAAAACATGGCGAAGCACACTTAAAAAGAGCCCTCCTGATAAATTATTATACCGGGTTGAGGCCGGGGAACGCAGAACTGTATAATTTGCAGTGGTATGACATTGACTGGGACAATCTCACTCTCCTGGTCAGGTCTGCAAAAAAGGGCGGGCCGGTTAAACGATCCGTGGCCATACACCCTGCCCTGTTGAAACAATTAAAAATCTGGAAAAAGGAAGATGAGAACAACACCCATCCATACATTATATATTGGAAGGACAAACCGGTGAAACGGATCAGCTCATCTTTCAATACCGCCAAAAGAAAAGCCGGGATTACAAGACGGCTTCGGCCCTATGATTTCCGGCATGCAGCCATCACCCAGATGATCATCAAAGGGGATCTTAAGGCGGCATCGGAAATTGCCGGTCATAGCAATATTGAAATGACCATCAAGCAGTATGAACATATAACATCAGAGATAAAACGACAGACGGTTGAGGTTATTGAGGAGATTGATATTTAATTTTTTAGGAAAAAAAAATGCCGATTAAAGACCTTCATGATGAAAAACCATTTGATTCCGCCACTATAACAAAACTTGAAATCTTTGAAAATTATTTAACAGAATGGCTTCCCACTTTCATTTACAGTAAAAATAATAACGAATTAAACATTTGTGATTTTTTTGCTGGGCCTGGTGAAGACATAATGGGAATGCCTGGAAGCCCACTGAGAATTCTTGAAGTTCTTAAAAAATTTGAAACAGATATAAAACAGCAAAAAATCAAGATAAACTTAATCTTGAATGAACAAAAAAAATGGAAACATGACGTTTTAATAAAAAATATTATGGATAAAACGACATCTTTCAATAATGAATTTCAAAAGCGTATCAAAATTCATTTTTTTAAAGAAGATTTTCAAAATCTCTTTCCACGAATTAAAAATAATATCATCAATGGACCCAATTTATTGTTTTTTGATCAAAATGGAGTAAAACATATAACTCTCAACTTAATAAACGAATTGGAATCCTTTCATCAAACCGACTACCTATTTTTTATTTCTTCTGCATTTTTTAAACGGTTTACCTTTGAAAATATTTTTCCAGATTTAAAATTCAATAAGGATGACGTAAAAAGCAAAGATATTCACAGAACCATTGTTGAACAATTTCGGACGCTGCTTCCACAAGACAGCAAAACTCGTTTATACCATTTCAGTATAAAAAAGAATAAGAACATACATGGCCTTGTTTTTGGATCAAAACATTTATTGGCGGTCCAAAAATTTTTGACCGTCGCATGGAACAAAAACAAAATTAATGGAGAAGCAAACTTTGATATAGATGAAGACCTCGACAAACAATTAGATTTGTTTTCAAGAAAACCTAAGATTACAAAACTACAAAAATTTGAACATAATCTAAATTTATTTATAAAAGAAAAAAAAGTGTTTACCAATCAAGATATTTTTCATTATACTTTGGAAAAAGGTTTCACACCAAAACATGCGACTGCTGTATTGAAAAAATTAAAAAATTCAAATCACATAGAACACTTTTCATATGCAAAAATTGGTTATAACCAAATTTATAAATATAATGAAATAATCACATTCAGGTATATAAAATGAGCTTTTCAAAAATAGAATGGACAGAAGCAACTTGGAATCCGTTAACAGGATGCACAAAGATAAGCACCGGTTGCAAACATTGTTACGCCGAAAAAATGGCTAAAAGGCTTCAAGCAATGAAGTCCCCCAACTATACTAATGGTTTTGAACTCACTTGCCATCCACATGCGCTGGATATACCATTTTCCTGGAAAAAACCTAAAATGGTATTTGTGAACTCCATGAGTGATCTTTTTCATGAAGATGTTCCTGAATCCTTTATTAAAAAGGTATTCAATATTATGAACATTGCATCTCAGCACCAATATCAAGTACTAACAAAACGTTCAGAAATATTATTAAAAATGAACCCAGCACTTAGATGGAATAACAATATCTGGATGGGAGTCAGTGTTGAAACATCTTATTATAAATATAGAATAGATCATTTAAGACAAACAGATGCCAAAGTAAAATTCATTTCCTTTGAACCTTTACTTCATGATATTGGTGACGTGGATTTAAGTGGAATTGACTGGGTAATAGTTGGTGGAGAATCCGGACCAGGAGCAAGACCTATTAAAAAAGAATGGGTCACTAATATTCAACAGCAGTGTCTTGATAAAAATATTTCATTCTTTTTCAAACAATGGGGTGGAGTAAATAAAAAGAAAAATGGACGGCTTCTGGATGGGAAACTCTGGAGCCAGATGCCAAAACTAAAGCTACCAATACCAGCTTTAGTTCCTGCTTGATTGAGAGGCTTGTCACCACCTTATCACCATCTTGTCACCAATATTGGTGACAAGCCTTTAAAGCCCAAAACCCTTTATTGACAAGCGATTCGAGTTGAAATATCCGTTCGGGACGCTGGGGCCGGAGGTTCGAATCCTCTCATCCCGACCAGCACCAATCAAGGGTTTTCAAAGTTTCCATTTCAAGACATCTTAATTTTATTCTGCACATTGTTTTTAATATAAACTATTTAATAAAAAATCAAAAATACAGATTAAAATATTTGGGCATCCAATTCGGTTAGTTACAAATCGAATTATTATATAACTGCCACGGGCAGACTTGGTCTTTCATCCCTTTTTGCCCACAACAAAGATTTAAAGTCTCTGTATGAATTTTTTAAGACTTTACTATAAAAACTTTATTAAACTAATATGCATCAAACAAAAAGAAAAAAACTCCAAATCAAGTCATATAAAAAAAAACATATCAACCGAATACTAATCATGATCTATTTGATAAAATAGCCGGCAACCCGCCATTTGCCATCCGTATCAATCATGACGGTAACGGATTCAACACTTTTTGCTTTATTGGCAAATTTAGAGACATAGCGCAAAATCAAGTATTGACCATCAGGCATCCCAGGCAGAGATGCGGTTAACTGATCATGGAACAGATCCCTTGAAATCAAATTCCCCAAAGGGTCTCTGACCTTTGTAACGATTTTTTCCCACTTATGGGCGGAAACAGAGGATTTGAAAATCCGGGCCGCAGTTTCCCAGCTTTCAAAATAATTCTTGTTATCGACAAGAGCCATCCAATTTTGGGCTGAAATGATTCCATCTTCATTTTCAGCATCATCCCCCTTGGTTCCCTGGGCGAATCCAACTTTGAAAAAGACCAGACTGATCAAAATGCTCAAGACGATTAAATTTCTTTTCTTCATCCTTTATCTCTCCTTTTTTCTTGCGCCGTAAGCGGCCAGGCCCATGACGGCCAAAACCGCTAAAACAGCCATCCATTCAATACCGGATGAGGTCATCTGTGTGGTATCATCCCGGTTTTTGATTTTTTCCATTTTATACCCTTCAACAACTTCGGCAATATCGTTGTTCAGGGATGAATCCTTTTTTTCCGATGTGGCCTCCTGTGCCGAAGGTGCAGGTGCTGCCAGTTCCTCCAGCAGAGCCTTTTGATCAGCCACCTGCTGTTCCATGGATTTTCCCGCCATCTGTTCCACAGCCAGCTTGAACTGTTCAACCAGCTTGGGGTTTAACACCCCGGGAATTGAAATAATGGAAATCACCATCTGATTGAGTACGGGATTATTGCAGGTATGATCACAACAGGCAATCCCTTTTTGAATAACGCTTGTGGCATATTCGGCAGCCAGGGTTTCCAATATTGCCTGATCAGGCTCCCAATATCCTTTCCGGCTGGTTTCAAGCATTCTTGCCGTTATGGACTGGAATGCCCAGGGAGAAGCTTTATTAAAAAATTGATCCAGCTCAAGACCGTATTTGTCTTCCACATAGACTTCATAAACCTGCCGCCATTTGCTTGCATCAACCTTTTCAGGCGTGGTCATATTCCATCCCCAAAGATATTCAACAAAGTCGGCCATGGCTTTGGCACCGGCATAATCTTCTTTTTTCATACCGTCAATCCATTTGGGATTCAGATACCGGCTGCGCATTTCCCGGCCCAGGGTCTTTGCCATATCTTCCACATTGACCTTTCCCTTTTTCTGCTGCTGCGTGATCAAAGTTTCAGGTGTTTTTCCTGATTCATGACGCGCGGCCATGGAAAGTCCTCCCAAATACTGAAACATATCATCATTGTCCAAAAGACCGTAAACATTGGAGGATCGGGAATGAAGCGTGACATCAACGGTGGACAACTGTTCTTTTAACAGCCCCTTTGCCCGGATGCCCCATTGACCTGCTCCAAAGGCAAACCCCATGCGGTTTTCAAATACGTTCACCACCTGGTCAGGATTTTCCCATTTGGAAGAGCCGGAGGCCATTTCCGATACTCCGTTACCGTATGATCCAGGTGCTTCGGAAAAAACGCGGAACCTGGATATTTGATCAGCTTTTTCAGGGTCCATCCCCTGTTTGATGAGACGTGTTTTTATATCCCTGTTATGCCGGGCAATCAGATTTTCAATATCCGTCTGTTTTGCAGCAAGCCTGATGGCCTTGTCCAAGTATAGCATTTTCTCAGGAAAAAGATCCCGGTACAAACCCGAGGCATTAATCATGACATCAATTCTCGGCCGGTTGAGCCGGTTGGCAGGAATCACGTCAATTCCCAATACCCGTCCTGTTTTGGACCATCTGGGTTTTGTCCCGATCAGATACATAATGGTGGATTCATTCACTCCTTCATTGCGAAGGGTTTCAACAGCCCACAGAACCACGGCAACATTTTGGGGATAACTGCCGTTTTTCATGATATGGTTTTCAATGATCTTCCGGGCCGCTTTTTTCCCCAGGCTCCAGGCGGCAGGACTGGGCAGCTTGCCCGGGTTGAATCCATAGAAATTTCTGCCCGTGGGCATGGCGTCCGGATTTCTGACAGGATCATTTCCCGGTCCTGGTCGAATGTATCTGCCGTCAAGGCCGCTGATCATGGCATTAACTTCATCCCTGCCGGATCTTGCAAGCCTTGATGCAAGATCTTTTTTAGTCTGTTCCGGATTCCATTTGAGAATTGCATCTGCCATTTCAGTAGTCTCATCAGGATCAGGGGAACGGCCAAAGGTGTGCATGCCAAATGGAATCAAATTTTCCTTGATCTCCTCAAGATAATGTCCCAAAAGATGTACCATTTCATCCTGGGAAACATCCTCTCCAGCAGTTTGAGAGGAATATTGACCATCATCTTGAGTATGATCTTGACCGTGCTTATGGTTGTCAGCAGTGGTCTGGATATCCTTTAAAATACCTGTCTTTTTTGCCAGAGCCATAAGCTCTTTGAATTTTTCTTCTGCCGTGACGCTCTGCCGTGCTGTGGCCCGTTCATATTCATTTGCCAGTTCTGCCATACGGCTGTAATCTTCATGCAGATCCGCTGTTTTCAAGATCGGCGTCAAATGAGAAATAATGACCCCTCTTCCCCGTCGCTTTGCCTGAATGCCTTCCCCCACATCATCCACAATATAAGGATAAATATTGGGGATATCACTTATCAGAACTTCCGGCGGGCATGAAGGTGAAAGCCCGGCCTGTTTACCCGGAGTCCATTCATAGGTGGAATGAGTCCCCAGATGGATAATGGCATCGGCCTTAAAATGTTTGGACAGCCAGAGATAAACCGCCAGATACTGGTGATGGGGATAAAGTGTGGTGTCATGATAAAGCTTCATGGGATCATCTCCCCATCCACGGACAGGTTCGGGAAGCAGGATCATGTTTTCAGCCTGAACAGCCGGAATAATAAAATCCTTGCCGTGTATCATTATCCCGGACTCTTCAGGCCCCCCCCACTGTTGAATAACCTTGTTCTTAAAATCTTGAGGAAGGTCTTCAAACCAGTGATTGTATGTTTCAACCGGCAGGCGCACCACCTTGCCGGTTGAAATCAGCTTGTCAAGTTCTCCGGGTGCCCAGGACCCGATGTTTCTGGCTGAACTGAGAATCAGCTCTTTTATCTCTTGTTCGGAAAGGGGCTTCCCGGTTGTATACCCATTTTCCTTAAGGGCCTGAAGGATGGTTTCAAGACTTTGAAATACATTCAGATAAGAGGCTCCGATATTCTGTTTTCCCTGGTGATGGTTGTAAAACATAATGGCCAGTTTTTTTTCAGGATTGGGCTTTTGCTGGAGAGCAATCCATTTTTTCAGCCTGGGGATAAGCCGGTCAATATTTTCCATGACCGGTCGGCTCAGGAAAAAAGATTTTTTTGTTTTCGGGTCAACAACCTTTTGCTTGGCCGAAAGCACGTTGGGCTCAACCAGGCCGGACAGTTCAGGTACGGCCAGAGACCAGGCCACCTCAATGGAATCAATACCAACAGGACTTTTTCGCCAATGGTCGATGGTGTTTTTATACAGGCTGACCGCACTTATTACAGGTACGTCCAGCTGATTGAGCAGCAGGCCAAGTTCCGGAGTCAAAGCATTATAAAACTTAAAGGAATAGGCCAGCACCAGGTCCACCCTGGCTGATCCTGATTCATCCAGAAGAAAAGATTTCAAGATGTTCTGCTCACGGCCAAAACAGGGCATGACATTGAATCCATTATTTTCAAGCTGCTGAATCAACGTATCAATGGGTGCCTTCTGCCCCTTAGTGAGAAAGGATGAAAAAAAAACCAGGCCGATTCTTGGACATTTTGAATCAAATCCAGGCCGATTTTTTTGCCAGGTTAAAAAATCTTTGACCCGAATGAAAACATCAGGGGCATCCGGATGATACACGCCAAGCCGGGGGATTTTGAGCACCTTGTCATAGGATATGGTATTGTCAATGTGGCGATGGGCGATCAGGCGAAGCATGTTTTGAATATTTTCTTTGGAAAGGTTGCTGTAATACTCTGCCACCTTAGAATCAAACACAAACCCTTTTTTTACGAGCGATTCATTATCAAGGGAACCGCGAAGAGCATATATGATTTTTGAATCAAGATCAATATGATCCGTCAAAAAAGTTTCAAATTCCCGGCCCATGACATCCGCGACAATAATGTTTGTTCCCTGGATCTCTTGTTTTATTCTTTGAGCATCCCGTGTCACGTCATGACTGGTGATGACCTTAATATCAATGGGAAGATCAAGTTTTTCTACAGCCATGCAGGCAAGATAAGAATTATGATCCAAAACCATAAAAGCCATATCCGCTGCATACAGATGCCATGGCCAGAAAAAAAGAAGAACAATCAAACGTTTCATGAGGTGTTTCCTTAATTACAGCAACAGTGTTTAATCCGGGATATAAATCATTGAACCGTTTGCCAGTTTATAGGCGGTTCCAAGACGCTCTCCTTTGCCTTTGGCTTTTTCTTTGGTCACTTTTACAGCGTCTATTGTTTTCCCTTTTTTTGAAATAATTTCCATCTGGCCGTCTGCAGATTTTTTAACAATGGTCAGTTCAGATGTCTGCGACAGCAGGTCCTCAATATGATATGCACCAAACAGGGCAATCAAAAGTCCCACAATAAAGACAAGGCCCAAATCAAACAGGTTGGCAACGCCTGACATTGGATCATTGTCGGAAAAACCTGTGCCCCGGTTCTGTTTAGGTTTCAGATATCTCATGACCATGTGTATCTCCTGTTAACAATTCAGCAGCCAGTTCCATATTTTTGATATCCTGCTCAACCCACCGGCGCTGAATTGTAAAATAAAAATAGGCCAGCAATCCCAAGGCCATGCCCACAACTGTTGTGGTAAACGCAACCACAAGGTCCTGGCTCAACTGACCCAGATCTCCCTGACCCAGGGATGCCAGTCCTGTGCCCATGGGGATAAGCGTGCCGATCAGCCCCAGTCCCGGCCCGATCCGGATCATTATTTTCAAGGGATCAAGGGATTTCCACATGCGATGCTCAGCATCCCTTAACAGGTTGACAACCGGAATGGGATCATATGATCCTTTTAAGGATTCCAGGGCCTGGACAATCCTTGTCACCGAAGCCGGAAGACTGTTTTGATATCTGCCTGACATCATTTGTTCCGGCAGGTTCTGATCCTGTTTTTTAAGTCGGCTTCTTTCCAGCCAGAGCCTGAAAAAGGTGCCGGAATAGACCAGCATCCAGACAAACAAACAGGACAAAATCAGCAATACCGGCAAGAACAGGGAAGAGGCAATCAAATAAATAAATGTTTTTAATACAGCCATTATCTGCATGTTTATTCTCTTTTTAAAGGGTTAATAAAGCCTGTAATCAAGGCGCTTATGCTCAGGATGAGCAGGATGATTTTCTCCCGGGACAGCTCAAACATACTGTCTGTGAAAGATATCCTGTAAATTTTATCCAAATCGGCAAATTGTGGAATCACAATGACCGAAAGAATAAAGTAAACGGCAATATAAAGCATCAGCCTGCCCAGAAATGATTTGGCAGCTCCCTGGTTAGTGACCAGGCGTCTGACAGTGAACGCCACAACCAGGCTGATCAGAATAAAGCCTGCATAGAGAGCGAAAAAAACCACGGAATTATCCGGATAAATAGCACTGACAAAACTACAGGATAAAAGGATGACGACAAAACAGACCGGACAGGGCACCACCAGGGGAATCCATCCCCTGGTGGATGTTTGTTTTTCATGGCAGTTCTTTATCAGATTGCCCCCCCAAACCAACAGCAACAAGGCTAAAAGGAGATGAAGGGTCATCCCGCTCTTGAAAAACGCCTGCAGCAGATCAATATGCGCCATCAGATCGACGTTCAGCAAAACAGCAGCAGCAACGGCAAAGACAATGCCGTACCCTGCCATGAACAGCAGGGTTGTCAGAAGTTGTCTTGTTCTGCCGGGCGCCTGCAGAAAAACATAAGATAGCCCTCCACCGCTTTTAACGGCAAAAGCCCCGGTTGATAGAAACAGGCCCAATATCAGCGATTTAAGTTCCATTTAGTCATTTACCTTATAACAGAACAGACACTGGTAAAGTCTGGGCTGTGTTTTTTTAATATCGAATTAAAAATCATATCTCATACCGACATAGAAATTTCTTTCCGGCATGGGGTATCCTTTTATATATTCATATTCTTCATCAAACAGATTGTTGATACTGGCATTTAATGCCAATCTGCCTTTTTTATCCGTGGCAAATAAAACTTTGGTAATGGTCAGATCTGCAACGGTAAAATCCCGGGCTTTTATATCCTGATAAGGCCATCCGCTCTCATAATCGGTTATTGTCTTTTCTCCGAAATAGGCAAAATTAAGTCTTGCTGAAAATCCATTCAAATCAGATACTGAAATACCATAAGATGCTGTTAAATCTGACGTCTCAAAAAGATCAGCACCCGTTATCCTGTCCTCATATTCCGTCAGATAGGTAAATCCGACAAAGGGTCTGATTTCAAAATCCCATCCAAAATAATCGCCAATATCAACACTTAGATTTCCCTCAAAACCGGATATTCTGGCTTCTCCGACATTATCCCATGATCTGTCTCCGTTTGCCCGGGTGACAGATTCTATTTTGTCCTTAAAATCAGTATAAAAATACCCCAGAGAACCGGACAAGGAGAGGTAGAAAACATCCAAACCGCCTTCGCAGGTTTTGCTTGTTTCAGGCGAAAGGTCTGGATTACCCACATAGTTGCTGCCAAAGACAGAGTAGGCGGCAGCCATCTGATCCGCACCCGGCATAACAAAGGCTTCGGAGTAACCTGCCCGCAGTTTTAAATAATCCGTCAAAAGATAGGAAATACCAATATTAGGCGTCAGGTGATTGTCGTCCGCAGTCTTGCCTGCAGGGTCTATGACCTCCACCTCATAGGTATCATACCGTAATCCGGCAGACAGAGTCAGCCGGTCATCTAAAAGTTTTAGTTTACCCAATAAAAATCCTGCAGGATTGTCATAAGATGTTTTTTGGGGATTCCAGGACGCTTCAATATCGTAATCCGCCCAGTCAAAACCGGTGGTAATAAGCGCCTGCCCTAAATCAACTGAAATCTGGGCCTGGATACCTTTGCTCTCTGTTTTTTGTTCGGAAAGGATTGCGTCATCCCATCCATCAGGGTTGCTGCCGGTTGGATCATTCCATGTATCCTCATCTTTACCCTGGAAATATTTTAATTTCCAAACAAAGCGTGAATCTGTTGTCTGGCCGTCCAGTACGATATCAAAAGAATAATTTGATTTGTCTGTATAATCATCCAGATCATTCTGGCTTAAATAACTTGGAGAGCCGGCTTCATCCACATTAAAACCGTGATAAAGAAATGCAATTCGATTATTGGGAAACGGTGTATACCCCATATTCATGCTGATGCTTTCCCTGCTGTCAAACCCGGTATTATGGTATTTTGTTCCACTGGCTGTGGTATAATCATCTTCCGTCTCTCTTGTGACACTGCCGGAAAAATCAAACCCATTATACTCTCCTGCAAAACCGGCACTGATATCTTCATGCCCGAAACTGCCCAGATTCCCTTCACCAAAAGCAGATAATTTGCCTTTTCCCCTTCGGGTAATCACGTTCACAACCCCACCGACAGCGGCAGAACCATATAAAACAGATGCCGGCCCTCTGATGATTTCTATACGCTCAACATTTTTGGTCATAATTTTTGCCACATTTCCAGTGCCCGATCTTCGACCGTTAAGCAGGATAAGAACATGCCCTTTCAGGTCATTCCCATGGGAATCTGTTCTAAATCCCCTGATGCCTATGGTAGTAAGATTTCCAGGATATTTTTTGATGGCACCGATGCCTTTTTGCGCTAAAAGATCGCCAACATCCCTGGCAGACGACATTCGGATTTCCTGCTCATCAATCACGGCAACATTATTGACAATCTCTTTTTTGGATTCTGCAACTCTCCCTACTGTTACAACAATATCCTCAAGTTTTGTTTTGGATTGATTTTTATCAGAAGCTAAAGCCTGCCCCATGCCAGGCAGCAGCAACATGACAACAGCCAGAAGAACTGCCGATACGGATTTATTCATATTTTTCCCCTTTTAAATCGGGGGAACGCGAAAAAAAGCTCACAGCAGGAATAAAAAAATAAAATTAATTTTACATCCCGATATTGCTCAGGCAACTTTTTTTCAAGGCCTCCCCTTTTTTGCCGGGGATTTGCAAAAAAAAACCCCGGACCATTTATTGATAATGATCTGAGGTTCCCTGATTTTTCCACAGATTGGATTTGCCCCACCCTTGTCCACGAGGTATGACAGATTAAACTTTTTCAGGCAGGTCTTCTGACTTTCGGGTCATCCTATTAACTGCGTCTTCCCAGCGTTATAAAGCCAGTGACATAAATGCAGCGTTCGTCTCCGATCACAGCGGCGGGCCCATCCCTGATTCGCACAGGGTTCCCTATTGTGCCTTAACAGGCACCTGAAATTTTTATATTGACTTAAATTAAAAAAGAATCTAAGTCAATATAAAAATTTCAAATATGTTTATCTTGACAAATTCAGACAATAAATATAGAATTCAGAGTTTTTTAAAATTGCGAAAAGTATTGAAATAATAAGGAGAGTTTAAAAATGTACGCAGTTATCAGAACCGGGGGAAAACAATATAAGGTTCATGAAGAACAGATCCTGAAAGTTGAAAAGCTTGATGGTACGGAAGGTTCTCAGGTTGAATTTGATGATGTCCTCATGTATTCAGATGGTGAAACCATCACTCTTGGAAGTCCGAAAGTTGAAAATGCGGCAGTCAAAGCGCACATTCTTGAGCAGGGAAAGGACAAAAAGAAACTGGTCTTCAAGTATAAACGCCGGAAAGGCTTTAGAAGACTCAAAGGCCACAGACAAAATTATACTGAAATTAAAATCGAATCCATTACGGTTTAGATAGCAAGGAGAAATTCAGATGTCACATAAAAAAGCAGCAGGTAGTTCAAAAAACGGTCGCGATTCAAACTCACAGCGCCGTGGTGTTAAAAAATTCGGCGGAGAAAATGTTCTTGCAGGAAATATTCTTATCAGACAGGTGGGAACTAAAATCCATCCGGGCAACAATGTTGGTATGGGCAAAGATTATACTATTTTTGCCAAAATTGACGGTGTTGTGACCTTTGAAAGAAAAGGCCGCGACAGAAAAAAAGTCAGCGTATATGCCGCGTGAAATTTGTAGATGAAGCAATTATCACTGTCAAGTCAGGCGATGGTGGCCGAGGATGCACAAGTTTCCGAAGGGAACGGTACATTGAATTTGGAGGACCTGACGGTGGAGATGGCGGCGATGGTGGTCATGTTATTCTGAAAATTGATCAGAGTAAACGAACACTTTTTGATTATCGCCGTCAAAAATTGCTCAAGGCCAAAAATGGTGAGTCAGGCCAGGGCAAACAAAAACATGGGAAAAACGGGAAAAACTGCACAATCACCCTTCCCCCTGGAACCATTGTCTCCAATGCAGATACCAATGAAATCATTGTCGACCTAACCGACACAGAGGATGAATATATTATTGCCCGTGGCGGCATGGGAGGCCGAGGCAACAAACGGTTTGCAAGTTCCACCAACCGGGCACCCAGGTATTCCCAGCCAGGACTCCCTGGGATTGAAATACATCTGAAATTAGAGTTAAAACTGCTTGCCGATGTCGGACTTGTAGGATTACCCAATGCCGGTAAATCAACGCTTATCAGCAGCATCTCAGCAGCCCGTCCCAAAATAGCCGACTATCCGTTTACAACACTGTCCCCTATCCTTGGGATGGTTGAACCTCCTTTTGGAGAACCGTTTGCTGTGGCCGATATCCCAGGTCTCATTGAAGGTGCCCATGAAGGAATCGGCCTTGGGATCAGTTTTTTAAAGCATATTGAAAGGACAGGCATCCTGGTGCATCTGATTGATGTTTCCCAGATAGATCCGGAGTCTCCACTGACATCTTTTAACCTGATCAACAATGAGTTGTCCAAATACAGCCAATCTCTGGCCCAAAAGATGCAGATTGTAGTTCTCAACAAAATGGACTTGCCGGATACACAGGAAAAAGCCGATGCTTTCCAAAACGCATTAAAAGACATCCAGGTACTGACTCTGTCAGCTGCAACCGGGAAAGGGGTAAAAGATCTTGTAAAGCTTTTATCATCCAAGCTTACAAAGAGTTAAAAATGAAAGTGGGACTTTTCGGAGGAACATTTAATCCCTTTCACAATGGCCATATTGGAATTCTTCAGCATGTCAAACAAACCTGTGGCCTGGAAAAAATATTTTTAATCCCTTCTGCAACACCTCCCCACAAACCTGACATCAATCTTGCACCTGCCGGTGAAAGATTTAAGATGGTAAAAGAAAGCTTAAAGGGCCATAAAAATTTTTGGGTGTCTGATAAAGAATTGCTCAGAAAAGGCCCCTCTTTTACCATTGACACCATCAAAGAATTTAAAAAAGAATATGGCCTGCAAACCTTTTTTTTTCTGTTAATGGGATCTGACGCTTTTTTAGATATAACCACCTGGAAAAAAAAGGATCAAATTTTCAAAGCAGTTCCCATTATCATCATGTTGAGAGGAGATTGGAAAAACACCCATGCCATTGCCTCTTTTATTGACGAAAACATATCACAGGGGTACACCTTTAATGAACAGAACAATACATTTTCCCATACAAAGAAACAGAAAATTATCATTTGCAAGGTGCCCAGAATAGATATTTCATCCACCATGATCCGGGAAAGGGTCAAAAACAATAAATCCATAAAAGAGTTTGTGCCTGCAAATGTTGAAAAAATTATTAGAGCAAAGGAATTGTATAAATGACAAACCCCATCGCATCACCAGACGATCTTAAACCATATCTTATTCCGGCATTTGAAAGAAAGGCAAAATCAATTACCGCCATTAATGTCAAAGCGCTAACCTCTTATACCGACACCCTTGTCATTATTGAAGGAAGTTCCCACCGCCAGGTGACATCCATTGCAGAACATTTGATCAAAAGCTTGAAAAATCAGAAAAAAAAAGCCATTGGTGTAGAAGGCGTTAAAGAAGGTGAATGGGCTTTGCTTGATTACGGAGATGTCATTATTCATATTTTCGAATCTGAAAAAAAATCGTTTTATGATATCGAAGGCTTGTGGGCCGATGCCAAACGGATAGATCTTTCCGAATTTAAAGACGCTTACAGATCAGAGGAGACCGACGATGAGTTCTAATTCCCACCCTGTCAATATCTTAATGATCCTTGACGGCTGGGGAATACGTGATGAAACACATGGGAATGCATTTGCACTGGCCAAAACGCCGTTTCTGGATTCTCTGATAAAAAAATTTCCAACCTGCAAACTTTTATGCTCAGGCAATGCCGTCGGACTTCCAGAGGGAACCATGGGCAACTCGGAAGTCGGGCACATGAATATCGGTGCCGGTCGAAAAGTGCTGCAGGATTTTGTAAGAATTAACAAAGCCATTGAAGATCAGTCTTTTTTTAAAACCCCTGCTCTTTTGGATCTCATGGCACAGGTTTCAAATAACCAAAAAAGCCTCCACATCATGGGACTGCTGTCTGACGGAGGGGTTCACAGCCATATTTCTCATTTGTTTGCCTTGATTGACATGGCAAAACAAAACAAAGTGGAAAATCTGTTCATTCATCCCATCCTTGACGGACGGGACACCTCACCTGCCAGCGGTATCAACTATATAAAACAACTTCAGGCATATCTGGATCACCATGAATACGGTAAAATTGCCACGCTTGTCGGCAGGTACTGGGCCATGGACAGGGATACCCGATGGGACCGGGTTGAAAAGGCATATAAACTTTTTACGGCAGCCGCAGGTGTGATGGAACAAGACCCGGTTTGCGCCGTACAAAACGCCTATGATTCAGATAAAACTGATGAATTTGTCCCCCCGATTTTTCTTGAAAAAAATTTATCACAAAACAAAAAGATCAATAACGGAATAGTTCAAGATGGAGACGGCCTGATTTTTTTTAATTTCAGGGCGGATCGGGCTAAGGAAATCACCCGGGCGTTTACCGAATCTGCTTTTAATGAATTTGCCAGGGGAAAAAAGATAGACCTGGCAGGATTTGTCTGTATGACCCAATATGATGAAACCTTTAATCTTCCAGTAGCCTTTGCTCCTCAGCATCTGGATCAGGTTCTGGGAGAAATATTGAGTCAAAACAGTATTTCCCAGCTTAGAATTGCCGAAACTGAAAAATATGCTCATGTCACCTATTTTTTCAATGGCGGAGATGAAAAAGTTTTTGACGGGGAAAAAAGGATTTTGATCCCTTCTCCACGAGACGTTGCAACCTATGATGAAAAGCCCCAGATGAGTGCTTTTGAGCTTGCCGACAAAGCATGTGAACAAATAAGGGCAGGAGCATTTCAGTTTATTATCCTGAATTTTGCAAACATGGACATGGTGGGACATACCGGAATCCTAAAAGCTGCTGTTAAGGGATGTGAGACCGTGGACAAGTGCGCACAAAAGGTTGTTGAGGCTATATGGGAAACCGGTGGATTTGCCATAGTCACAGCCGATCATGGAAATTCGGAACAGATGATCGCCGATGACGGTTCCGCCCACACTGCCCATACCTTGAACCCTGTAAGACTGATACTTGCAGGAGACAAGCTAAAAGAAAAAAAACTAAAGGATGGTATTCTCGGCGATATCGCACCGACCATTCTGAAATTATTAAATATAGAGCAACCGCTACAAATGACAGGAACATCTTTAATATGAACTTTAAGTATATTATCACTGATTATATTACCGGAAAATCCGTAAGAAATATTGGCCCTGAGGCCAGCAGACAGATATTTGAAAAATTCCTGGTGGATGAAAAAGGATATGCAAAAGAAGATATCTGTGTGGATGAAGAACTGATTGTCCAGTTTAAAGGGGAAGACTATATTTCATCCATTGACCTGATTGTAAGTTGCAAAGATAAGGCATTGATGGCCATTACCTGTGTTGCAGGCTCCATAGGGTCCTATGAAAGAGAGATCCTGGCCGGTGCCAGGCTGGTTCATGACTATCAAATTCCTTTTGCCGTTTCAACCGATGCAAGGGATGCCGTGGTAATGGATACACTTTCCGGTAAAACAGTTGGCAAGGGCCTGGATGCGATTCCATCAAAACAAGAGGCTCTTGAGCTTATTGAATCAATTGAGTATAAACCTCTTGATAAAGACAGAAAAGAGCGGGAAATGATCATTTACCGCTCTTTTAACCTGGAAAAAGTCAACAAGTAACGCAAAAATTTAGTCTATGGGGGACAGATTTCAAATCTGCCCCTTAACCACGTGGTATCTCTTTGTTGCAATGCTTGCAAAGCGTGGCCCGTTTTTTAATAATCTCGGCACAATAGGGACATTCCCGGGTAAAATGTCTTTCATGAAGCTGGACAATTGCATCTTCCACGCCTTTTTGAAGAACAGGAGTGGGAAACTTATGATTGATTAAATGCTCTGTTGCTTCAATACCACCCAATTCCCCTACCATCTCAGCAGCTTTTAACCTTGCCTTGGGGGGAATATTGGGATCAAGACAAATTTTTAAAATTTCATCCCAATCTTTTGACATATAATAATCAGTTAAAATTGAGAAAGTTTTTTTCAACAGCTCTTTTCTGACTTCCTCCCGGATCAAAACTTCATCATCCAGTTTTCCACCCTGGGCACCCATGGGACTGAATACCGGCATATACTCAAAATTTTTCTGTCCCGGTTCAACATAGCATCTGTAGGATGCAGCCGCCTCCATGGTTTCACTCATGTTATCCCAGCCATGTTTATAGCTTGAGCAGTCATCATTAAAACAGACAAACAAATAGGGGGTTCCCCACCCCAATCCATCACTAAAATTAATGGGGGGAACCTCCCATAGTGTCATATCGGTATCACAGTGCGGACACCGTGGTTTATCCATTTTTATATATTTTTCAAGAAGTTCTTCTTTTGTTTCAAACGCCATTATCTCAATCTCCTTTGGTAGTCTGTCATTCCAGACTACCAAAGTAAGCATATCAAATGTTTTGTCAAACCGTATTATTCGATAACAACCAGGACATCTCCCTTGGCAACGTTATCACCGCTGCTGTAGTTCACGGCACTAATAACACCACTTACAGGTGCAGGCAGAGCATTTTCCATTTTCATGGCTTCAATGACCACAACTGTTTCTCCTTCATTTACCGAATCCCCTACATTTTTCTCATAGGCAATCACCATCCCAGGCATGGGTGCTTTAATAGGTGTTCCGGTCGCAGCTGCAGGTGCGGGTTTTTCTTTTGCTTCAGGCACAGGTTGGGCTTCAGGGGCCGCTGCAGGCGCCTGAGCAGGTGCTGCAGGTGCTGCAGGTGCCATCTGGGCTGGAGCAGGCTGAGCAACTTGAGCCGGAGCCGCATAGGTAATAACAGGAGCGCCGCCAACTTCATCAACACCCACTTCAAAATATTCCCCTTCTACAAAAACATTAAAGGTACGGGCATTTTCACTTTTTTCAGGGGCATTACCCAATTTGGCTTTTTCAACCAGCTCGCCTCTTTTGAGTTTTTCAATCATTGCATCTTGTTTTGCCACATCTTCAAGGGTAATAGGTCTTATGCTGTCAGGCATCTGTTCCTTACCATATTTTTGCATAAGATATTTTTTGCCGGTAACAGGGAAAAGAGTATATAAAATCAGATCTTCATCATCTTTGGCCAGGGTGCCGATCTTTTCTCTTGCTTTTTCAAGTTCCGGTTCAAGAACTTCTGCAGGCCTGCATGTAATAGGCTCTTCGCCTCTGTCATAGCCTTTGAGGGCTTTTTTCTGCACTTCAGGATCAATGGGGACGGATGTTTTTCCATAAAGTCCGTAACAAAGGTCTTTGACCTGAGCAGTTACCATCTTATACCGTTCATCAGGTGTATCAAACAGCACATTATTAACTGTCTGGATACCAACAATCTGACTTGTCGGTGTCACAAGAGGAACCTGACCCAACTCTTTTCTAACCCTTGGCAGCTGTTTGTAAACCTCATCAATCTTATCCAAGGCATCCATCTCCTTCAACTGATTCACAAGATTGGACAGCATTCCGCCGGGTGTCTGATGCAGCAACACGTTAATATCAATCACAGACACCTTTGAATCATCCAGAAGGTGTTTATATTTGGGCATCACTTCTTTTTCAAGGGTTTCATTGATATCGGCCAGTGCATTTATATCAAACCCTGTATCCCTGTTGGTTCCCAAGAGCGACATCACAAAAGGCTCCAAAGCAGCATGGGATGTCCTGTAGGCATAAGGAGTCAGGCAGGTGTCAATAATATCAACCCCGGCTTCAATGGCTTTAAAAAGAGTCATGGGAGACATGCCGGATGTAAAATGACTGTGAAGATGAATCAAAGGTTTGACATTCTCTTTTAATGCTCTGACAAGTCTGTAGGCATCATAAGGTGCCATAAGCCCTGCCATGTCCTTGACACAGATACTGTCCGCGCCCATGTCTTCAAGCTCTTTTGCTTTTTTAATATAGTAATCAAGGTTATAAACATCTCCGCCAAGTCGCGGTTCTGTCAATGTATAGCAGATACAGCCCTGAAAATGAGCTCCGCATTCCTTGATCACAGGTACAACCGATTCAAAATTACGATAATCATTGAGCGCATCAAAGGTTCTGAAAACTTCCATCCCGTTATCAACTGTCTTTTTCACAAACAGCTTTGCCACGTCATCAGCATAATTTCTATATCCCACAAGATTCTGACCTCTCAGGAGCATTGAAAACGGGGTCTTTTTAAAATACCGTTTAAGGGTCCGAAGTCTTTCCCATGGATCTTCCCCTAAAAAACGGTGCATGGTGTCAAAAGTTGCGCCGCCCCATACTTCCACCGCCCAGAAACCGATTTCATCCATTCTTTCGGCAACAGGAATCATATCTTCGGTTCTTCCACGAGTGGCAAATAAAGACTGATGTCCGTCACGCAAAGATAAGTCCTCTATTTTAAGGGGATTTTTTGCTTTTGGCCTGTCTTTGCCATACTTCATTTCAACCATTTCAATTTCAGTGTGATTACTCATCAATTTTCTCCCAAATATTTTATTTTTATTTCATCATTTCAGTGTGTTATAAAAGCTTATGCTAACTCCAGTCATGACTTTCAATTTTTGTTATTGGCAAATCATTACAAAAAGCCAGGCCTGCCCGTTGCAGTTACTTGAACATACGCAATTGCATCATTGAGTTGGCCTGCATATGGGTTTGACGTCCTGATATTCCCCAGATATTATTTGGCTGCATGATCTGGGGCTGTTGTGCGCCAGTTTCCGGAACCGATCCATAAGCTCCGGAAACACTATAAGCTGCAGCTTCTTCTGATGTTTTTATGCAGGCAAAAACGGCAGAAATGGCTGCCGCAAGTTTCTTTTTATCCATTTTAATCCCTTTGTCCTATACAGGTATATTTCCATGTTTTTTGGCCGGTCTTAATTCTCTTTTCGTTGCCATGGCCTCAAGGGCATCAATAAGCACCGGTCTTGTCTGAGACGGTTGAATAACTGCATCCACATAGCCTCTGGCAGCAGCACAATACGGGTTGGAAAATTTTTCATTATATTCTTCTATTTTTTCCTTTCTTTCTGCCACAGAATCCTTTGCTCCGCTAATTTGCTTTGCATGTATAATATTGGCAGCCGCATCAGCCCCCATGACGGCAATCTCTGCAGTGGGCCATGCAAAGGCCATATCAGCACCCAGATGTTTTGAACACATTGCAAGGTAGGACCCGCCATAAGCTTTGCGTGTAATCAGCAACAGTTTAGGCACGGTAGCTTCAGAATAACACCATAAAAGCTTGGCTCCATGCCGTATAATACCACCCCATTCCTGAGTGCTTCCCGGCAGATATCCGGGCACGTCGGCAATTGTCAGCAAAGGAATATTGAATGCATCGCAAAACCGGATAAACCGGGTGGCCTTGTCAGAAGCATCAATGTCCAAACATCCGGCCAGGTGATTAGGCTGATTGGCAATAATCCCAATGGACCTACCATTGAGCCTTGCAAAACAGATCACCATATTTTTGGCATAATACTGGTGGGGCTCAAAATATTTTTTGTCATCCACAATCGCGGTGATCACATTTTTAATGTCATATGGTGCATTGGGATTGTCCGGTATGATGGTATCCAGGGATTTATCAGTCCTGCCGGGATCATCCTTGCTCGGAACATATGGGGGATCTTCCATATTGTTGGACGGCAGATAAGACAGGAGTTGTTTTATCTGCAAAATAGCATCTTCATCAGAGTCACATGCAAATTGTGCCACACCGGATTTCTCATTATGGGTCATGGCACCGCCAAGCTCTTCAAAACTAATCGCTTCACCAGTAACCGCTTTAATAACATTGGGTCCGGTGATAAACATATAACTGGATTTTTTAACCATGAAAACAAAATCCGTCATGGCAGGTGAATACACAGCACCACCGGCCGTGGGCCCCATAATTGCTGAAATCTGGGGAATAACACCGGAAGCCGCTGAATTCCTGAAAAAGATTTCTCCATACCCGGCCAAGGCACCAATTCCTTCCTGGATTCTTGCGCCGCCTGAATCATTCATACCAATGATGGGGGCACCCGCTTTTATGGCCATATCCATTACCTTACAGATTTTCTTGGCGTGCATTTCCCCCAGAGACCCTGCCCTTGCAGTAAAATCCTGGGCATAGGCAAATACGACCCTGCCATCAACCTTACCATGCCCTGTTATAACACCATCCGCCGGTATATCTTTATTTTCCATTCCAAAATTGGTACACCTGTGGCTAACAAACATATCCAGCTCTCTAAAGGTTCCCTTGTCAAACAAAAGATCAAGCCGCTCTCTGGCATTCAATTTTCCTTGTTCGCGTCGCTTTTCAAGGACTGCTCCCTCGCCCATTTCCAAAATTTTCTGTTCTTTTTGCTTTAGCTCCTTAATCTTGTCAGATGTGACTCCCATAAGATAAATCCCTTCTTAATAATTTTATTTATTATTTTAAACTATTTATTCATTACTTTGATTGCTCAACTTAAACCGCCATGCACAAAACCAATCTTCCGGATGAATATCCGGTGGACACCCTATACATTCCGTTTCAATTCTTTTATCAATGCCCCTTGCAAAATATGCATATTCAACCAGTCCTGCTGATTTACAGGGATAATCATCCAATTTTTTCCTTTTTCTCGCAGACTGTACCCTGCAGTCGTTCATTTGGAAGATAAAACTTTCAGGACCTTCATCAACAATAGATTGCTTATTGATAATTGAATACATCCTGAAATTTAACGCTTTTTTTAACCCTGCAAGCCCGCAACCGTCATTGAGTTTTAGAAACTTTTTTATCGCAAAGGCTTCGTAGGGTGAAAACTGTGCCCAACAAGAATCATTACATCTTTTGGCATCATTCATTCCATTGTCAAATTCAACCGCCTGAAACCAGACCCCATCATTAACCAACCAGTTTTTTGCCACTGCCGCCATTAAGGCGTCAATGTTTTCTTCCTTCATGTCCATTAATACTTTTGGCAAACCATCTTCAAGCTCGAAACCCAAAACATCTGCGAATCTTTTCAGGCCAATTGAAAAGCTTTTTTCCGTAGCTTTTTCAAAAATTTCCAAAGCCTTTTCCATGCCCATCTGGTGCCTGACTTCCGTAAACCAAAAACTATAGTGAACTACAATTCGAGTTAACATGTCAACAATTAATCTTGTTTTCATACTTTTATTCAGATCTGAAAAGTTTTCATTTTCATTTTCCATCAGGCTTATTTCCTTTTTTAAATAATTTTAAGTTTCTATTATCATTAACATATTCCGCCAAGAACCAATTCAGGGCAAAATTATTGTCAAAATTTGATTACAATATTTTTCAACGGCTGAATCAAAGGCAAAAATCATTGAATTCAGAATAAAAATATTCTATTAATAAACAAAAAAAAATGTTTTTTTCAAATTAAGATAAAATTTTTACAATATTAAGGTTATCAGCAAGGACAAATTAAAATGAGTGTTAAAATAAATATACATGTTACACATCGCCAGCATACCAATGGAAAAAAAACAATAGAAGTTGAAGGAACAACTGTTGGTGAAGCATTAAATGATTTTGTTGCCATGTATCCTGATATGAAAAAGGAGTTGTTCGATAAAAAAGGGAAACTGCTCAACTATATTGAGATCTACCTGAATAAAAAAAGTGCATACCCCGGAGAACTGGAAAAAAAGGTGACAGATGGTGATGAAATCCAGATCATAACCTTCCTTGCCGGTGGATGATGCATAACACTGACGATCACATCGCGTTTGAATGAGTGTCGAGGCCAATGAATGAAATCTGAATATCAACACAAAGTACTGATAGTTGACAATGACGACCGAATCAATGAAACCATTAATCAAGTTCTTCAAATGGAAGAAATTCAGGCTGTTTTTGCAGACAGTGGGGAATCCGCACTTGAGGAAATTAAAAAAACGAACCGCCCCTTTTCATTAATCATTGCAGATCAAAATTTGCCGGGTATGAAAGGAACCAAGTTTTTTGAGCATACAAAGAAACTCACCCCGGAGACTGCCCGTTTTATGATTACAGGCCATATGCAAGTGGAAACCATTATTAATGCCGTCAATAAAGGTGCAATTCAAAGGTATAATGTCAAACCATGGCAATATGATGATCTTGTCGAGGCTATCAAGACCGGTATTAAACAGTATGAATTCTTTTTAGACTATGAAAACCTTTTAACTCTTGCCAAAAAACAGAATGCTGAATTATATGAACTTGCTTGTGAATTAACAGAGACAACAAAAAGTCATGGCAGGATACTCCACGAACTTGATAATGATATTGAACGAATTAAAAAAGAAATTAAAAATCTTTTATCCCATCCCACAAATCAGAATATACTTCCGGATGAAATCGAAAAAATTGAGACTCTTTTTTCAGAGACCATTAAAGAGATGTATGGCCAATTCAAGGAATTAGGCTATAGAAACGGTTTTGATATGCCTCATATACAATATGAAAGAAAATAATGGAAAGAAAAAGACCTAAAGCCATCATCCTTGAAAACAATGACACTGTCCGGAAGCATGCCAAATCCATCTTGAATAAAGAGGGATGGACGGTAATTTGTGAACAAATACCCGAAGATGCAATGAACACCCTTTGTCAAGCATCTAAAACAATACCCTTTGCTCTGGTCATAAGCAACTTTAAACTGCCTGAAATGGGAAACAATGATATTCTGCAAAAGGTAAAACTCATATCTCCACTAACTCAAAGAATGCTGCTGGTATCGGCTGACAAACTCGAAACTTTGATCCATGCCGTTAACAAAGCGAATATTCATGCATGTATCACCTCACCATTTAAAGATGAGGATCTGATTGATCAAACCAGGAATTGTTTTCGACAATTCAAACATGCATTAAAAAGGCAACAATTAAAACGTGTAGTGCTTCATCAAAACAAACAATTGCTTGAAATCACACAAAAACTCAAAAAAAAAGAGACCGCATATACGCATCTTATTAATGAAAAAAAAAATCAAATATTGAGACTGAAATCAAAAAAAAGAGAAATTGAAGCCGCTCATGATTTAAATATCAATATATCCCTTTCTCGCCTAATGGACGATAAAGGGATCATGCCATCACAAGATGCGTTTAAGAAAGAGTTTATTGCTCTTTATGAAACCATCCAGAACTTTTTTGATCAACTGAGCAACAAATACCATTCAGATCCGATAAATCTTAATCTGGAAGAAATTTTATATCCTGAAAAATACGATGCCCAACAAGCCCCCCAAACGAACCAACCAGAATACCCCGAACTTATAGAAAAAATTTTAAAATCAGCTTTCATCCATAGGGCAAATACAAAAAAACAGGATCATGATCTGATATTTGAACCCAATAATACCATGATAAATACCAAAGAATTTATTATGGACAAGTACTTTGAAATTTCAATTTCTGAAGATCAGACAAAGGCTTATGTTCAAAAAATCAAGAGGGCTGATCATAACAAACCATTGCCCAATTTTTTCAACCTTCTTGACCTGCTGAAACAAAATAGAATTTGCCATGGGATTCTCGATGATGAGAGCATTAAAGCCTGGATTGCCAAACCATCTGCAGAAAAATTTCTCATTGCCAAAGGGACAAATCCGATTTATGGCCGTGATGCTAAAATAACTTTTTATTTTAAAACTGATTTTACAGATCCCGGAAAAATCGAAAAAAACGGCAGCATTAATTTCAGGGAAAGGGGAGAGATCTCCCATGTCAAAAAGGGAAACCTTCTTGTCCAAAAAGTACCGGCACAAGACTGCAAACCCGGCATTTCCATCTTTGGTGTCCCAATCACTGTGGATGAACCAATGGAAAGTATTTTCATCCCCGGTTCTGGAACTAAAATATCAGAAGATGGCTTAAGACTGTATGCCGCTATTGATGGCCAACCACACATAGATGCCCTATGTACTGTTTCGGTTAACCCGGAACTTGTCATCCCGGGTGATGTAGATTTTAAAACCGGCAATATCAACTTTGAAGGGGATATTATTGTCAAAGGCACTATCAAAGAAGGATTCACCGTAAAGGGAATAAACCTGACTGCCCGAGAAATAGAAGGAGCTACCATAGATCTGTCAGGAAATTTGAAAGTTTCTGCAGGAATTAAAGGCTCAAGCATTTCAACCCATGGAAACATTTATGCAAAATTTATCAATCATTCCAATATCATGGGATTTGGAGACCTGATTATATCAAAGGAAATTATTGACTCGGACATTTTATTGAGCGGGGCTTGCCTAAATCAGACAGGCCATATTATTTCTTCCCAAATTACTGCCAGACTGGGTATTGAAGCAGGCAATATCGGTACACACGCTTCAATATCGTCCAAACTCAAAATAGGTACAAATGATCATATAGAGGCAATTGAAAAACAAATTAGTAAGGCTTTGAAAATATCGGTTGATGCATCCAACGTATTAAGAGATGAAATTAAAAAGCTTGAGCATCAGGATCAGGAACTCTACCGGCAGATATCTGAAAACGCCCATATACAGGATCGCGCCCAGATAGAAATAAAGGAATTAAAAAAAAATCTGGCAGATATCGAAACATCAACTAAAATAGAAAAGCTGATCGAAGCAGTAAAAAATTCTGAGCAGGAATTAAACACTGCTTTTAAAATTCAGGATAAAATAGCCGACAAAATTGAACAAATTAAAACACAACTCACTGAAATGGAAGAAAAAAATAAGCAGCTTGTCATTAAAAAAACTGCATTAAAAGAATTTTCAAAAAAAGACATCACCCGGGCACTTGTCACCATAGCAAAAACCATCACCCAGAATTCAGCCATCATGGGGCCAAACTCTTCCATTATTATAAAAGAAGACATATCCCGGTGCAAAATCCAGGAAATTGTCTCATCAGCGAACGATGGTAAACTCCATGAAATGAATATTTCAGCAATTTAAACCGATAAACCCAGATTCAAATAGTATTCCCCTTCTTCTTCTTTTCCGCGTTTTATGCAGCCATTCCCATATATGGTGCATTTTTTTTTCAAGACCTTTTTTGTTTTTTCAACCTGATCTTGCGTCAGACTGTTTGATTCCAGAAGAGCTGATAATGAACGAATTCTGAATTTATCCTGAGAATGAAAGCTTGAAAGTTGATCTTTATGTCCTCCCCGCTTTATGGTATAGGGCTTATCAATCAAAAAAATCGGAATGGTGGAACTGACACGGAGCCATAGATCATAATCCTCACAAACAATAAATTCTTCATTAAAATACCCTTTTAATTCAAACAATTGTTTTCGCATCATCACTGCAGACGGGCTTACCAGGCAAAGATTCAATGAGGGTTCAAATATCATCCCGGAAGGTTTCTTGTGTTTGACTTTTGGATTAACCCGCTTGCCATTCCTGATCCAGATCTCTTCGGTCTGACAAATAAGGGCCTCTGAATGGCGCTTAAAAAATGCCACCTGGCAGGATATTTTTCTTTTATCCCAGGTGTCATCGGAATCCAGCAAGGCAATAAATGCCCCTCTGCTATTTTTTATCCCTGCATTTCTTGCAGCGCTGACCCCTGAATTTTCCTGTTTTAAAACAATGAGTTTATTTTTATATTCCTCTTTATATTTCTCAAGCAATTTTTGCGTATGGTCTGTTGATCCGTCATCTATCACAATCAGTTCGATATGGGGATAATCCTGTGAAAAAACGGAGTCCAAGGCGTCTTTTAATGCCCATGCACGGTTGAATGAGGGCAGAATAACACTGACAAGATTTTCATTTGTTTTATCATTCATTGCACCTGTATATCATTTATTTTTTGGCGGGGCAATCATGGCTAAAAGTTGCATGCAAGGCATAAGAAGAAAAATCATTCTTATAAAATAAAAAGAAATAATCATGATTAATTTAAATATTGGTTATCCTTGACATACAAATATAAATCACTTAATGAAAAGCCTTAATTCACAGATATTTATTATCTAATATGAGGATATTATGGGAAAAGGCAAAACGTCTAAACATTTAATTGACAAGGAATGGTGCAAAGGGTGTGGTATCTGCATTCATTTTTGTCCAAAAAATGTACTTGAATTTGATGAGTACGGAAAGGCACAAGCAATAAGGCCTGAGGATTGTATTTTATGCAAACTGTGCGAAATTAGATGCCCCGATTTAGCAATACAAGTCATGGAAAAAGAGGAAGGGGAAGAGAAAAATGAATAATGAACAGGATGTAAGGTTTATTCAGGGAAACGAAGCCTGCGTGGAAGGCGCTCTCTATGCCGGGATTGATTTTTTCGCAGGATACCCGATCACCCCATCCACTGAAATTGCAGAAACCCTTGCATTGAGGCTTCCCCAAAAAGGCGGCAAATTCATCCAGATGGAGGATGAAATCGCATCAATGGCTGCCGTTATAGGCGCCTCTCTCACAGGAAAAAAGGCAATGACAGCCACATCCGGCCCTGGCTTTTCTCTTAAACAGGAAGCCTTAGGCTATGCATGCATGGCTGAAATCCCCTGTGTTATTGCCAATGTACAGCGCGGCGGCCCTTCAACAGGCAATCCCACCCATGTAAGCCAGGGAGATATTAATCAAGCCAGATGGGGAACACATGGAGATCATGCCATAATTGCGCTTACCGCATCCAATCATCAGGACATTTTTAAAATCACAGTTGACGCCTTTAATATGGCTGAAACCTATCGAACCCCGGTTATCCTACTGCTGGATGAAGTCATCGGACATATGCGGGAAAAACTTGTGATTCCGGAACCCGGTGAAATTCCCGTTGTGGAACGCCTCAGAACCTCGGTCAAAAAAGGGGTGGATTATCATCCATACCTTCCAAGAGAAGACGGTCGGCTGCCCATGTCTGATTTCGGCGGTGAACACCGTTATAATGTTACCGGACTATTCCACGACATGTGGGGTTTTCCCAGCAACAACCCCAGAATTGTTGACGGACTCTTAAGACACCTGATGGATAAAATAGAAAACAATATTAATGACATCAGCATGTATAAAGAATACTGGCTGGATGATGCGGAATATATTCTGATCTCTTATGGATCTTCTGCCAGATCCGCTATTCACATGGCAAAAAACAGGCGTTCATGGGGAGTTAAGATAGGGGTTCTGGAATTACAGACCCTCTGGCCCTTTCCTTCTGGTATGGTCAGGGAAAAATGCGCGAGAGCCAAAGCAGTTATCGTGGTTGAAATGAATATGGGCCAGGTGGTCACCCAGGTCAAAAATGCAGTCAACAACCCCAATGCTGTTTTTCTTGCAAACAGGGTGGACGGAGAATTGATTTCACCGACTAATATTAAAAGCATTCTAAGGATGATCCAGGGAAAAGGGGTATGAGATGACAAAAAAACCATTTGACGTTAAAGACTATATTCGATCACGGTTCTTTCCCCATCTCTGGTGTCCCGGCTGCGGTCATGGAATCGTTTTGAGTGCCTTGCTGCGGGCGGTTCATGAACTTGAGCTGGATAAAAATGAAATCGTTGTAACTTCGGGTATCGGTTGTTCATCCAGGATTTCAGGATATGTTGATTTTCACTCACTGCATACCATCCATGGAAGGGCACTTGCCTTTGCAACAGGGGTTAAGCTGTCAAAACCCAATTTAAAAGCCATTGTTCCCATGGGGGATGGAGATGCCCTTGCCATTGGCGGCAACCATTTTATACATGCGGCCAGACGAAACATAGACATTACAGCCATTGTGATGAACAACAAAATTTACGGCATGACAGGCGGACAGTTTTCTCCTTTGTCCGGCTGCGGTAAAAAAGCCACAACCGCACCTTTTTCAAGTATTGACAGAAGTTTTGACATTGCCGAACTGGCCAGGGGTGCAGGTGCGAGCTTTGTGGCCAGATCCACTGTATACCATGCCAATGAATGTAAGGATTTTATAAAAAAAGGTATCACCCACAAAGGATTTTCAGTTGTGGAAATCCTGACCCAATGTCCGACCCATTATGGAAGAAAAAACAAAGAAGGGGATGCCATCCAGATGATGGAAGGGTATAAAACCCAAACCGCTAAAATAGGCTCCAAAAAACTGGAAAAAAATCCAGGGTTGATCCAGAGAGGAATTTTTGTTGAAAATACGGATATCCCGGAATATTGTGAGGCATATGATCAAATTATTGAAAAAGCAAAGAAAGGAACAGCATAATGGAACGGTCACGATTGGTTTTTTCAGGTTCAGGAGGCCAAGGCGTCATAACTGCTGCCATCATACTTGCAAAGGCTGCTGCGATTTTTGAACATAAAAATGCCATTCAGTCCCAAAGTTATGGTGCGGCTGCAAGGGGCGGCATCACCAGAAGTGATGTCATTATTGATGATTCTAAAATATTTTTTCCCAAAGTAACACAACCCAATATTCTGGTCAGCCTGACCCAGGAAAGCTACAATAATTTTGCTTCCATCATCAGGCCGGGGGGACTGCTTTTGGTGGATTCAAAATATGTCACCATTGAAAACAAAGTAGTGGCAAAACATATCAGTCTCCCCATGTATGATACAGTTATAAAAGAGATCAAAACACCCATTGTGTTTAATATCTGCATGCTTGGAACCCTGATAGGGATTTCAGAACTCATCAAGCCTGAATCCATTATAAAAGTTCTTGAAAACATCATTCCCGAAGAATTTATGGAGATGAACCAAAAAGCCCTGAATATAGGATTAGAAATGGGTGGAAAGAAAAAATATTAATTGTCTTTTGAAGTCGGTGCCGGCGAACCGGCTTCAGGGAAAAGATCTTCTAAGTTCAATCCTTTTATTTTTTTTAAGCAGTCTTCCAATGCGTTTTGCTCATTGTCACCTGCGCCCTGGTGTTCCGGTTTTGCCACAATATTGACCAGATTGGGAACCGCTATGAATTTATCTGCCAGGTTTCCCTGGATTTTTGAAGACTTTCATATAAAAACACGCCACCCGTAAAAGGGAATAGCGTCCCATTGATTTTTGGCTATTTTATTCCAGTAGCACTTTAATTAACAATACAAACGGAAAATATCAAATCAATAAAATTATTTCCATTGTGTTAATACGTCAGCAACAGAAGGCAAGTTTTTGAATCATCAGCAGTGGAAAGTTGGTTATAAAAATTTTAAATGTTATTTTTTAGAAATCTTTTTCCACCGGTATCTAAAAGTATGATGGTTCATGTTTAACAATCTTGCGGCTTTGCTTTCATTGCCTTTGGAAAATTCAAGAGCCTGTTCCATATATTTTTTTTCAGTGGTTTCAAGCAATTGGTCAAGATCAATTCCCTCAGGGCCAAGCTTATGATCCTGTTTGATGTCAAGCGGTGGGGTATCATTTATTAAAGTTGGTGCCCCCTTGAGTTTATCCAGCTCCAGCCGATCTGTTTTTGAAATAAGTACGGCCCGTTCGACCATGTTTTTCAATTCCCTGGCATTGCCAGTGAATTCATAGGACAAAAGATGATTTTCCGCATCTTTAGAAAATCCTTTTAAAGTTTTTGAAAATTTTTTATTAAATTCATGCAAAAAATGTTTGGCAAGAGGAAGGATATCCTCTTTTCGTTCATTCAGGGACGGAACTTCAGCCTTGATCACACACAACCTGAAATACAAATCTTTTCTGAATTTTTCCTCATCCACAAGATCATCAATTTTTTTATTTGTTGCTGAAACAACACGAGTCCTGACATGGTATCTTTTGGTTCCGCCCACCTTGTAGAATTCCCCGTCTTCTAAAAATCTCAACAGCTTTGCCTGGCCCGCCAGACTCAAATCCGCCACCTCGTCCAAAAAAAGGGTGCCGCCATCCGCCTCTTCTATAAATCCTTTCTTTCCCTGGCTGCTGGCCCCGGAAAAGGCACCTGATTCATATCCGAAAAGCTCTGACTCAATAAGGTCTTCGGGAAATGCCGAACAATTTACAGGAATAAACGGCCCTTGAAAAACAGGACTTCTGGCGTGGATGGCCTTTGCAATAAGTTCTTTTCCCGTGCCGGTTTCCCCCAAAATCATAATAGGCGTATCAGAACTTTTTGAAACCATATTAATAAAATCCATTACATTTTCAATATTCTTGCTCTCCCCGATAAAACAGGGCAGGTTATCTTGAAGATACTTTTCCTGGAGAATTTTGACTTCCTTTATCAGAGCAATAGACGAAATAGCCTTTTGAATGGTAAGTTCAAGGATATCGAGATTAATGGGTTTCAAAATAAAATCAAACGCCCCGATTTTCATGGACCGGATCACCATATTAATATCTTCATATGCAGTTATCATAATAACGGGAATGTCATTATGTTTTTGTTTCAGGATTTCAAGAGCCTCTATACCAGTCATTATGGGAAGGCCGATATCCATCAACACCAGATCCGGGGTTTGTTGTTCAAGGGACGCTAAAAAAGATTCCGCGCTTTCGAAAAGGATTATATCATATTGATCGGAAAGTGTTATATCAAGCGCATCCCGGATGATCTCTTCATCATCAACAATGGCAATGGAATACTTTATCATAATAACCGGATCACCCCTCTTTATGTTCGATGGGCAGTTCGATAATAAACCTGGCTCCACCGTTTTTAGTTGTATGAAACTTTAAGGCTCCTCCGTGATCTAAAATGATACGATGACAAATACTTAATCCGATACCGGAACTATTGGATTTTGTCGTATAAAAAGGATCAAAAATTTTGGACTGTCCCGACAAAGGTATACCCGGCCCCGTGTCCCTTACACTTATGACTACATTATTATCCTTTTTAAAGGTTTTCAGAATTATTAATTTTTCACCTTGAAACTCTTTCATTGCTTCTGCCGCATTGGTGATCAAATTTAAGATGACCTGTTCTATCAAATGAGGTTCTGCAAAGCATTTTGGGATATTCGGATCAAGGTATTTTTCAAATCTAATCCCGCTTTTTCTTAAGGTAACCGATGTCAGTTTTGTCACTTCGTCAATATAATCATTCAAATTTGTCATGATAAATTGAGGCTGGCTGGGTTTTGAAAAATCCATTACCCGTTTTATAATGGATTCGATCTTGTATGACGCCAGTTCAATTTTATCAATAATTGATACCACCTTTGTGATATCCCCCATTTGATTATAAATTTTTTTCAAGGCTTTAAGATAAATATATATTCCGGATAACGGGTTTCTAATTTCATGTGCAATGCCTGCTGTTACCCGCCCAAGGGAAGTCATTTTGTCTTGTATCCTTAAAAAATTCTCTCCCTCTTTTGAATCCGTGATATCCATGATATTTGTCAATACGGATTCAACCCCCAGATAATTGATTTTGGTCGCGCTTAAGAAAGCCCACCTGATTTCAGGATCGGCTTTATCCTCATCAAAAGGGCTGTATCTGAAATCAGTTTGAATATGCTTAATTTTATTTGACAGCAATTCAATGTACAATTTTTTTATCCGGGCACGGTCATCCACATACACATCTAAAAATCCAGGTGGTTGAAATACGTCCGTCATCAAACCATGAATCTTTCTAAGCCCGGCTTTTTTATATACGATTTTATGGTTCTGTATAATGGAGATGCAATTCAAGGAATTCTCTATAAGGGTTTTGAACCTAACCTGGCTTTGCTTACGGTCTTGTTCCGCAAACTTTCTTTTTTCTTCCAATTCCAGCCGATACAGGCCAAAAGCAATATCATTTGAAATTTCTTTTACAATATTCTTTTCTGTTTCATCCAAAGCAAGCTCTTTGGGTATTGACACGACCATAAACCCATAGTTCGTCTCCTCGTATTCCAGCCGGACGGCCAAAGCGCCTCTGTGTGAATAATTTTCAGACAAAAGACAGTCTGCACATTCTTTAATGGGATCATCAGTTGAAAAAACCTCTTTTGAAACTAGTGTATGCTCAACACAACGGGTGAAAATCTGGTTTTCAATATTTGTTTTAACATCATCAAACCGGATGTCCATGCCGGAATCAGCAATGAGATCAATTATTTTATCACTGGCTTTGCCACTAAAATTACCACTGAATTTGCCAGAGCTGAACAACCCTATCCAGGCATTATAATATCCCCTTTTTTCAACCAGGATATTACAAATTCCTTTGATTAATTTTTCCCTGTTATTTTCACTGATCAAAAGCCTTCCCACATCCCGGATTGTTCTCAAAACCAGGTTGAGACGTTCAATCTTTTTTATTTTTAAGTCTTTCTCCACAAACATTCCTTACAGGTTAAAAAATATTATTCCCTTGATTATTTGTTTTTTACCTTAATGACAAGAAAAAACCAAACTTTTTCCAAGGTTAATCCTGTTAGAGTTATCTCAGAGATATCTGCGGTTTCAAAGAATCAGTCATATCAATCATAGAACATGCCCAATATGATTAGCTTTGACAAACTGTTTAACCTATCTTGAGCCATAAAGGTCTTTTTGGTCTTGGTGACCTTTAAACTCAAACCTGGTTGTTTATTATCCCAATACTAATAAGGCTTAATGCCTTTGGCAATAAGATTTTTTTCAATAAAGTTGGCTGTAAATCTTATGACCATGTCACCCCCCCAGTAGCTTTCAAGTACCAGTACTCGCCTGGTACTCCTTTTTTACCAAAAATGAATTAATTTTACTGAAGTGACATATAGATGACAAACAAAGTAAAGGCGATAGAGGTAGTATTTTTAATCATCCAAGTTTATATGAAAAAACTTTTAACCTTCTGAAATTAAATATCTTTCATTATTGTGGCAGAGTGATCTGCCATGGCTGTTATTTATACTTAACGCGCACCAATGATATACCGGAAATTATCCATAGCAGTGCCGGAAATGTTGAGATCTTTCAATAAAGTATCTGCAAGTTTTTTAATAAATGTAATTTTATCTTCTTTTGGGTAAACAGGCTTTAACTCCCCTTTGATATTGGCCAGTTCCCCTGTCCACCGAACTGCATCATCAAGATTTCCCAGACGGTCAATCAATTTCAAATTAAGAGCTTTTGCACCTGTATAAATTCTTCCGTCCGCAAGGGCCTCCATGGTCTTAACAGCCATACCCCTTGCATTTGCAGCATCATTTACAAATTGGAGATGAAGTTCATCCACAAGGGCTTGAAGAATTTTCTTTTCCGGCTCCTTAAGCTCCCTCAACGGTGAACCCATATCCTTGAACTGGCCACTCTTAATAACAACCGGAGATATACCAATTTTCCTGGCAATTTCCATGACATTGGCATATTCCATGATCACACCGATACTGCCGGTAATGGTTCCCGGATTAGCAATAATCTTGTCAGTTGCAGATGCAATATAGTACCCGCCAGAAGCTGCTACAGATCCCATGGAAGCGATGATTTTTTTTTCCATTCTGGTTTTCATGACTTCCCGGTAAATTTCCTGAGAAGGTCCAATTCCTCCACCGGGAGAGTCGATTCTTAAAATTATGGCTTTGATCGCATCATCATCACGAAAAGTTTTAATGTTTTGGATAATATCTTTTGAAGACAGAATCATTCCATTGATTTCAACAATACCTATATTGCCGCCGGCAGATGTATAGTGCCGGGAAAATTGAGTGTTCAGCATTGTTGAACTCAGTGACACAAGCACTACAAATCCTGAAAACATAACCGTTAAACAGACTGAAATAATCATCAAAAAAAAGAGGAATGGATGTCTTCTGGCAAACATATAACCGTCCTGATAAGCAATATTAAAAAAGGGTTAAAAAAAAGGCCGGATTAACATCATGTTATCCGGCCCTTTATACACTATTTTACATCAGAAAACGATTGTGTCGTTTCCTTAATGTTATTCTTCAGATTTGTCAGCATCTTCACTGTCTTGCTTTTGTGCTTCCTGAACTTTATTTGCTTCAATCTGCTCCTGGATATTGGTTCTCAAAATTTCTCCAAAAGATGATGTTGCAGGTTTCATGTTTTTGGCAAAATCTTCAAGATATTTATCATCATCGTCTTCTTCAAGGCGTTTGATAGAAAGACCGATACGTCTTTCATCACTATTGATGTTCATTACTTTTGCAGTAATGGTTTCGCCGATCTGATAATGTTCTTTCGGACTTTTCACATTTTCTTTGCTGATTTCAGACACATGAACAAGGCCTTCAATGCCTTCTTCAAGTTCAACAAACACACCAAAATCCGTCAAATTTGTGATAACACCGGATATTTCCTTACCCACTTCATAACGCTGACTAACCGATTCCCATGGATCTGCCTGGGTCTGTTTGATGCCCAGAGAAAATCTTTCATTGGCTTTATCAATATCGAGAACCACAGCCTGAATGGTATCGCTTTTCTTGTATACTTCAGACGGGTGTTTGATCCTCTTAGTCCAGGAAATATCAGAGATATGAACAAGACCGTCAATATCATCATCAATTCCGATAAAAAGACCAAATTCCGTAATATTTTTAATTTTACCCTCAATAATAGTGCCTACCGGGTATTTCTGAGAAATAACTTCCCATGGATTATCGACGGTCTGTTTGATACCAAGAGAGATTCTTCTGTTATCCGGTTTAAGATCAAGAACAACCGCTTCGATGATTTCACCAACCGTTACCATCTGGGACGGATGGCGAATCTTTCTTGTCCAGGACATTTCAGACACATGAATCAGTCCCTCAACACCCTCTTCAAGCTCAATAAACGCACCGTAATCTGTAAGACTGACCACTTTACCGGTTATTTTTGAGTCAACCGGATATTTATCAACCGCTGTTGTCCATGGATCCGGAGTCAATTGTTTCATACCAAGTGATACTCTCTCTTTTTCAAGATCAAAAGAAAGAATCTTAACATTGATTTTGTCACCGATAGAAAAGAGTTCTGAAGGATGTTTGACCCTGCCCCATGAGATGTCGGTAATATGAAGAAGACCGTCCACTCCGCCAAGATCGACAAACACACCGTATTCAGTGATATTTTTAACGATCCCTTCCATGACCTTGCCGTCTTCAATCGCCTCAAGAGTCGTACTTCTAAGCTTATCTCTTACAGCCTCAAGAAGAACTCTTCGTGAAAGTACGATATTGTTTCTCTTTTTGTTGTATTTGAGAATTTTGAATGTATAGGTCTGGTTAACCATTTCATCCATGTTGCGGATGGGTCGAAGATCTGCCTGTGATCCCGGAAGGAATGCCAAAAGCCCGATATCAACCGAGAACCCGCCTTTCACCCGACTGGTGATAACACCTTCAATAGTTCCATCGTCATCGTAAATGTCTTTAATTGCGTCCCAAACCTTAACTTTCTTGGCTTTTTCATGGGACAAAAGAACAGTTTCCTCTTCTTCATCCCAGACTTCAATCATTACCTCAAACTCATCATTGACATTGACATTGACATTGCCTTCCTCATCAATGAATTCCTGAATAGAGATCTGCCCCTCAGACTTATATCCGACATCCACAAGGACCGAATCCCTGCCAACGGATATTACAGTTCCGGTTACGACCTGCCCCTCTTCAAATTTTTTAAGACTGGACTCATAGATGTCCAAAAGCTCTTCCATTGTTTCTTCGCCTGTAATTTCAGGCGAAGATGCATCCTGTTTTTCTTCAGGTGCAGGTGTTTCCTGTTTCTCTAAGGTTTCAGTATTCATTTTTTGATTTTCGTTTTCTTCAGCAATGTTGTTCATTAATATTATTCCCCCTAATCGAATTTTTATACCCTACTATAAAGAACAGAATATAGGTAGGTACAATTTTCTTTTATATCAAAAAAAAATAAAATTATCAATAAAATTATTACGATTTTCAAGGTTTTTCAATAATTCCAATCATTCTTTCAACAACTTGTTCAATAGTTAAAAAAGAGGAATCTATTTTTATGGCATCTTCTGCCAGTTTTAGAGGCGCTGACTTTCTCCGGGAATCTTTATAATCCCTCATCTCCATTTGTTTTTGAACCCTGCGAATATCCTTTTTTTCATCCGGCATCTCATCGTATCGTCTTGCTGCACGAACATTTAAATCAGCAAAAAGAAAAAACTTATATGCCGCATCCGGGAAAACCACCGTCCCCATATCCCTGCCTTCAAAAACCGCATCTTTTGTTTTGGCAATGTTGCGTTGAATATCCAAAAGAGCTGCTCTAACCTGTGGTTTTGCCGAAGAAGAAGATGCCAGCATGGTGATGTCTGGCGTTCTAATAAAGTTGGTGATATTTCTTCCAGATGACATTAAGGCAAGCGCCTTTTTTTCAATAACAAAATTAAGATCCAGATCTTTTAAAAATTCTTCAAGTGCAGCATCATTTTCCCAGTCAATTTTCTGCTGCCGGATTTCAAAGGCCACCCCCCTGTAAAGGGCTCCGGTGTCAACATGGACGCACCCAAGCCTTTGTGACAACAAACGGCTTACCGTAGTCTTGCCCGCTCCGGCAGGACCGTCAATGGTAATGATTCGCGTGTTCATCTTTAATCCTTATTTTTTTAAAACCTTTTTAAGGGCCTGAATAAAAGCGATATTTTCTTCTTTTGTTCCCGTATTAACCCGTAAAAACGTATCATACCCGTACGAACTCATTGACCGCACAATAACACCCAGTTTCAGCATTTGTTCAAATACTTGAGTGGCATCAATTTCAAGATCCAGCATCAGAAAATTAGACTGGGTAGGCAAGCAGCGGATACCAATACCGGCAAGTTCATCAAACAGAAAATCAAGGCCGTCATGAGTGGTTCGGATACTTTTGTTTAAAAACGCCTCGTCATCAAGGGCGGCGACAGCCGCAACCTGGGCAAGACTGTTCACATTAAACGGCTGCCTGATCCTGTTTAAAATTTCAGCAATTTGCGAATCCATTATGCCGTACCCTACCCTGAAACCGGCAAGTCCATAAGCCTTGGAAAATGTCCTAAGTGTCACAACCCTTGGATCCTGCAATGGATTTTTCAAGGAATTATAAACAGCATCATCTCTTACAAATTCAATATAGGCTTCATCCACAACAATAATGACATCGTCCGGTACATTTTGAGAAAATTCATTAAACTCATCACAGGTAATCGTACTGCCTGTGGGATTAAACGGATTGGTAATAAAAATCAACCTGGTTTTAGAGGATATGCTGTCAACAAGACCTTCAAGATTGGTTGCAAAATCAGCCAGAGGAACCATGACCGGCACCCCTTTTGCTGTTTTAACACTGATTTCATACATTAAAAAAGAAGGCAGGGGCATGAGTGCCTCATCCCCTGGATTTAAAAACCCATGGGCCAATAATGCGATAATATCATCAGAACCATTTCCCAAGACAATATTCTGCGGGGTAATATGAAATTTTTTTGCAAGCTTATTGTTTAAAACATAGGCTGAAGATTCAGGATACCGATTCATATCCTTCATATGTTGCGACACGGCATCATAAACTTTTGGAGAAAATCCAATGGGATTTTCATTGGATGCAAGCTTGATAGGATTTGAAATATGGTACTCTCTTTCAACTTCCTTGAGCGGTTTACCCGCCACATAGGGTTTAATCGTAGCTATCTGTTCGCTAATTTTAAATTTCATAACCTTCAGTCTCCTAAAAAATAAAAAGAATTATATTTAGTTAGGATTTGAAATTTTGTCAATGGTTATGATATTTAAAACCCTTAACCCATAATAAGCTTAAGGATTTTATGAATAAACATGTAACCATCGGACTTGAGAACCTGATTGCAAATCCGCCGGATTTTTTAAAAGGAAAACGGCTTGGCCTTTTATCCAACCCCGCATCAGTTGACCATCATTTCAACCACGCTTCAAAACTGATTCATCGCCGTTTCCCGGATCAATTAAAAATACTTTTTTCTCCCCAGCACGGATTTTATGCGGAAAAACAGGACAATATGATTGAATCCGAACACTTTGTGGAACCTGATCTGAATATCCCTGTGTACAGTTTATATAATGAGACAAGAATCCCAACCAAAGAGATGTTTGATCAAATGGATGTTCTGCTCATTGATATTCAGGATGTCGGCACCCGGGTCTATACCTTTATCTATACGATTTCCTTTTGTCTTGAAGTGGCGGCAAAGTTCAATAAGCAGGTTGTTATCCTTGACCGGCCCAATCCCATCGGCGGAATACAGGTTGAGGGCAATCTCCTGGCAGAAGAGTATGCTTCCTTTGTTGGAAGATTTCCTATTCCCATGCGGCATGGATTAACGGTGGGAGAAATATCTCAATTTTTCAATAAGCAATTCAATATGGGGTGCGATCTGACCATCATCCCCATGACTGGATGGACAAGACAAATGTACTGGAAGGATACAGGGCGTTTCTGGATACCCCCTTCTCCTAATCTGCCGACACCGAATTCGTGTATAGTCTATCCGGGACAAGTTATTTTTGAAGGCACCAACATATCAGAAGGACGCGGCACCACTCTGCCGTTTGAACAATTTGGAGCCCCTTTCCTGGATACAAAAAAAATCAAAGCCAAAGCAGATAAAATAATTAAAGGTGCCTGTCTTCGTCCGGTTAATTTTGAACCGACATCTGGAAAATGTCAGGGCAGTATTTGTAAAGGCTTTCAAATTCATGTAACCTCCCCCTATGAATTCAAACCATATTTTTCATCCATGATCTTACTTCAGCTGATTATCCGGCATCACATGGATGACTTTAAATTCAAAGAACCCCCTTATGAATATGAATTTAAAAAAATGCCCATAGATCTTATCTTGGGCAGCAAAGCTATGCGTAAAAAGCTGACTAATTTGGAAGATTTAACTCTTTTGCCAGACAAATGGCAACAAGATCTGGAAAGATTTAAAAGCCTTTCAGGAAAATATTATTTATATGAATGACGCAGCTGATTTGCTTGCAACTTTTGTCATCAAAAAAAGCCCTGCTGTAAAGCAGGCTTTTTTTGATGGCTGTATTTTTTATTTTTATGTTCGTTTCAAATGTATCAATTTAAGATTTAGCATCCTGAGATGTGGGTGCATCAACGCCCTCATCTTTTTTCCAGGAATCTTTCAACTCGTCAAATCCCAGATAAAGACCAAGACCACCACCCAAAAGAAGAACAAGTGGAACACACCCTGCCAGAAGCTTTAAAAATTCATCAAACCAGACAGCCAAGCCCACAACACCCAGAAGAACTGCAATCGCTCCACCAATTAATGTTTTCATAAAAAGGTCCTCCTAAAATTTTAATTTAAGCAGTAAATTATTCATTCACAATCAAATAAATATGAAAATTGTCAACATAAGTTTCGAAAAAATAGCACAAGCCTTTGTTTTTTTCAAGGCTATTTTAAGATTGCCATTCCAACAAACCTTTGATAATTAGGGCACAGTTATATCATTAATCGAAAAATCCTTTATAAGGAAAACTAATGGCGTTATTTCAAAAGCTTAAAGGCCTTAGTCTAAAACTATGGCCTAAGCTTGGCAGGCTGACAAACCCCATGCCGGAGAATACAGAAGATCACTTTCTATGCTTTTATCCCGGCAACTCAGGATATCTTATTCAAAAGCTGATTAAACGATTGATCAACAAGCTTAATTTTGATGATCACAATATAGAAAAAATAAAAAATATTGATACAAACAACATAGTTGTTTATGCCAGTAAAAACAAAAGAGTCCTGGATTTTTTGTATTTTCACACAAAATTAAAAAACCTTAACCTGCCATATCCCCAGATAGGGTTTGATTTCAGGTTTCTTTTTCTTTTGCCTGTAAAACAGCTGTGCCGGATCTTTATCTGCCATATGAATTATTTTTTCCGCCATTTTCATTTTGAAGATGCCTATACAACAGGTTATGCCACAAAACAATTATTAAACGGCAGATCCGGATTTATCTGCTTAATTGAAGAAGAAGATTTCTATAAAAGATTTATTAAATCAACCCCTGATCCACTTTTCCTTTTAATTGAACTTCAAAAAAACACAAAAAAATCCGTCATAATTATCCCGGAAGATATTATTTATATCACAAAACCAATGAGAAAAAATCCGACATTAGCGGATATCCTTTTGGGAACCCATGAAAAACCAGGATTAATCAAACGTTTTTTTATCATACTCAAAAAGCCTGAAAAAATAAGGGTTGAAATCACAAAACCGGTTAATTTAAAACAATTTATCAGCAGGCCCGAAATTGAACAGCTTGCTTCGGAATTCCAGGTCCATCGATTGAGAAGCCACCTGGTAGACATCCTGAACAGACAGAGAAAAAGCATTACCGGCCCTGTTTTAAAATCCAGACAGGAAATCACCGAAGATATCCTGACAAAAAAATCTTTACGCGAGTACCTGGCTGAATATGCATCGGAAAACAAACTTACCTTGAGTAAGACCCATAAAAAAGCGGCCGGATATATTAAAGAGATTGCAGCAAATTACAATCTTCAAATCATCAATTTCGGCAACTGGCTGTTGGCCTGGGTGTTTAAAAATATTTTTGAAGATCTTGTTGTCAACCAGGAACAGATCAACCGAATGAGGGAAAAATCGACCAAAGCCCCGCTTATCCTTGTGCCATGTCACAAAAGCCACCTGGACTACCTTTTATTGCCCTATGTCATGTTTAAAAACAATATGCCCTGTCCACACATTGCAGCCGGGAAAAATCTGTCTTTCTGGCCATTAGGCCCTTTGTTCAGGGGGGGTGGAGCATTTTTTCTCAGACGCACCTTTAAAGGTGCGCCGCTCTATGCAAAAATTTTTGCCGCATACCTGGAAAAACTTCTGTATGAAGGATTTAATATAAAAATTTTTATTGAAGGTGGAAGAAGCCGGACAGGAAAACTTTTAAGCCCGAAACCCGGAGGGCTTGCCATGCTTATTAATGCATATATTAATGGTGCATGCAGCAATCTTTACTTTGTGCCTGTTTTTATCGGTTATGACCGTGTTCTTGAAGAAGATGCCTATCTAAAAGAAATTGAAGGCGGCAAAAAAACACCGGAAACGTTGAAAGGACTCATCAATGCCCGTAAATTTCTAAAGAAAAAATACGGCAAAGTCTACATGAGATTTGATGAACCCATCTCCATAAAAGAGTATATTCAAAAAAAGAATATTGATCTTTCCAAAACTTCAAGTGATGAGTATATAAAATTTATAAAAAGTTTTGGTTATAAGCTTATAAATGCCATCAATACCAATGCCGTTGTAACCCCCCATGGTATTATTGCAAGCGCCGTATTAAACTGCTCTAAAAACAGTTTTACAAAAAAACAGATGATTGCCAGGGTCAACACCTATATGAATCTGTTGACATTTATGAATGCAGAGCTTTCCGATACACTTTTGATTGATTCTGATAACACACTGAATTCGGTCGTCAACGACTTTATTTCAAGAAATTTTATCGAACTTGCAGATGAAGATGACAACGATATCACAGAACACACTGTTTTTATTGTAAAAGACAACAAACGGGCAATTCTGGACTATTATAAAAATTCCGTGATATCATTTTTTGTTAAATTTGCCTACACTGCAGTTGCCATCCTTGAGACAGACAGGTTTCAATTTTCGTCTTCAGATCTTGTTGTCCGATATAAATTCCTGGAAAAGATATTCACGGATGAATTTTTCTTTGATGAAGAGACAACTTACGAAGAAGATATTTCAACATGTATCAAGGGATTTATAAACGACGGTATAATTGTACCTGATTCCCGGCAATTGGATATGTTCAGCATCACATCCCAGGGGTTGCGCAAACTCAAATGGTTTGCAGCCTTTTTACAGCCTTTTTTTGAATCTTACAAAACCACCCTTCTTTACTTTGAAAAATATGAAGCCGGCAAGCATGAGGGAAAAGAGCAAATCAAAAAAATTCATTCCAAGGGAACTAAACTTTATAAAGGGAAAATAATCACCTTTAAAGAATCCTTATCCCTGGTGAATTATAAAAACGCGGTCCATTATTTTACCAAATCCGGGATTAACGGGTCCCAGGATCATACACAGATTGAGTATTACAAAAACATTATTGACCGATTAATTCTTTTAATAGCATCATAAAACCATGAAAGCACTTATTCTTTCAGCAGGATTCGGCACCCGGCTGTTACCCTACAGCAAAACAATCCCAAAGCCTTTGTTTACATTGATGTCAAAACCCGTGCTTGAACATGTCATCAAACACCTTGTGGACAATGGATGTGACTATATCCTGATCAATACCCATCATTTGCACGACCAGATAGAAGCCTTTGTTGATCAACTTGATGTTCCTATTGATATTAAAACCATCCACGAACCTGTTATCCTTGAAACCGGAGGTGCCATTGCCAATGCAAAACCTTTTTTAACGGATGATCCTTTTTTTGTCATTAATTCCGATGTCATTTCAAATGTGAACCTGAACAAGTTATATGCGTTCCATAAAGAATCAAAAAGTCTGGCAACGCTTGTTCTTCATGATCATGACAAATTCAATAAAGTCAGCATTGATGATCAGGGATATATCCAAAATTTTGATTCAAAAGCAAATGGTCTTGCATTTACCGGCATACAGGTTTTGTCTCCACAAATTTATGATTATTTTCCCGACAAAAAATCATTTTCAAGCATTGAAGTATATCAACGCCTCATCCGTCTAAAACAGGTAAAAGCATTTGTGGAAAAAAATATTTTCTGGTCTGATATCGGCACATTAGAATCTTATTCAAGAACTTCCCTTCTTGAACTGGCTGCATCCCGGTTCGGGGTTGAACACGACAAAATCAAAGACATTCAAATTGACACCCTTGCCGGAGACGGATCAGACAGGCAATGGTACAGGGCATCATATGGTAATCAAACCGCTGTTATCAGCGACCATGGCATCTGCATGCCGGCAACGGATCGCCTGCGGCAACTCAAAGCCTTTATCCATATCGGAAATCATATTTTTTCCAGGAACATTCCAGTCCCCCGCATCCTCAATCACGATGAGCTTTCAGGAATGGTAACCCTTGATGATCTTGGAGATATACACCTTGAAACCAGGATCAAACAAAAAAATAACACCTCATTTACATTAAAGATTTATAAACAGGTAATCGACTTTGTCATTGATTTTTCAATCAAGGGCTTACAGGGATTTAATAAAAAATGGACCTGCCAGACCGAAACCTACTCAAAAGAATTGATTATTGAAAAAGAATGCCGGTATTTCATAGAGGCATTCATCCAGGGGTATTTAAACCTTGATATATCATTTCATGAGTTTTCAAATGAATTTGACCATATTTCAGACCATGCATTAAAACACGGATTTATCGGGCTGATGCACCGAGATATGCAGTCAAGAAATATCATGATACACAACAATAAGCCGTTTTTTATTGATTTTCAATCAGCCAGATCCGGGCCTTTGCAATATGATCTTGCATCTTTGCTCATCGACCCTTATGTTAACTTAACAGGTAAAATACAAAAGGATCTTTTGCAATACACCACGGAAAAATTAAAATTGAGCCAAACGGAAAGACAAAATTTTTTAGACTGCTATCAATATTGCTGTTTAACAAGAAATCTGCAATTTTTAGGCGCTTTTAGTTTTTTGACTCAAACAAAAAAGAAAACCGGGTTTGAACAGTATATCCCATATGCTGTAAAATCTTTAAAAAAAATCATCTCCGGTTTGAATACGGATAAAATACCCAAACTGTCAAAACTTGTTAAAGCTATATAAGGAATTTTTTTAAAATGGAAAAAATAAATATCATGATCAATGGGCTGCCGGGCAATGTTGCTAAAACAATGGCCCGGTCCGGCATCACCGACAACCGGTTCAATGTCATGCCCTTTTCCCTTACGGGTCAGGAAATCGAAGACAAAACCATTACGATCGACCAGATGAGATTTGAACTTGTCAAACCCGATGTAAGGGATGAAAAAATCATCCGGATTAAACGCCAGTTTAACTCTTTTATTACCATTGATTATACTCACCCCACTGCCGTAAACTCAAATGCGCTTTTTTATACCCAAAACCAGATTCCCTTTGTCATGGGAACCACGGGAGGAAACAGGGAGCAACTTGAGCAGGTTGTAAAAAAATCTTCTACTCCTGCTGTTATTGCGCCGAATATGGCCAAGCAGATTGTGGGATTCCAGGCAATGATGGAATATGCGGCAAACACATTCCCAGGCCTTTTTGAAGGGTATACTCTTCAGGTGTCGGAAAGCCATCAAAACGGAAAAGCAGACACTTCAGGGACTGCCAAGGCAATGGTAGGATATTTTAATCAGCTGGGCGCAAATTTTGATGTGAACAAAATTCAAATGGTACGAGATCCTGAAGTACAAAGAAAAGAATGGAAAATCCCCAAAGAACACATAGCCGGTCACGGATGGCATACCTATACATTAACCGCACCGGACGGATCAGCTTTGTTTGAATTCAAACACAATATCAACGGCCGGGATATTTATGTCAGCGGCACCTTTGATGCTGTTGTTTTTTTGATGGAAAAACTTAATAAACCTGATGACTCCAAAAAACTATATACGATGATTGATGTATTAAACAGGCCGTAATAAATTGAATTTTTATGTAAAACTGGCTTTAATCATATTCGCACTGGCATATCTGATCAGCCCTGTGGATATCATTCCTGATCTATTATTGCCCTATATCGGCTGGATTGATGATGGTGTTATTCTCGGCACCATTGTCTATCTGATCCGTTATGGAAGACTGCCCAATTTCCTGTTTAAAAACCAGGCACCTTTCAACCAGTCTTTTGAACAAAAAAATGCGAATTTTACCTCAAACAAAAAATACAGACAAAAGACCAGCCAAAAGACAAGTCAGGCCTATCAGGAAAAAACCACCTCTGAAAATATTCCCAAAAACCCTTATGCTGTTTTAGGTATTGAACCCGGTGCATCAAAAAAAAAAATCCAGGAGGCATATAAGGAGGCTATAAAAAAATACCATCCTGATAAAGTATCCCATATGGGCAAAGAATTTTCCGATCTTGCCAATAAAAAATTCCTTGAAATCCAACAGGCTTATGACACATTAATGAATAAATAAGGAAAGTGGCCTATGGAATTTTTAAAAATAGGTTCCAAAAAGATTGAAGTGCAGTGGCATAAGCAAAGACAAAAAGATCATCCCACCCTGATCTTTTTGCATGAAGGTCTGGGGTGTGCAAAAATGTGGAAAGATTTCCCCCAAAGGGTCTCCCAAATGACATCTTGTCCCTGTTTGGTTTTTTCAAGATTTGGATACGGCAATTCAGATCCATGCCCCGTCCCCTGGAAAATCAACTTTATGCACAAACAGGCCCTTAGCATCCTGCCGGCCATCATAAAAAAAGCTCAAATTAAAGATTATATTTTGATTGGTCACTCGGATGGCGCATCCATTGGCATCATCTTTGCCGGCAGCCCATATGCACGAGGCTTGAAAGGGCTTATCACTGAAGCCGCACATTTGTTTTGTGAACCCGTCACTGTAGAGTGCATTCAACAGGCAAAAACCAATTATGAACAGCATGATTTAAAGCAACGCCTTGAAAAATATCATGGTAAAAATACAAAGAATGCATTCCGCGGCTGGAATGATGTCTGGCTAAACCCGAATTTTATCAACTGGAACATTGAAAAATACTTAAAGCACATCAATGTTCCCATGCTTGCCATCCAGGGAAAAGACGATCAGTATGGAACCGTAAGGCATATTCATTCCATTCGCCGCCATGTAAATCATGCCAGAACTTGCCTGATTGATAACTGCAGACACTCTCCACACCTTGAGCAGCCTGAAAAAGCATTAAACATCATAACTGAATTTATTAGTCATATTCTATGAAAGCAGCATAAAAAATAAAAAGTCAGGCATAATAACCACTCATATGATCAAGCCTGACAATTCATTAAGTAATATGTTTTTCATTGTAAAATTCAAATACCTCTTTATTTTTACACAAATAATTGTTACTGGATCGCAAATAATTAAATTAGAGGAAATCTAAAAAAGGAATATTCTTGAATGTCACATATCAATAATCCCATGGAAATCTTTAAGTTGCTGAATGGTTCTAACTGTAAAGAATGTAATGAAAAAACCTGCCTGGCATTTGCAGTGGCTGTATTTAAGGAAAAAAAACCGATACATGCGTGCCCTTATTTGGAAAAAAAAGTGATTGAACAGTATGGGGGGGCAATTGAAAAACCCAATACCATTGATGAATATAAAGCAGAAGCTATTGAAACACTCAAACAAAAGATATCCTTGATTGATATTTCCAAAGCAGCGAAACGCATAGGAGCCCAGTTTTACAACAATAAACTTACCGTAAAAATTTTTGGTAAGAATTTAAGTATTGATGCAAAGTGCAACATATCATCTGAAATTCATATCAATGCATATATGATGGTGCCTGTATTAAACTATATCTTGAACGGATCAGGTAAATCTCCGAACGGAAATTGGATCACATTTCGGGAGTTGACTGGCGGAGCTTCCCGATATGCTCATTTTCAACAGCGTTGTGAAAAACCGTTAAAGCGGATTGCTGATATCTATACGGATCTGTTTAAAGATATGCTGGAAATTTTTGACGGAAAAAAAATTGTCAGTCATATTGATTCGGATATTTCAATTGTTTTGTATCCTTTGCCTCTTTTTCCGATAATGGTTTGCTACTGGAAGCCGGAAGATGGTCTTGAGTCTAGTCTTCACATCTATTTTGATACTACGTCTGATGATAATCTTGACATTGAATCCATCTATACGCTTAGTGAAGGTTTTGCTTTGATGTTTGAGAAAATCGCCTTGAAACATGGTTTTTAATAACGGCCATGGCAGATTTGTACGATAAAAATTCCAAAATTATTATTTTTTTATTGAATAAAACATCAATCTTTAATATATTTTTATATCTGCGATATTTATTCACCAAGATAACAGGTATTAAAACACATTAAATAATGTTATGACTTATTTATCCATAATTATTTTAATAGGTTAAGATTTATTTCATATTACCCACTTGCAGTATTTATTATTTTTAGAAATAATTTTTCGAGTTATTTATTAACACGCATTATTTATTAAAAAATGGTTCGGTAATTTTTTTAACCTGCAGCATATAAAATCATAACTATCTAAATTTACCATAACCTGACTTTTAGAATGGCTTCCATAAACTATTGTTATAATTCAAAGATATTTTTTACCAAACTTTTTTACCGACCATTGATTAAAAAAATCAACTTTTTTTGTTGACTTAAGCCTTATATCTTAATATGGGTTAAATACAATATATAAACAGAATTCACTTTATAATTACGATTTCTCTTCTCATTTGGCGCATCGTATGTCCTTGACCTGAAACGACTGAAGCATACTGGTATCAATGTAATTAAACTTTGTAATGAAACCTTAAATGAAAAACATTTCAATTTTTTAATACTGTATTTTATTCTGTAAAAAAGGAGGTGGTGCCGTCTTTATCGTTTTCTTTATCATTTTAGCACCTTGACCGTTAAAACCGCATAAACACAAAGGAGATGATCATGAGCAAAAAAGAAGTCGTTGAAACCACAGAAGCCCAAATCGCAGTTCACTGGAAAGAAGAAAACTATTATTATCCATCCACAAAATTTATTGCTCAGGCCAACCTTAACGATGTTGAAGTTTTTGACCGGTTCAGCCTGGATAATTTCCCGGACTGTTACACAGAATATGCAGAACTTCTAACCTGGTATAAATACTGGGATGAGGTATTGGATTCAAGTGATGCCCCCTGCTTTAAATGGTTTAAAGGCGGACTTTTAAATGCCAGTTACAATTGCATAGACCGTCATCTGAAAAACAATAAAAACAAAACTGCGATCCATTTTGTCCCTGAACTGGAAGAAGAAAAAATTGAGCATATTACCTACCAGGAACTTTATGTGAAAGTAAATGAATTTGCGGCATTATTACGGGATTTTGCCGGGTTAAAAAGAGGAGACAGAGTTACCATTCACATGCCCATGTCGGCAGAGCTTCCCATCACCATGCTGGCCTGTGCAAGGATCGGCGTCATCCACTCTGTTGTATTTGGCGGGTTTTCCGCCAGTGCTTGTGCTGACAGGATTGTGGATTCAAATTCCCGTGTATTAATCACCATGGACGCCTATTACAGGGGAGGAAAACTTCTCAACCACAAGGTGAATGCAGATGAGGCAGTAAAAATTTCTGCTGATGACGGCCAAGTGGTTGATAAAGTATTGGTATGGCAACGATATCCGGGTAAAATTTCGTCTGACACACCCATGGTAAAAGGTCGCGATTTTTTTGTTAATGATGAACTCAAAAAATTCTATGGTGCCCGGGTAGAACCTGAAAAAATGCTGTCTGAAGATCCTCTGTTTCTTATGTATACCAGCGGAACAACCGGCAAGCCCAAAGGTTGTCAGCATGGCACCGGTGGCTATCTTGCCTATGTGACGGCCATGTCAAAATACATCCAGGATATCCACCCTGAAGATGTTTACTGGTGTATGGCTGACATTGGATGGATCACAGGACACTCTTTCATCGTATACGGCCCTTTGGCCCTATGCGCCTCTTCTGTGATTTATGAAGGCGTGCCTACCTATCCCGATGCCGGACGTTCCTGGAGAATTGCCCAGGAACTGGATGTCAATATTTTCCATACGGCTCCAACCGCTATCCGGGCGTTAAGAAAATTAGGCCCGGATGAACCTGCCAAATACAATTACCATTTCAAACACATGACAACCGTTGGAGAACCCATCGAGCCTGCTGTATGGAAATGGTATGAATCCGCTGTCGGCAAAGGGGAAGCCATAATAGTAGACACTTGGTGGCAAACGGAAACCGGTGGATTCCTTTGCAGTACCGTTCCGGGACTCAGTCCCATGAAACCGGGCAGTGCAGGTCCCGGAGTTCCCGGCATTCACCCCATCATTCTGGATGACGACGGCAATGAAATCACTGAACCGGGCATTGCCGGAAATATTTGCATCCAAAACCCATGGCCTGGAATGCTCCAGACAGTGTGGGGAAACAGACAAAGATTTGTTGACACCTATTTTGCCCAGTATTGCAAAGACCCCAACAGCAAAGACTGGAGAGACTGGCCCTACCTGGCGGGAGATGCTGCAACAAAATCGGAAGACGGATACTACAGGATTCTGGGCAGGATTGATGATGTTATCAATGTGTCGGGTCACCGCCTTGGAACCAAAGAAATCGAATCAGCAGCCATGGTAGTCGATGAGGTTGCAGAAGCCGCTGTTGTACCGGTTTCCCATGATATCAAAGGCAAGGAGCCTGACCTGTATATTGCCCTTAAAACTGGGGTTGAACCAAGTGAAGAGCTGGCCAGAAAAATCTCCGATGCCATTTGCGACCAAATCGGCAAAATCGCCAAGCCCAGAAAAGTATGGCTGGTTCCTGATATGCCCAAAACCAGATCCGGTAAAATCATGAGACGGGTCTTGGGTGCCATCTCCAACAAAGGGGATGTGGGCAATGTCATGACATTGGCAAACCCGGAAGTTGTTGAGGAAATCAAACACATGGTTCAAAAATAATAATTTATCCGCTGAAGTTTCAGGAGGTTATTGTATGTCCAATTTGTATGCAAAAGCTTATGAACAATCCATAAACAATCCTGACAAATTCTGGGGATCTATTGCTGAAGACTGCCACTGGTATAAAAAATGGGATAAAGTTCTGGATGACTCAAACAAACCATTCTACAGGTGGTTCACAGGTGCAGAAACAAATTCCTGCTACAATGCAGTTGATCTTCATGTGGATAACGGCAATGGGGAACAAGATGCAATTATTTATGACAGCCCGGTAACAGATACCATCAAAAAATACACTTTTTTTGATCTCAAAGACCGGGTTGCAAAATTTGCCGGGGTTTTAACCTCAAAAGGCGTTGGCAAGGGAGACAGGGTTATTATTTATATGCCCATGATACCGGAAGCCGTATTTGCAATGCTGGCCTGCGCAAGGATCGGTGCTGTCCATTCTGTTGTTTTTGGCGGATTTGCAGCCAATGAACTGGCCACCCGGATCAATGATGCCAAACCCAAGGTGATTGTATCGGCATCCTGCGGCATTGAGGTGACACGCGTCATAGAATATAAACCTCTTTTGGATGAAGCCATTAATCTGTCCGAGTCAAAACCGCAAACCTGTATCATTTTCCAAAGGCCCCAGGCAACAGCAAATATGATTGAGCAAAGGGATTATGACTGGAATGATGAAATGGCAAAGGCAGTTCCCCAGGATTGTGTTCACGTCAAAGCAACAGACCCGCTCTACATTCTTTACACGTCCGGCACAACCGGACAGCCCAAAGGTGTTGTAAGGGATAACGGCGGACATATGGTGGCGTTAAAGTGGACCATGAAAGCTGTTTATGGTGTTGATAAAGGGGATGTATACTGGGCAGCTTCCGATATCGGATGGGTCGTAGGCCACTCATACATTGTCTACGGCCCCCTCTTTAAAGGGTGTACCACCATCCTTTTTGAAGGCAAACCCGTGGGAACTCCTGATGCAGCAGCTTTCTGGAGAGTGATCTCTCAGCACAAAGTCAAAACAATGTTTACAGCTCCAACGGCATTCAGGGCCATTAAAAGGGAAGATCCAAATGCCCAATTGATGAAAAATTTTAACCTGTCCTGTTTCAACTACCTGTTTCTGGCCGGAGAACGGCTGGACCCGGACACATTGTCGTGGGCTCAAAATGCCCTCAAGATACCGGTGATTGATCACTGGTGGCAGACGGAAACCGGTTGGGCCATTGCAGCCAATTGTGTAGGACTTCACCGGTTTGATGTCAAACCCGGATCTCCCACAAAAGCTGTTCCAGGATGGAATATGGTTGTTCTGGGCCCTGACGGACGGGCTGCCCGTGCAGGGGAGATAGGTGCCATCGTAGCCAAATTGCCGCTTCCTCCGGGCACATTGCCCACACTCTGGCAAAACGATCAAAGATATGTTGATTCATATCTGACAATGTTCCCTGGATACTATGAAACTGCTGACGCAGGATTTATTGATGAAGACGGGTATGTCTATGTTATGGCCAGGACAGACGACATTATCAATGTGGCAGGCCACAGGCTTTCCACCGGAGCTATGGAAGAAGTCATTGCAGAACACCCGGATGTTGCAGAGTGCGCCGTCATGGGTGTTGAGGATAAACTCAAAGGCCAGATTCCTCTTGGGATGATGGTATTAAATGCCGGTGTGGATCGGGATAATGATGAAATTGTAAAGGAAGTTGTTGACCTGGTCAGAAGTAAAATCGGGCCGGTTGCTGCGTTTAAAACCGCAACCGTCGTAAAACGGCTTCCCAAAACAAGATCCGGGAAAATTCTCAGGGGAACCATGCGGGCAATCGCAGACAAAAAAAAGTATAAAATCCCTGCTACCATTGATGATCACACAACACTTGATGAAATTGAAGAATCCCTTGGAAAAATCGGATACGGCAACAAGGCCTGAAATTTTCACAAATGAGTCAGCATCAAACATATAAAACAATTCACGGAAGGGAGGTGGTGCAGTATGCCCTGATTATCTTTGTCAATCGATAATCATGTAAGTGATCCGATCAATCGAAATGTAAGACGAAACAAAAGGAGACGTATTATGGATCCAAAGATGTGGGTATACATCCTGCTTGGACTATACATTATTTATTGTTTCTGGTGGGGGCTAAGGGGCTTTTTTACTGAAAAAACCGCTTCAGGTTATGGAATTGCAGGGCGTTCCATACCTTTTATCGCATTTTTGATGGCGGCAACGGCTGCATCTTTTTCCGGGTGGACATTCATAGGGCATCCCGGTTTGATCTGGAAGGCAGGGCTTGTGTATGCTTTTGCCTCGTTCTATGTTCTAACCATACCCATCACAGGTGCATTTTTTGCCAAAAGAAACTGGCTCATGGGCAAACGGTACGGGTTTATCACACCGGGTGACATGTTCGCCTACTATTACAATAATGAAGGTGTCAGGTGGCTGACGGTTCTTGCAGCATTTCTCTACTCTATTTTTTACTCAGGCCTCCAGCTTATTGCCGCAGCAAAACTCTTTTACTGGGTTGCCGGTGTTCCCCAGACCATCGGCCTGATCTTCATGGCCTTCATTGTGTGGTTCTATGTTGTAACCGGAGGTCTTAAAGCAAGTACCTGGGTCGGGGTTCTTCAATTCTGTCTCCTGGTCGGCGGTATTATACTCCTGGGTTTTTATGTTATCACATCACCTCTTTTTGGCGGCTGGACAGGTTTTGCAGCATCAATGAACGGCCTTGAAGACAAATATATGAAAGTTCCCGGTTTGATCCACTTTGGCCTTGGCACTGGAGGCTGGACTGCGGTGATGATTTTAACCTACATGTTTGCTCTCATGGGTATTCAGTCATCACCTGCTTTTACGCTATGGAACTTTGGCCTTTCATCTCCCAAACCCCTTGCCTGGCAGCAGGTATTCATGTCAACCTTTGTTGTTGGCCTGGCTCTTTTCTTTTTTACGGCTTTCCAGGGTATTGGTGCAAGGATATTGATGATGGCAGGTGAACTTGCCCCCAAAGTCGACGGTGACGTGGTGCCCATGCTCATGACCAAATTCTTGCCCGGACCGGTTCTGGGCCTGGTTTTCTTAGGGGCCATTGCAGCCATTCACTCAACGGCTGCTCCCTATATCGGAACCGGTGGCACCATCATCCAGAGGGATGTCTGGTGGAGGTATGTCAGAAAACAAGGGGGATCTCACAGAGAACAGATCTGGACTAATCGTATTTTTGCAACCATTCTGGCGGTCGCAGCAGTTGTGGTAAGTTTGACCTCCACGGATGCCATTGTTATGATCGGTGGTTTTGCAACCGCTTTTGGCACGATTATGTACATCTGTCTGCTGGGTGTTCACTGGGGATTTAAATTCCCCAGTATTGGTGCGGTGTTAGGCCTTATTTCAGCTATTGTTGCATGTTTTTTAACCTATTATGTCTGGAAATATCCGCTTTCCATGCACACGGCTTTCTGGGGTATTTTTACAGGCCTTATCGTGGCTTATCTTTGCCGTGGTATAGGGTTTAAAGACAGTGAAGAAACCATTGCCCGTCAAAAAGAAGTGAGAGCTTGGCTTGACTCTGTGGATGGCCCGTCTGAAAACGGTAAAAAATGGCGATCCAGAATGAAAATAATTGTTCCTGTATGGTATTTACTGGCTCTTGGTCCGGGTGTTCTTATCGGCAATACCGCATTTACGTTCTGCGGATTCCCGCCCATCTGGGCATGGCAGATCGTCTGGTGGATACTGGGTATTGTAATGATGTGGGCTCTTTGCTTTAAAGCTGAAATGTCAACAACGTCCGATGAACAGATCAGACGCGCAGATACAGAGACAATGGATGTGACAAAGGAAGCGGATTAATTGTTTTTAAACAATTTAATTTAAGGAGAACATATCATGGCATTAGAAGACAAATACCTGATTGCAACCATTTTGTTTTGCATCCTTTTTGTTGCCAGTTTCGGCTGGGGATGGTGGGGATAATTATAAATTAATAAACATTAAACCTTAAAAAAAAAGAAGAATTCCGGATAACTGTTTTAGCCGGGATTCTTCTTGTCTTTGGATAAAATGAAGCAGACCAACCGATTCTGGAAATTTGTCTTTTTTGCCCTGGCTGCAACCCTGGTTGTTATTACCGCGATTTTGTCTTTGTTATGGCAGGCATTGAGCCGGGAAGAAGGCAGGATTCTCATTTCCCTGGCAAATGATTATTTTTTGTATATTATCAGTGCGGTTTTTATTTGCATTGCCGTTGCATTTGCCGGGCTTGAAATAATATTTATTACATACATCAAGCCTTTAAAAAAAATTTGTGACGAAGCCTCCATGATTTATTCATCCAACCCCTCCCACCGTATAACCATTAACGGAAACAAAGATATAAAAGCCTTGTCATACGTTATCAATAGTTTTGCAGACCTGTTTGAAAACCTGAATAAAAATATTACCGAACAGATACTGGCTGCCAGAAAAAAAACAGAAGAAGAAAGAAACCTTTTGGCAGCTATTATGGCTGAACTTCCCCAGGGTGTATTTATCTGCAATAAATGCGGCAGAATTTTGCTGTTTAATTCTCTTGCAAAAAAAATATTTTCACAGGAAAGCAAGTCTTTGAAAGCCGAATATTTTATCGGACTTGGCAGATCCATATTTCACCTGATTGATAAAGAATTGATTGGCCATGCCATTGAAGAAATTCAAACACGTCTGAAAAATGAGCAAAAAAGTGTGGCATCTTATTTTATTACCCCCATTCATACCGGGCATTTAATCAGTGTTGAAACCATTCCAATCCTTGACCAGAAAAAAGAAATGACCGGTTTTATTCTCACATTTCAGGACGTGAGCGATGACATCAATACCTATGATATCACCCATAAAACCCTTGTAACCTTAAAAAAAGAACTGTCAAAACATATTTTGCTGGTAAAAGAAGAATTAATTCAATCATACGATAAAAACAGAATGAATTCATCAGGACGACTTCCTCTGATTAAGATTCTTGATCAGCTTCCCCGTCACCACGAAAGGGTTTCAGATATCGTGCTTGATGCCATATTAACCAAAGTACCCTTGACAAAACTCTTGTTGTCGGATTTTCTCAATTCAATGAAATCAAAGGCTGATTCGCAATATGGAATAAAACTGAATATCATCCATCAGACTGAAAACAACAGGATACAGGCTGATAAATATTTATTCACAACAGCATTGATCCTATTGTTTAAAAACCTGTCGGATATTATTTTGAACAATGAGTTTAACATCGCTTCTCTAAAAACAGGCAACAGAATAATTTTTGAAATAACCTGGCAGAATCGTCTGTCAAACAAAAACCAGATAAACAAAAACCAGGTCGAAAAACTTCTGTATAAAAGGTTTAATGAGCTGCCCAGTCTTTTTTATATTTTAAAACTTAACAAGGCTCAATTGCGGATTATCTGTGACAGTTTTGACTTTTGTTCTCAAATCAATATCATCACCAGAGCTGAATTCAAGACACCTTTAAGAGAAAAACTACGCCCCCCCGTTATTGCCGGCAGCAGACCTGAATTTTATGATTTTAACCTGTTCAAGACAGAAGATGAAAACCTTGATCTTCTGGATACAAATTTGAGAACCATCACTTATACGGTTTTTGACACGGAGACAACCGGCCTGAATCCGGATGGCGGTGATGAGATCATTTCCATTGCTGCAGTGAGAATCGTCAATCTCAGGATCGCATACCAGGATATTTTTGAGGAACTGGTTGACCCGAAAAGAGACATTCCCATGGAATCTTATAAAATTCACGGCATTAATTATGAAATGGTCAATGGTAAAAAAGATATCCGCACCATTTTGCCAATATTCAAACAATTTACTTCAAACACGGTGATTGTGGGACATAATATCGCTTTTGACATGAAGATGCTGAAAGTCAAGGAAAAGACCACTCAAATCAAGTTTTCAAACCCGGTACTGGATACGCTTCTTTTATCTGCCATCCTGCACCCGGTCCATGAACGGCATGATATGGAAAATATTGCAAAACGCTTGGGGGTGAATATTATCGGCAGACATACGGCCCTTGGGGATGCCATTGCAACAGCAGAAATTTTTTTAAAACTGCTCCCTATTTTAAACAGCAATGGTATTCTGACCCTTAAAGATGCCATTAAAGCATCCAAAAAGAGTTACTATGCACGGTTAAAATATTAATTTCAAAGGAGCTGCACATGCTTGAACCATGGTTAAAATTTACTGGAATCTGTTCTGTTGTGATGGCAATTATTGTATTTTGTGTTATTTTCGGAGGGTACAGCAGTTTTGTAAGATCTCAGAATCGAATTGAAGCGTCAAAATCACTTTTGACCGATGCCTGCCAAAAGAGGTTGGATATAGTGCCGGAACTTGTTGAAATAATAAAAACAAGCAGGATAAAAACATCCATACCATCCATAAACCAGACAGCACAAAAAGCAGCCATCATCTTAAAACAGGTCATTGCCCATGAATCTGCCGTTGAAAATGCTTTGATAAAAGATTTTGAACTTTCACAAACACAACTGACGTTTCAGATAAAGCAAACATTATCCCAATTGGAAGCCTTGGTTGATAAAAACAGTTCACAATATGTTAGTTCACAACAATTTTCTGCTTTAAAAAAACAAGTTGATACGACCCAGGACAACCTGTTTGTAATACAAAAACGGTATAACAAAGAAGTGGCATATTTTAATTTAAGAACAAAAGTATTTCCCGGGTTTTTAATCGCAAAACTGTTTGGATTCAACAAGATTCACTATACAAGTATTTCAAAAGATCTTTTTTTGCCTGCCCAAAAAACTTTTGCACCCGTAACATCATGAATTTAAAACATGAACTCTAAATTTGAAACAAGAACTCTAAAAAGGATGGGTTTAATTTGAAAAAATCAGATATTTATCCATTTTCAGTGCTTTCAAATCAGGAACAAACCAAACTGTATTCTGCTTTTTCCTATGAAAAACTCAAAAAAGGCACTGTCCTTTTTGTACAGGATATCACAAAGGTGGAAAAACTTTATATCCTCTCCAAAGGCCTTGCCCAATATTATTATGCACTCAACCATACAAACATACTGACCGGAGAATTACGGCCCGGAAACAATTTTGGCGGCATTTCAATTTTATTGAATGATGCAATTGCCATCAGGTCTTTAAATGTTCTTGAAGATTCTGTTTTTTTAACCCTTAAGGCGGATATTTTCCTGGCCGCCTGCAAAACAAATTCAAAGTTTCAAGATTATTTTACCAATGAATTTGGAAAATGCATGTTGAACAAATCCTTTGCCGGAATCATTGCAAGACAGATCAACGACAAGGAGTTCAACCTGCCCTTTTTCAATCAGCCCATACGGTCTATTTTTAAGCCAAATATTTCCACATGTCCCATGGAAACAAGCATTGAAAGCGCTGCCCTTAAAATGAGCCAAAATAATACCAGTGCCATGCTGATAAAAAAAAACAAGCACACCATTCATGGCATTGTAACTGATGCGGATCTTAAAAACAAAGGCATTGCAAAAAACCTGGATCTGTCTGAACCTGTTTCAACCATCATGTCCTCCCCCCTTGTTTCAATTTCAGCGGACTGCCAGGTTTTTGAAGCATTTTTATCCATGGTTGAACATGACAAGCGGCACCTGGTTGTTCGTGGTCAATCCGGTGATATTACCGGTATCATCAGTGAAAAAGACCTTATTTATGCCCAGTCGCAATCCACGCATCTGCTGATAAAAACCGTTCAATCGGCCAGCACCATACGGGAAATTGAAAACATTCATTCAAAGCTTGAAAACATGCTGGTTGACCCAATCAAGAACGGAGCCAACCCCGAATATATAACACGGCTGATCACTGCGTTTTCAGATGCCATCATTGATAAAATAATTGTCTTCTCGCTTGAAAAAATGGGGCCTGCGCCTTGTAAATTTACCTTCTTAACCATGGGGTCTGAGGGCCGTGAAGAACAAACCCTGATATCCGACCAGGACAACGCCATTGTTTATGAAGATACAGACGATCCAAAAACGGCAAAAAACTATTTTGACGGCCTGGCAAATTTGATCTGCGACCAGCTGGATATGGCGGGATACCGGTTCTGTGAAGGCAATAACATGGCAAAAAATCCGAAATGGTGCCAACCCCTGTCTCGTTGGAAAAACTATTTTAACACCTGGATTAAAACCTCAAATCCGGAAAATTTGCTTCATTCCAGCATATTTTTTGATTTCAGGGGAACCTGGGGGGATCTGACCATAGCGGAAGACTTGAAACACTATCTTCTGGATGCAATTGCAGGCTGGTCAGGTTTTTTACGCAACCTTACGGAAAACACACTTTATTTCAAACCACCCATCAATTTTTTCGGCAAACTTGTGGTAGAAACCCAGGGGGCTCAAAAAGGGTCTCTGGATTTAAAACTTGCCATGCTTCCGATCATTGATTTTACACGGGTGTATGCCCTGAAAAACGGAATTTCTCACCCCAACACCCTTACAAGACTGTTCAGACTCTATACAAAACATGCATTAACAGACAAAGAGTACAAAGATATTGTAAGGGCCTATAATTATATGATGCAATTAAGATTCTTAAGACAGATCACCACCATCATGGATGAAAAAAAAAGCCCGGATAATTATATTAACCCCCACAACCTTTCAGCCATAGACCGGACTCTGTTAAAAGAAATTTTTAAACTGACCGACAATCTTCAACAAAAACTGGGAATTGAATTCACAGGGGTCGCTTGACCACGAATTGATAAAAACCATTTAAAGACTATTGCTTAAATTTATTTTAAAACAAACTTTTTTCGTTGAAAACGTAAGGGTTAAAGCCTGAATTCTTCCTTGCAATGGTCACAAAAAGAAGTGGATAGCATTTGCCGGCAGTGAATGCACTTATCCATTAAAAACCGATCCTTTCCCTGCATTTGGTCGCAATTCGGACAATGCCAGTTTTTACGGGTTGAAACAAGTTTGTAGCAATTCGGGCATTTAATGGGGAATTTTCTGAAAATCAAATAGAAAATTCCTGCGCAAATAAAAAAAGGCCCCATTAATTTAAATTGAAGTGTGGAAGCAAACTGGTCAAATTCCGCTGAACTGGAAAGAATAACATACAGCAAAAATGCAATGGTGGTAATCGCCAGAAATTTAAATCGAAAATGAAAAAAAACACTTTTTAATGGTTTTTCATCCATAAATTTTAAGCTCCTTGTTTTTTTTTATTTTAATAAAAACTTCACTTCACTTGTTCTGTCAGTGTTTGAGCTTTTATTTTCCATTGGTTCCAGCAGAAAAATCCTCTGTTTTTCCACCTTACCTGTTGAGAGCAGATATGCCTTTATATTTTCTGACCGGTTCATGGATAGAAGTCTTAAATCATCTTTTCCGACATTGATATTTGTCATCAACAACTTGGTTTTTTCCTCAATACCAATTTCTTTTTCATTACCGGCCTCATCCCTTGGTTTAGGAAATTGCGCTACAGCATAGGCCATATCAATATAGTACTGCAAATCTTCTTTTAAGATCACCACATCTTTTAATGTTCCTGTATCACTTCCTGAAGCTGACAACTCTTTTATTTTCTCAGCCTTGATCAAATCTTCAAAGCCTTTTTTTCTTAAAACTTCAGCATCCCGGATGTTGTCATAAATTCCCTGAATTTCCAGGTTTATGGATGTTTTTTCCTGTAAGATCTGCGCCAGTTTATCCAGTTTTTCATAATCAGACGGGTTGATTGCTGAATCACCATATTCAAATTCAACAAACCCCAGATCCTCCCCGCCGCCAAACATGGCACCTATTATTGAAAAAGGTGACGTCACCACTTTTAAAATCAGGTTTGAAATCATTTTCAAAACAATGGAACCTATTTTAAATTCAGGGTCATCCAATTGGCCTGAAACCGGCAGATCAAGGTTAATCCGGCCGTCCCTGTTTTTTAACAGGGAAATGGCAAGTCCGACAGGCAATGATGTGGCATCCTTGCTTTCCACACGTTCGCCCAGAAAAAAATTATCAAATTGAACCCGATTTTCTGATTTAAGGGTACTCCCGTCAATGGTATATTCAAGATCTAAAATAAGTTTTCCTTTTTCGATTTTGTACCCCAGATACCTGGATGAATATGGAGTAAAATTTACCAGTTCAATATCCTTAAAAGAGATATTGATGTCTGCAAATTTTTTTGCAGCCAGTGGATTTATGGTCCCTGCAATATCAAGAGGTGAAGAGTTCCCATGAAGCCCTTTCAGTGAAAGCTTTGCCCGGGATTGTTCGTCTGATGAAAGGCCGGTGACAGATCCTGCAATCTGTTTCATGCCTGCTGTGAAATTGGGTTGGGTCAGATAATCTGAAAAACTGATATCCCCTCCCTGCAGCGTGATACTGTCTACGCGAATCTGTGGTGTTTCAGATGCTGCTGTTTTCTGTTTATTTTCCTGCTTGCTTTCCTGTTTGCTTGTTTGGCCTTTCCCGTGATCTTCTGGTGTGTCCTGCTTGAAAATTGTATTCAAGTTAATTTCACCGGCATTACTGACAATAATCCGGGAATAAAAATCAGTCAGTGAAATATCTTTTACAGTGACCTTAACCGGGAATAACGACACATCAAGTCCTGAAAAATATAATGAGTTGCATTTAAAAAAATCCGTTGCTGTCTGTTTATCAAGACAGATAAAGTTGGTCAGGGATGTTTCTCCGGCAAACGTAATGTTATTATTGCGGGTTCCGCTCATATCCAGATCAAGAGTTCCTTTTGTGTTCAGATGTCCGTCTGTGACAAGAACTCTTACAAAATTTGTAAAATAAGGCTGTAAGGATTTGATATCAATTTTTTTTAAATTCACATCAAGCCCTGCACTTAACATTGATGGAACAGCATTGCCCTTGATACTGATCCGCCCTTCCCTGCCCCAGTCCATTTGAACCGCAACAAGGCCCTTTTGTTCACCCTGAGTTTTAAGATCCGCAGCATTGATGGAGATATTGGAAAGATCAATTTTTACAGGATCAGTGTTGGTCAGATCATTGAACTGTACGGCAAATCCGGTTGCATCAAAAGAGTTCATTGTGACATCCCACAAGGACTCTTTTTCCCCGGATGATACAGCAGTTGTTTTACCGGCAGTGTTTGCCGGTTGCCGTGATTCCTGAACAGGCATGACACTTTTGATAATGTTGATTTGTCCGTCTTTATCCCTTTTCAACAGGATGTTTCCATTTCGGGCGGTAATCGTTCCGGTATCAATTTTTTTATTGCCCACATCAATGACTGCCCCTTTGATCTTGAATTCCGGAATATTGATCATCTCTTCTTTGGACTGTTGATCAGAAAATACCAGGGATTGCATCGAAAACTCAGGGGTGTTGATCGTCATATTCAAGGTGTTGCTTTTTTGTGATACCTTTGCCCCTGCCAGAAGATTCATTGTACATTTAACAGCTGTTTCAGTGGAAAAATCCTGAAAAGACACTGCAGCATCTTTGATTTCAAAGTCTTCCAGGTTGAGACTGAAAAAATTGTGCCCGGCGTTTGCAGTTTTCTTGTCTTCTTTTTTCTCTTCTTTAAGATTCTCGTTATCTTTTGAAAGATAGTCTAACAAATTTATTTTACCGGTCTTATCCCGGTTTACATTCAATTGCGGGGTGGCCATTAAAATTTTTGAAATATTTAATTGATTTGCCAAAACATCTGACGGTGAAATATCAATCGTCAATAACGGGATTTTAATTATTTCCTCTTCAACACCCCCATTTACAATCGCGTTTAATGCATTGATGGTTCCCTGAACCACGAGCGAATTTTTTGAATCTGCTTTGCTATAGGCAGCATGAAAATCCAGGTTAAGATCCAGGTTAAGATCCATTTTTTTCAACCGGATATTTTCAGGCATTGACAGATAGGAAAGATAGTGAATCAAATCAATATCCAATGTCCTGATGTCCACCTGCGTGGCAAGGTCTTCTGCAAATGGCGTTGATTCAACATGAATATCAGTTTTTGACTGGTTTAAGGTAAAACCAATATCCAGTTTTGATTTTTCATGCCTGTTTTTTTGTCTGCTGCTTAACAAAGGAAGGGACAAAGAAAAGTTCTCCATAAGATGAGAGACATCATTTGCCTTATCCTTGAACCGGATTTCACCCTGAACAATATTGACATTTTTTAAAACAAAATTGATTAGTTCCCCTGCACTCTTCTGATCGTCATTTTTATCTTTATTCTTATCCTTTTCCTTTGAAAGCGTTTCATCTTGTTTGCCGGAATTTAAAAGATCTGAGAAATTAAACGAGCCGTCTTGGTTTTGAACAATACTCACATAGGGACTTTCCAAAGAAATATCAGATATGCCAAGGGTAAAGGCAAACAGGGAAAAAAAGCTTAAATCAGCTGATATTTTGTCTGCGGAAAAAAAAACGTCTTTGTTGTTTTCTGTTGCAGCTTTATTTTTTTCTTTCACAATCAGGACATCAATTGTCGATGTAAAAGTATAAGGATTGATAAAAATCTTTTCAATAAAGACCTCCCTGTTCAGCAAAGTGCTTAATTTGTTCATCAGGATATTCTTTCCAACAATTGGCAACAAAAAGAATCCAACCAGGGTATACAGCAAAATAACGGCAACCGGAATTAAACTTGTTTTTCTTAAAAATAAAGCTTTCATTGTCATATCTTATACATTCCTTCTGCTAAATAATTCCAAAAAGCGGTCCGCCTTTTTTCCCCATGGATTTTACCTTTTCAGCAACCTTTGGATCGGACACCAATGGATCGGCATGAAAGGGTTTGATTCTGGCATCTATGATCAAGGGAGGGGTGCAGCCCCAATGTTTAAACAAAGTTTTCTCATTCACACCATAAATATCATGAGAAGGGTTTGATCGTAAAAAAGTCACCCATAAAAAATTTGAAAATGATTTTGCTACAAAACCTGCATCATCTGCAACCACAAACAAAGGAAGCGATTCAAGCCCTGTTTGAGTCTGCAAATGCTTTTTCAACTGATTTATCTGTACTTTTCCTTGTGAATAAGTTTTAAATGCAGGGCCTTCAAGTACCACCATGCCAGGTGCGACAATTTTCGGATGAAAAAATTCGTTTGGCAAAGAAAAAGATTGGGGAAAATCAAATCCCAAGGTTCGTTTTTTTTCACCGGCTGCAGCAATCACAAGTTTTGATCCATGGTTGATGTCCCGGGTGGAATAATCAAGAGTATCCATGGTTGTTTTTGTAAAAAAATGCAAATCAGATTCAAAATCAATATGTTCAAGCATATGAATAAAAAAAGCTTTTTCATCGGTCACATCCAGATCAGGATTGTCTTCATGGGCACAGATCAACAAATATTTTGCCAGTGACAACTGACCTGTTCCCATTACTCTTGCAGCATGGGTTAACAATTCTCTTGGCATCCTTTTTTCATAAGGAACATACCGCTCATGAGCTTTTACAAGAAGAAGGGGATGAACGCCTGCGTCATCCACGGCATTCACGGCGGTAACCCCGGGAATGCTGTCCTGAATTGCGGATCGTGTTATTTTGTGGATCAATCTTCCGAAATTGGAATCTTCCTGGGGCGGTCGTCCCACCACTGTAAACGGAAAAATGGCGCCAGGTCTGTGGTAAACTGATTCTACCTTTAAATACGGGTAGTCGTGTGCCAGAGAATAATAACCCAAATGATCGCCAAAGGGGCCTTCTTTTTTTGTTTTTGCCGGGACAAGGATTCCTGTTATGCAAAAATCCGCATCTGCTGAAATAAAATGCCGGTCTTTATTTGCATAGCGAAAATTTCTCCCGGACAGTGCCCCTGCAAAGGCGATTTCAGGAATTCCTTCCGGAAGCGGCATGACAGCGGCAAGGGTATGGGCAGGCGGCCCGCCGATAAAGATACTGACCCGTAAAGCCTGATTTTTCTCAAGAGCTTTTTGGTGATGGTTGCCGATCCCCCGGTGCAATTGATAATGAAGACCGATCTCTTTGCCCGGATCATAGTCATTTCCGGAAATTTGAATTCTGTACATGCCCAGATTTGAAGTGAAAACAGACGGCTTTGCCGGATCTTTTGAAAAAACCTGGGGCAACAGGATAAAGGCACCGCCATCCTCAGGCCAGCACTTGATCATGGGAAGATCCCTGATATCACATTTGTTTTCCAGCACCTTGGGGTTGGATGTCTTTACAGGTAATGCGTGTAAGAGTGCGGGCAGGGCTTTTGATGTTTTCCTCAAAGATCGAACCGCCAATCCCGGATCTGATTTGATATCCACAAGGGCCTTGACAGATGCAAGCTGGGGTTCAAAAATTTTCAGGGTTCTTTCCCAGGTGCCGAACAGGTTTGAGACTGCGGGGAATTTAGTGTTCATCACATTGGCAAACAATATGGCCGGGCCATTGGTATCAAACACCTGTCTTGTGATTTCAGCCATTTCAAGGTTTGGATCAACCGGCTGCCGGATCGTTACCAGTTCCCCCTGTTTTTCCAAAAAATTGACACACTGCCGGAGGCTTGAAAATTTCATGATTTAATTTCTTCCCCAGGCAGTTTAATTAACAGCTTGATTAACAGTCTGATTAACAATTTTATTATTTGACATAGCCCCATTCTTTCAGACGATTATAGGCGTACTTGGAATATTGATTGGGCTGATAATTAATCAGTTTCAAATAGGTCTGATAATGATGGGCTGCCGGAGACCTGTCACCTTTTTTATCCAGGCAATACCCTTTATAAAAAGCCATTTGCGGGTTACCCGGCAACAGGCCGTCACACTTGCTGAAATTTTGATAAGCTGCCCCATATTGTTTAAGCTCGGTATTGGCCATACCGGCAACATAGTGACCCTGGACTTCCGACGGATACAATTTTTTTGCAGCATCTGCATAGGACAAGGCCTGGGCAGGTTTTTTCATGATCATCAGGCATTTGGACATTAACACATGGGCTGTATAATCCTCTTTCAGAGCATACAAGGAGTTTTTAAAAGCAGTCTGAGCTTTGTCATACTCTTTTTTTGCCAGATGCTTTTCTCCTTGCTGCAAAAGTTCTATGCCTTGTTTTTTAGCACGCAGGGAAGCTGTATGATCCATATATCTTTCACGGTTCAACAAATAATTTTTTGAATACCGATAAATCCCTTGTTCCCTTTGAATTGCGGAATTTAACCGTTCCGAACTCATTGGATGGGTTGAAAAAAGTATCTGGGCGGAATTTGATTTTTCCCTGTTCATGGAATTGAGCATCTGCATAAGCTCTACAAATCCTTTGGAGGAATAGCCCGCCTTAACCATATATTCGTTGCCAAGAGAATCAGCTTCCCTTTCGTTATCCCGGCTGTACTTGGACAAAAGCAATCCCTGGCTCAGCATGCCAAGCTGTTGTGTTAATTCGCCAAGGCCAGAGCTTTGAGTGCCTGCGGCAATGGAGACACCGCTCACGAGAAGAGAAGAAAGTTGCCCTTTGGAGATCTGTTCCGCTGTGTGCCTTGCATTGACATGGCCAAGTTCATGGCCAAGCAAAGCTGCAAGTTGGGCCTCATTGTCAAGTTTCAATAAAATTCCCCGGGTAACGGCAATGGAGCCGCCGGGAAATGCATATGCATTAATATAAGTTGCATTCACACAATTAAAATTATAAGGCATTCCTGGCCTGTGGACATTAGGCAACAAGGCCTTGCCCACATCAGAAACATACCGGTTGAGTTCAGCATCCTTTGTAATGCCGTAATCCGAAGAAAACTGAAAAGGTGACTGCTGTTTGTCAATTCCGATCTCCTGTTGCTGGGAAACCATCATCAATTGTTTTTTTCCTGTAACAGGATCAACAGCACACCCGGTAAAACATGCAGCACCTGCAACAGATGCAGACATAAATGCTGAATATTTTAGAAACTGCCTTCTTGAAATTTGATTGTTTTTAATTGATTGATTCATTTTTCTATTTCCCTGTCTGGTAGGTTCTTTTTTACTGTATGAAATGGTTTATAACCTTTTGAAATCAGGGCTCTTTTGTTTTTTTATTGTGACAGCTTGACCTGCCATGGCCGTTAGTGATCCTTAACAAACAAACTGATAATCAAAAAAACAACGCCAAGCCCAAATAAAAAACAAAAAAACGGTAAATCATAAATCAGGAAATCCAGGTTTTTTTGTATAAAATCACTGCCTATTAGCGTTATAACGGTTTCAGACGTATCATTTCCGATTATTTTTGATAGAGTCAAATCAACCCAGAAATTTTTAGATTCCATAAAGCCGGAAACAGTACTGAAAATACCCATAACAAATCCTGCCGCTAATGAAAAAATTCCTAATTTAGTAAACATTTTCTATAGTCCCTTAGTCCTGATTTATAAAAAAAACTTTTTAAATGATGCACCAATATATTCTGCAAGCTTTGTCCAAGTCAAACTATTTTCCCCCACAAGGCTTTTATTTACCAACCCTTTATGATAAATCCTGTCGATACTACGACTATGAAAAACGAGACTATATTAAAAAAGATAGGCATTGCATCCTTTATCATGATGGCATCCGTATTTGCCAGTCGTGTCATCGGAGTTTTTCGTGAAATGACCATTGCCGGTGTCGGCGGCATAAACGCCGGTGTTGATGCCTACCAGATCGCGTTTATTCTTCCTGAAATTCTTAACCATATTGTGGCAAGCGGTTTTCTTTCCATCACCTTTATTCCCATATTTGCCCACTATCTTTCCTCAAACAAAGAAAAGGAAGGATACCGGGTCTTTTCAATTATTTTGAACGGGTTCGGGCTTCTTTTGTTAGGTTTTATAATTGTCACGATGATATGGGCACCCCGCTTTGTTAACCTGCTGGCACCGGGAATCAATGATCCCGGCACCTTTGCTCTTGCCGTAAAAATGACCCGGATCATCATACCTGCCCAGTTTTTCTTTTTTGCCGGCGGGCTTCTGATGGCGGTTCAGTTTGCCAATGAAAAATTTTTCATCCCTGCTCTTGCACCGTTGATATACAATGTATCCATTATTCTGGGCGGACTTGTTTTAGGCCCTTTCATGGGGATGGAAGGATTTGCCTGGGGCGTACTGGCGGGCGCATTTGTGGGTAATTTTGCACTACAGGTCATGGGCGCAAAAAAACTTGGGGCCAGGTATTACCCTATCCTGTGCTTTACACATCCTGATTTAATACGTTACGTTCAGCTCACACTACCTTTAATGATAGGGTTAACCATGACATTCTCAACGGAAATTCTCTTGAAATTTTTCGGGTCTTATTTGCCTTCCGGCAGTATTGCCGCCATGAATTATGCTCTCAGGGTTATGTTTATTATTGTTGGACTTTTCGGGCAGGCCATCGGGGTTGCCTCTTATCCGTTTATGGCAAAACTGGCCCGTCAAGGCAATATTTTTGAGTTAAACCGCCTGTTAAACAAAACATTGAAATTTATTTTCCTGGTCATTCCTTTTTGTGTTCTGTTTATTGTGTTAAGCCGTGAAATTGTAACCATACTTTTTCAAAGAGGTCAATTTGATGCCCAGGCAACCATGGTGACCACGGGAATTCTGCCTTTTTTCATGGTCGGTGCTTTTGCTTTTTCAGCCCAGAACATTGTTTCAAGGGGATACTATGCCATTCAAAACACCCTTTTTCCGGCTATTTTCACAACTCTTTGTGTTTTATTCAGCCTGCCTGTTATTTTCCTGTTCATGAAAATAATGGGAGCCCAGGGAGTGGCCTTAGGGTTATCACTGTCGGTGATCATCCAGGCATTTATCCTGTTTGAATGCTGGAACAAAAAAAGTTTAAATTCTGAAAAAAAAGAGGTTTATCAGTTCTTTTTAAAAATGATCCCCATCAGCCTGATGATGGGGATCATACTTTTTATAACCGCTTCCGGCCTGCGACTATTCATTGATCCTGCAACTCTTTTGGGGTCTTTGGCCATTGCAGGTCTGATCGGAATTGAATTTTTATTTCTATTTTTCTTAACCGGGTCTGTTTTAAACATACCGGAAATTCTTATTTTCTATGAAAACATTTACAAAAGGATTTTCCCATGGCTAAAAAAACGATTGAAAAAACAAATGAAAAAATCACAATAGCAGCCGATAAAATCAAAGCATCAAATAATTTGGTTATCTTTACCGGCGCCGGTATCTCAACAGAAAGCGGAATACCCGATTACAGAAGCCAGGGGGGCATTTGGGACAAATTCCAGCCAGTGTACTTTGATGAATTCATGTCGTCCAAAAAAGCTCGGATCAAGTATTGGGAACAGCGGCTTGACATGGAAAAAAGCCTGTCTGTATCCAAACCCAACAAGGGCCATAAAAGCATTGCAAAACTTCATGAAATGGGCAAATTAAAGGCTTTGATCACACAGAATATTGACGGACTTCATGAAGCATCCGGCATTCCGGCAAAAAAAATCATTGAACTGCACGGCAACACCCGGCGCGTAAGGTGCATGAGTTGCAGCAAACTGATCTCCTGGGAGGAAACACAAAAGATGATTGATGCAGGCGAAAAGGCGCCTGAATGTTCCTGCGGCGGATATTTTAAGCCGGACACGGTTTCGTTCGGCCAGGCCATGCCGGTCGAGGAGACCAGGAGAGCTGTCGAGTTGTCAACCAACAGTGATGTCTTTATTGTCGTGGGTTCCACACTTCTGGTTCAACCGGCAGCCTTGATGCCGGAATATGCTAAAACTGCCGGTGCTTTTCTTGTTATCATCAATCTTTCTGAAACTCCTTATGATACAAAATGTGATGTACTGATCAGGGGAAAGGCAGGAGATGTCCTGAAAAATATTGTTAATCAGGTTATCTCTGACTGAAAAGGAAATTGGGATAAGGGCTATCATCAACTTGCCGCTGTAACTTTAGCTGTGCTTTGTCTGTCTCAACAAATTTTGAGCAGCCGATCTGTTAAAGTTACAGCGGTAATATAATTGTCGGGTGATTGTCCATCCAGCGCCCGGTCTACTTGTTGTTAAAATCACAAATAACCGCTTCAAATGAAGCGCAGCGGAATTTGTATCCGATTAATTTGTGTTGTTATACTTTTTTTCGCCTAAAGTATATAAAACACCCATTTCAAGCCAGATGCCTTTGTCAGATGCAAATTCTTTTATTTCAGCTAAATGTTCTTTTTTGAATTTTATAAAATCATTTTTGGAAAGTTGATTTACCAATCCACGAAAACCTCCGTTCCATATTATGTACCACCAGTCCGAGACATCTTTTAGATAGTAACCAAAATCTTTCTGCTTACATTGTATATTCTGCAATCCGGCTTCTTTAAAAAGAGAGGTGCATTGTTCTTTTGTTGCAACTCGTTTCCAAGCAATGCTTGGCACTTCAATTCCATAATTTTCAAGGCGGTTGATAAATAGATTGAAAAGAGGAGTAAAGGCATTGTCGAAGAATGTTGTTATAAGGACTGTGCCTCCGGCTTTGACTTTACTGGCTATATGGATTAGTTGTTTTTCCATATCCTCGACGAAAAAAATACTAAAAGCGCTTACTGCGATATCAAAATTATTATCTTTGTAATCAATAGCCTGCATGTCCATTTCAACAAATGTAACATTTTGTATTCCCAGCTCATTTTTGTTTTTAATGGCCTGGGTGAGCATACCTTCTGAAAAATCTATACCCGTCACCTGTCCATCCGGCAAATATTTAGCAATAGCAAGTGCCACATATCCAGTTCCTGTGGCCACATCAATTACATGCTCATCTCCCCTCAAATTTAAAAATGAGGAGACTTGATTAGGGGTCTCAGAAAAAAAACGCATTGCTGAATGTCCATATCCATCAGAAACAGCATTAAATGTATTCTTATATAATTCTTTTAATTCAATATGATCCATAATAATACTTCCTTGTTTAGTTTGAAGCCTAACACGGCCTTCACCAGCGGCAATTTTGCTGCAACTACGTGTATTATGTTCCTGATATGATATTATTTGTCAGATAGTGTCCATGGTTTTGTAAAGTAGGTTTCGCGAACTTCAGATGCCTTTGACTTTGCCCAGTTTTCCAGCCCCATCTTATTTATTAAACATAAATTGAAGACTTTCATATTATGCGGCAGCTCAGTAGCCCTGTCAGCATAAGGGTGTAAGTTGTCACATGGAAATTCGTTACAATCTCCACAAAAATCAAGGCCCTTGTTTTTAGAGCATTCATATGCAGCACAACTATGCGAATCACCAAAGATATATTTTTGTAATGGTATCTTGCCATCGTGATTTCGGCATCCTTTGCACAGCATTATTTCAACAGGTACATTATATTCTTCGGACATTTTTTCAACTACAGCTCTTGCTTCCTTGTTTTCAAGGGCCAAATAGAAATGTAAGCGGTAATTAAACCCCATCTACTAAGGCCTCCAGATTTCGCTTAATATCTCTTCTCAAAAAGGAGGTGTGTATTGAGCAAATCGTGGAAGAAAATAAACGAAGAAAAGGCAATATTCTGGAAAACACATATCGATCAATGGACTGAATCCCGCCTGTCCCAAATAGAGTACTGCCGCCAGAATGGCCTGAGGCCGAACAGGTTCACCTATTGGAAGATTAAATTCGGTAAACCAAATCAGCCCACAGGACTGGTTCAGGTTCCTGTGCCGACTCACTTTTGTCAAGCAGGGCTAAAACTGAATATAGGCCGGGAACTGCAAGTGGAAATCCCCGACGGTTTTAAGAAAGAAACCCTTGAGCAGGTGCTTTCTGTATTGAAGGCTGTCCAATGATGAATTTTCCGTCAGACACCAAGGTCTATCTATTCTTAGGCGCAACGGATATGCGCAAAGCTATTAACGGATTGTCCGTCATTGTCAGTGAACAGATGCAACTTGACATATTTTCCTCCAACTTGTTTGTATTCTGCAACCGGACGCAGACCATTTTAAAAATTTTATACTGGGATAAAAATGGCTTCTGTATGTGGCAGAAACGTCTTGAAAAAGACCGTTTCAAGTGGCCGAAAACATCTGACGATGTCATGAATATTACCAGTCGAGAGTTGTCCTGGTTAGTTGACGGCCTGAATATAAATCAGGCACATAAACCCTTGAAATATTCCATGATTTATTGATGTTAAAACTATGAAAAAGCCCGTGGTTATGGTATATACAGTCCATGACTAAAGGCAAGGTAAAAGGTAATCGGGATCTGGATGAAGTGAAGAAAATTGCTTGTGATTTGATTGATGAGAATCAAATCCTTAAAGAGCAGGTTAAATCACTTCAGAATATGATCTTTGGTCGCAAATCAGAGAAAACGCCTAAAGATGACGGGCAAATGTCTCTGTTCGATATGCCTGAACCCGAACTTCCTATCCTGGAAAAAGAGGAGGAAGACGTAACGATTGGTGAACATACCCGTAAAAAACGTGGCCGCAAGCCTTTACCCGCCGATCTTCCCCGTATAGATGTTATACATGAACTCAGCGAGGATGAAAGACAGTGCAACTGCGGTTGCCTTAAGGAACGCATCGGCCAGGAAGAGTCAGAACAACTGGACTATATCCCTGCCAAAGTAAGGGTACTTCGAAACATCCGGTATAAATACGCCTGCAAAAATTGTGAAGGTGTGGAAGACGACGGCCCCACCGTGTCAATTGCCAGGATGCCTGAACAGATTATCCCCAAAAGCATTGCTAACCCGGGCCTTCTGGCACATATTCTGACCGCAAAATTTGCAGATGCCCTGCCGTTTTACCGTCAGGAAAAGCAATTTACCAGGATCGGTATTGAACTTGGCCGGTCGACCATGTGTACATGGGCCATGAAAGTCGCTGACGCCTGTGATATTCTAATCGACATGATGCAAAAGGACATACTGGCAAGCCCGATGATTGGTGCTGATGAAACACCTCTTCTGGTCTTAAAGGGCCCCCGGAAATCAAAATCATATATGTGGATTTTTAGAGGTGGTCCGCCTGATATGCCAATTATTCAATTCCAATATCATCCGACACGATCCGGAGATGTTGCCGCATCATTTTTGAATGGATACAAAGGCATTGTTCAGACGGATGGCTATAAAGGATATGATTTTCTGGACAAAATAACGGATATCATTCATGTGGCATGCTGGACTCACGCCCGCAGGGGATTTAAAAATGTAACAAAAGCTGCAGGGAATAAAAAGAGTTCATCGGGCAATGCCGGCACCGCTTTAAAGTATATCAGTCTGCTTTATAAAATTGAAAAAGAAGCCCGGGTGCAGGAATTAACGCCTGACCAATTATATGCTCGGAGGCAAAAAGAAGCGGTTCCAATTTTAGAAGAGTTCAAGAAATGGCTTGATGCAAGAGTGGAAAAAGTTCCTCCCAAAAGTCTGCTTGGCAAGGCGATCCATTATACTCTCAACCAATGGCACAGGCTCATCCAATACACGACCGACGGAATCATCAGGCCTGATAACAATCTGGTTGAAAATGCCATCCGACCTTTTGTGGTCGGACGAAAGAATTGGCTTTTCTCGGACACCGTTAAGGGTGCCCGGGCCAGTGCACTGATTTACAGCTTGATTGAAACAGCCAAATCAAATGGGCTGGAGCCATATTGGTATCTCAAATATCTGTTTGAACACTTGCCTGAGGCTATGACGGAAGATGATTTTAAGGCGTTGCTTCCATACAATGTCGATAAAAAACAGTTGGCTTGACCTTCCGCCCCCTGAGTGGGGTTAAAACATCGCTTACCTCCCATGGGAGTAATAAAATAATCTGAATTTAACAATACAGTTCTATTTAGTGCCCCCAAGGAAGGTCCAAGATCAATGAATAAAAAATCATAAGAGTCGCTATATTTGTTCTTAATAAAATTTAACCAGTTGCTTTTTCGAAAACCTCCAAGATCTCCTGCAGAACATTTATTCCAAGCATCACTAAAAATATCTTCTATGGAAGATAGTTTAGGGTGTCCTGGGATGAGGTCAAAACAATAACGAGAATCTGATTGGTTAATGGAAATATTTCCTTCTTTTATGTTTGAATCTCCAGCAACAATATCCTCGAAAAAATAATAAATTGAATGTCGAATACTATTAGGGCCATATATTTCAAGCCACTTATCTTCGGCTAATATACTTTGTGTCGAGTTCGCTTGGGGATCCAAATCCAAGAACAGAATTCTTTTTTCCAAATATGTCTTATAATAAGAAGCAAGATTAACCGCTAAAGTTGTTTTTCCAACTCCCCCTTTATTATTGAAAAAGGTAATAATTTCCATTTGTATATTCTCCTCGTATAAAGGTTTTTAAACCAGGCTTGAAAATGGCGACAGACATCTTCAACACCTTTATAATTGTGGTTTGATTTTAAGCATTTCATTTTTTAGCTTTTTTAAAAAAACAAGTAATTGAATGTGTCCTGTTATCTCGTTTGATCTGACATATAGTCGTATATCATGAAGAAACTATTGATAACCTGAACGGTTATAACCTTCATATCCGCTGAATTCCATATCTGCATTACCAGTATTTTAAAATAGTGTAAAGAGATTCCAAATTTCTTGAATAACTGCCAGGGGCAGACCTGGTCTTTCGCTCAGATTTGCCCACAACAAAACATGAAAGTCACTGTTTGGATTTTTGAAGACTTTCATATAAACTGCCATGGCAGATCAGTTTGTCACAACAAATAATGAAAGAGTAATGCCAAGGTGGCACTAATGGTATAATCAGAGACAATCAAGAGTTTTAAAATGGGCGGGAACGGAAAAAGTGGTGCGGGGTGATTCTGCATTTGCCAGGTTGACAGCTCATATAGCATAGAGTATGAAATCTATTCAATTAAAAGACAAATCAGGCTTAAGGAGCGCCTTACTGATGACACAAGAGCCTAAAATACGACCAAGACAGATTATTGATACGATCAACAATCTGCTGGATAACGGGATAAAAAAAATCAGTGTCCTCGTCCGCCATTCTGACAGGATGTTCACTGAAGATGCAAACCTGGAACCCTTTATGACATTAACGGATGAGGGTAAAAAAAATGCGTTTGAGTTCGGTGCCGACCTCCGATCAGCGCCCCTGCCAAGATTATATTCCAGTTTTCTGGGGCGCTGTATTGAAACTGCTTACTTGATTGATAAGGGTTTTACAAAAACACATAACCAGACCCTTGACCACAATTGCACAAATGAGATGCTTACACCGTTTTATGTCATTGATATGGACGAAACCGTTCACCGGGTTAAGAAACAAGGCAATGCCCTTTTTTTGAGAAACTGGTTTGATAAGCTAATTGACGAGAGGATCATGGAAAACCCGGAAAAAACCGCGAACCGTTTAAGTGAATTTATGATTGAACAGATAAAAAAATATGATGAGAACCGGATAGCTGTCTGTGTTTCCCATGACTGGAATATTTATGTGTTAAAAGAGTTTAAATTGGGACTCAAACATGAAACATCAGGAGATGTGGGCTTCCTTGACGGGGTCGTATTTTTTGAAAAAGAAAATCAATACTATATTATAAATCACCAGGCAGGCCCGGTATTATTATAACAAAATCAAAGGAACTCATTTTGGAAAAAACAAAAATCACAATTGTATGCGAAAACAGAGCCAGTGAAAAAATGGGCATCATGGGTGAACATGGATTTTGTGCCCTCATAGAAAAAAACAAAGAACAAATTTTGCTGGATACCGGCCAGGGCTTATGTTTAAAAGCCAATGCCCATGTTCTGGACATTGACCTGGCCGGCATAAGGAAGATCGTCCTGAGCCATGGCCACTTTGACCATACCGGAGGACTTGCCGATTTAATGCCTCGAAACGAAAAAACAGAAGTCTGGGCACATCCGGATATTTTTTCTCCAAAATATGTTCGCAGGGGAGTTGAAGACAAGGACAAAGAGTCGTTTATAGGCATTCGATTCAGCCAGGAGCAACTTGAAGCTGACATGAATGCTCAATTTCATTTTAAAAAAGAGTTTTCAGCCATATCAGATGATATCTTTTTTTCCGGTGAAATACCAAGAAAGACAAACTTTGAAGGCAGCGACACCCGTCTGCTGGTCAAGCAGGGGCAATCCTTTATCCCTGACCCTTTACTGGATGATGCATCTCTTTTGATTGAAACAGCATCAGGACCTGTAATCCTTGCAGGATGTGCCCATTCAGGCATCGTGAACGTCATGAACCATTTTTCCCAGAAAACCGGATACACATCCTTTCATGCGGTTATCGGCGGAACCCACCTGGGATTTTTAAATTCAGATCAACAGCTTGAAAAAACAATGGATGCATTTGAACACTACAACCTCAAACTAATTGCCGTTTCCCACTGCACGGGTAATGAGGCTGCAGCCGCCTGCCACAACCGCTTCAAGAACCGGTTTGCCTTTGCCAATGCAGGATGGAGTATGGAGTTTTAACCGCACTTCATATTTATATGAAACTCTTTGTAAAACAAAGAGATACCTTCATGTTTTGTTATGGGCAAACCAGGATGAAATACCAGGTCTGCCCGTGGCAGTTATTATGAATAAAACTTCTGGATATCGACACAGGTATCCAATGCTTTAATACCCGAAAAGCGATGTGGGTTGCAGATAAAAAAATCCCATCAGCATTATCCTGACGGCAGACTCTGACGAATGGTCTTCAGCAGTCTGCAGGCCTGAGCCGTTTTTTCAGGGTCAAGATCCGGCAATGCCCTTTCAATGATTTCATTTTCTTTTTGCTGGGCCGCCTGAAAGGCTGTCCGGCCCGGATCAGTCAACACCGCCAATTTTGAACGTTTGTGGCGGGGATTGTCTATAAATTGCAAAAAGCCCCGGGAGGACAATTGATTGCAGACTGTTTGAACAAACTGACGGGAAACACCCAGCCGGTCTGCAATATCAGGAACAGTTACCGGCCCGGTATGAGTAAGTACCAGAATAACCTTATGCTGGGATGTGGCAAGCCCGGCCTGCTCATGTACCTTATCCATAATGCCGAACAAGACGTCATGCAGCGCAAAGACTTCCAAAAACAGATTATGAATAATTTTCCCTGGTTTAATTTCAGAAACGTGAGATGTCATGACTATATCCACCGCCTCACTTTCCGACAGTATTGTATGTACTCTTCACCAAAAGTTCTTTCCATATAAGCTTCCTCATGTGGAATGACATAGTATGATAAATATAAAAACAAAGGCAGATAAGCGGCCAATATCCATAAACTTCCTGCGGCCAGGCCGATGCCGATAAAAAAGATAGAACCACCCAAATACATGGGGTTGCGAGTAAATCGATATGTGCCCTGAACAACAAGTTCAGTGGCGGGAAGATTAGTGCTTACGTTGGTTCCGGTTTTTTTGAACTTTTCATGGCCTATGTACATGAAAATAAAACCACCGATGCCAATAAAAATTCCGGTCATAAGGTTCGCAGACGCCGAAAGGATATCGATATTGTGAGGATATATAAATTCAAGGACACCGCCCGCCAAAAGGCAAATAAAAAAAACGGTCGGGGGCATCAGGTTTACGTTGGGGGAATCTTCATTCAGGGTCTTGGAACAGGTCTTTTCTAAACTCATTTTAATTTCCTTTCAATATTTTATCTTTTTAATCTACACAATCATAAATTATGACAACCTCTTTGTCAAGTTGACAAGTCGATTTTCAATCAAGACAGATTCACCCTGTTTTCCCAGACCATTCAGCGTCAAGAATCTGCTGAAATAAATTTGAAACTATTTTTATATATTGACATTTTCAATCCGATTATGCTAGTAAAAAATTAAAACTCAGCTATGAAAGCTGTTATTGCACAGATATAAAATTTAAATTTTTTTCATTAATAAAACCATGAAGGTTAATAGATTAAATGATCTTTATGGTTTCTTTATTTGGAGATAACTTGTGATAACAGTCAGTTCATTGAATCAAAACAGATCTATTTTATTCAAACTCTTATCGTATAATAAAAAAATTGTACTAATATCGATTTTTCTTGGAATCCTTGTTTTGACATCCTTATTTGCAATTACATGTGGAAATTTTAATATTGAGTTTTCAGACATTTTTTCAGTTATTGCAGCTAATATATCGCCCTTTACAGATATCGAATCCGTCAATCGTCTGCATAATACCATCATATGGAAAATAAGACTGCCCAGAATCATTCTGGCAATAAATGTCGGTATTGCACTTTCCATTTCAGGTGCAGTATTTCAAGGATGTTTTAAAAACCCCCTGGTTGAACCCTATATTCTCGGTATTTCTTCAGGTGCTGCATTTGGTGCTGCATTGGGAATTTTATTTCCAAGTTTTTTTCTTTCAGTACAGGCTTTGGCTTTTTGTTTTGCGTTTATTGCCGTTGCAGCTGCATATTTTCTTGCACACACACGGGGTGAAACGCCCATAATAATGCTGATACTTGCCGGGATCATAATCGGATCCATATTTTCAGCATTTGTAGGCATAATAAAATATCTTGCCCAGGATTCAGCTTTAAGGGAAATTGTTTTCTGGTTAATGGGTGGCTTTTATTATGCAAACTGGGGTGATGTCATTTTAATCTCTCCGATTATTTTTGTTTCGTTTTCAATTATCTGGCTCCACAGCTGGAAGCTGAATATTTTATCCATGGGTGATGACGAAGCAAAAGCTCTTGGCGTCAGTCCGGAAAAATTTAAATTTCTGTTTATAATCCTTGCCACTCTCTCAACTGCGGTTGCAGTTTCCTGCGTTGGCATTATCGCATGGGTCGGACTTATGATGCCCCATGCAACAAGAATGGTTATGGGCCCGGACCATCGTTTTCTTATCCCGGTGTCGGCAATATTCGGGGCAATTTACCTTATTATTTGCGACACCATAGCACGAACCCTTGTCAATGCAGAGATACCCATCGGTATCATAACATCAATTCTTGGAGCGCCTTATCTTTTTTATCTCATAAGATCAAGAGGCGCATCCGCATTTGGAGGTTAACATGCTTCAGGTTAATAATCTGGATTTCACTTATCCACACCTGAATGAAACAATATTAAAGGATATCTCTTTTACCGTTGAAGAAGGATCTTTATGTGGTTTGTTCGGCCCGAACGGGTGCGGCAAATCTACTCTTTTCAAATGCTGTCTTAATCTTCTTAAAATAAAAAAAGGAGAGATCCGAATGGATAACAATAATATTAAAGACCTGAAAATCAAAGATATGGCCAAAGTCGTAGCCTATGTCCCCCAGGAACATAAACCGCCTTTTCCATACCTTGTAAAAGAGGTGGTGCTTATGGGAAGAACTCCTCATCTGAAGGGCTTTTTCGGTACTGGAAAAAAAGATATACAAAAAACCGAAGAGGCCCTTGAACTGCTTGAAATAAGCCATCTTTCAAAAAAAACATATAATCAGCTTTCCGGGGGGCAACGTCAAATGGTTCTCATGGCAAGGGCAATCGCACAGGAAACAAAAATCATGTTTCTTGACGAACCCACTTCAGCCCTTGATTTCTCCAACCAGTTAAAAATCTGGAAAATCATGAAAAAAATAACAGACAGGGGTGTAACAATTCTTGCCTGCAGTCATGACCCGAATCATGTGTCCTGGTTTTGCGATAAAGTGGTTGTTGTAAACAATAAAAGCATTGTTAATCAAGGGTCTCCCGAAGATGTAATTACACAGGCAACTCTTGATTTTATTTATGAAGATATGTGCGATGTAAAAAAAATAAATAATACCCGTGTTGTTTTTCCAAGCGATCTGAAATGCTTTGAAAAAAATTTAGCAGATGAGTCGTTCATGAAGTTGGCAAATTAAAAATATGCTGGCAAATCAAACACATCAAATATCAGAAACAGGAATCACAATTTATGTTCCAAAAGTTTAATCTGGCTATTTTCATATTAATCGCATTGTTTCAATCTTCTTGTTTTGCTTCAACGACAAGACCAATAATCGACAGCCGTGGAGTTGAAGTAAACATACCCGTAAATATTCAAAGAATCTCAACAATAAATGACGGCATGATAGAGGGAATAATGACAGCGTTCAGTGTTCAGGACAAAAAGGACATCACTTTTGCGGCCTGGCTTCTTGACTTCTGCAAAAATGTATATGGAGTTGACAACGAGACTGCAAAAAAATTACGGTCGGTTCAATGGATGGACTGGACTTTGGAAGAGATAAAATAGATCCTCAGTCCAAGTGCCTGTAAAATCATAGTCCTGATATAAGTTTGCCGGAAGCCATAGCCAGATGCATATATGTAATCCCACATATATGTTAGTCCTTTAAATTTTTTTTAAAATTGTGTATGAACGATCAGGTTGCTCCGGCTTCTTCAGCAAATTTAGTATAGACAAACTCCTCTAAATTTATTTTTTCATGAATTGAACCCATCTCTTTTGTAATATAATCCTGAATTTTTTCGAAATCTTCCAGTTGTGGCATAAGGTTATCTGTTGTAATGCGATCCGCCGGAGAAGTAAGCACTCTTTCAATAACATCTATGTCCTGATTAAGAAAAAACACACCTATCCTTGCAGCTTCTTTTATATTATTTTTAATAAATTTTCCGGATTTTACAAGACTATTGGTCAGTTCCTGGACAGCATCCGGAAAATAACGAATGATGTCTGTTTTTATAACCAAGACACAACAGGGATGGTCCGGCCAAATATTTTTTGACAATTCAAATTCATCACCAAGCCCTGCTTTTATTACATTAGAACCAAAAGGCTCTGCAACCAAAAAGCCGCCGATTTTCCCCTGTTTATCGATCTCCATATAAGTAGGTATTTTTGATGGGGCAACTGTTTGTACTTCAACATCTTTACCAATACCCATTTCCATATTGTTATCTTTTAACAATTTATGCAAAAGCATATTGTGAATTGATAAATGAAAGGGGATCAGAACATCTTTGCCTTTAAAGTCATTAATATTATTTATATTTGCACTTTTGTTGGTAATTAAAACACTCCCATTTTTATGACCAAGGAGTATTAATCTTATATCTTCCCCCTTTCTAAAATGATCCATTGCTAATGGAGCCAGCATAAAGGCGGCATTAATGTCCCCACGTGAAAAAGCTATACTGAGGGTTCCCCAATCAACAAAAGAACGAGTCTCTATATTTGAATATTTAAATATTTCATCTCTTTTTAATATTTTTCTTTCTGTAACACCTAGAATAAGATGGTCGGTAATATTCAAATAGCCGATTTTTATATTTGGTTTATTATTCATTAGCTCCTCAATGCAATCATTTTTTAATAAAAAAATATTTTATCCGATTCATTTAGCAAGCAAATACGGGAATTTGTCAATTACTTTCTAAATTTTATCAGTAATTCAGACCGGCATTTAATAAATGTTAACTGAATTTGATGCTGGACTTATAGATATAGCCCGCACCATAAAATCTTTAAGATACCGATGCAAATCAAAACCGGTTTCCGTTAAAAATTGAAGCCAAGATAATGCAAGTAGTTTTGAGTGTTAGCTAATCTCCTTGCCTCTATTGCCGCCAAGAATCAGAACCAAAGAGCAAATTACATTTCCGATGTTTTAACCTCTTCCTTTACGCCTTTTTAACAACAGAACATTTAAGGTACATGGCGCCGAAACCTGCAATCTTACAGGAAATATCGTGGCCATTTACAGGTTCATCAAGGAGTTTGATGTTTTTGACCTTCGTACCAAATTTAATTGTGTCCTTTCCGGCCTTAAGATCTTTGATGGTGGTGACTGTATCTCCATCCTGCAAAGGATTGCCATTGGCATCGAGGAATCGTGGCGCATCTTCCGAGGGCTTATCAGAAGCCTGATAAGATATCCACTCGTGAGTACATTCAGGACATATCCACAGGAGTCCATCAGGATAGGCATAAGGTGAATTACATTTGGGACATGTATTTTCTTCAACTGACATAGCAAAATTCCTATTTGATTGTATAAACTTGTTTAAAATATTTTTCTCATACAGTGAAACACTGGGACGTCTAAATCTTCCTGTTTAGTTTGCTCATAATTTGGCCCTCCATTGAACCTGCTTGAGTTGCAGGTAATCTATCCACCTGTAACTCATGCATTTCAACACGCTGATCGCACATACGTTTTCGATCAATAATGACCAGGCAAGCCATTCTCAAGCGATTACAGATCTGATTTGAGACGTGACGTCTGAATTATTTGTATTGTCTGGGATAGATTTCATGTGACCAATAAATTTTCCACAACTCGCTGTAATATCAATTATATTTTCTGTTTTTTCACCGTTTTTAGGTACCGGCAAAAGAGATAAATAGCATCTCTTTTCAGAAGAAAAAACCGCTGTCATACTTCCGGGGTTCGGTAAAATTTCCCGGCGTTGCCGGGTTAAAGACAACAGTTTTTTTTCAATTTCCTGTTGTTCCTTTACAGTCACTCTCATGACCATCTTTGCTGCGTCTTCAGGTAAGGTTCCACAAAAAGCTGGCAAGCGCAGTGCGATTCTGTTGGCGTCTTTTACTTCGCCGACGCCATGGGTTTTACCAAGGCCAAACAGGGATTCAATATTATCGGAACAAATGGGCATCCCGATATTGTTCAATCCCAATGATGATGCGACGATCAGTTGATTTTCCATCCAGGTCATAAAGCCGATAGATACCTGAGATCTCTGGGGAATAGATTGTAACATCGCTTTGCACTCTTTGTATGTCTCGAAATTCAGCCCTCGATGTTTAAGGATTTTCTGGCTTTCTAAAAGCGGACGGGCATCACGGAGGAATCGCTTGATAAACGGCCTGTGTTCAGAAAGCTTACCGATGGAATTTCTAAGCTTTGCAATGACAGATCCCTCTGATGTTCGCCCTCGTGGGGAGTGTTGAAGAATCATTTCAGCCCATTTCACCAGTCGATGAATATTCATGAATCGGGCTTTTGTCGATACTTTTGGAGGAACCAGACAGCCAAGATCCGTCTGTTTCATTTTTTTTGAGGCTTGACCGCATGCAGAGATAAAGCCATCATAAGAAGGATGCCTATTGTATTCTTTTTTCAGCAGATTGGCAACGACATGAGAGACATCATCGATGGAATGACTATACAGCCCTCTTTCCTTCAGAAGTCTGACGCCTTTTTTCAAATCCAATCCACCGTCTTTTAAATATGCCGCAGGCTTTCCCGTAATATGGATCACCTGTTGTAAAAAATCCGCAATGGATTTTCCAGTCCATGAGGAAGCCACAGAAATGGCAACACAATTTATGTTTTTAAGGGCAGGCGCGCTCTCATTGGTGGCATGATGATTGATGTTAAGTTCGAGAACAGCAAGAATTTTACCGACACCCAAGGCGATAGAAGTATCTATGATCCAGATGGCACCGTTTACAAATTTGTTTTTCTCAAAAGAAACTGAAGGCAGACCACTGTAAGTCCAAATTTTTGACAATGAATAGCGAGTGAGCCAGTTGATGATCGTTTGAGGGCAAGGAACTTTGCCGTCAATTCCAAAATATGGGGCTAATACGCCAAGCACCCTGGATATGGCTCTGAATCCAATACGACCGATCAGGAATAGGCTCAATGAAATATAAATCAGCAATTCTTTCTTTTCCTTGGCAGGCAAGGTGGCTTTTTTGCGCTCTTCAACCAGCTGCTGCCTGGTCTTTCGAAATTGAAACTTGTATTTGTCTCGATCGTTTCTAATGCGTTTCAGTTCAGCTTTTTGATACTTAATCGTTTGATTTCGATCAACTGCTTTCCCTTTCCAGGCCGATCTACTTTTTTTAATTTTGAAATTTTACTCATAAAAAAACCGATTTCAGTTGAAAAAACAGAAAACATAAGGCGCAAAAGGAATTTTACAACAATCTTGAGTCATTCAGTGGGGTTTGCTATTGTGCGGTTAGATATTGGGTTAATGAAAATAGAGAAGGATCTCTAATGACACATGATAGATTGAAAGCTAAAACGATCCCAGGTGAATATTGCAGATTTTGCGGTAATGATTCGGTTCCTCTTGTGAAAACTAAATGTTGTGATCAATGGATTTGCTGCGACACTTCTTATGTTTCCATCGAAGGTGGAGGGTATTGTCAATATCACCATGAGCAATACAGCGTTTGCTATTTCCATTACAATGACGGGCATTCCGGAAAATGGCAAGAATGCGAAGAATGCAGGGATCTGCTCGGTGAAGATGATTTTAAAGCGGCTTTCCATGATCCTAACAATGTACCACGATATTAACCCGAATAAGAGGCCCAAAAACCGAGCAAAAAAAATGGGCTAATACGCGGTTTTTTAGACACCCCAGTGAAACACTTATCACGATAAAAGACAAATGAAGACTTCATTACTTGTATTTACAGTGAGAGTCAAGTAGTTAAAGGGATAGAAGCTTGCTTTTTGTTTATCAAAGTCACGAATATTACCGATCCCCCCTGATATAAGTCAAGACAAGAATAAAGGCTTGAAAAATTCGTATTCCAGTTAGTTGATGAATTCCAAAGTTCTCAATGGGTAATAACAGTGACAGAGGAGCGTTATGAATTTAAAATAACAATGAGCCAGTCTGACCGGCTCAAGGATAATTATCCTGATGGAAATTGTCAGGAGATATTCAAAATATTAATGATACCATTTGTAATCTTGCTTTTATTTTTTTGATGTCGGACAAACCGAAAAGGAAGGCCAGAAAAAATCCAGAATACTGTCTATACTAAAGGAATCCCCGGCATACAAAAACCTTATGTTTGAAATGTTATAATCCTTTTTTTATTATCCAAAATGATCAAACAGATCGCCGGCTATTTCTTCAACCAAATCATTCATTTCCAAGTCCGGTATCCAGATTGATGGGATAATGTCAAATCCATACAGCGCGCCTAAAATATTTCCTGTAATAGAACCGGTTGAATCACTGTCTCCGGAATGATTAACTGACAACAAAATTCCTTTTCTGAAGTCATCACCGGCGACTATTGCACTATAAATACTTATAGCCAAGGCTTCTTGCGCCACCCATCCGGCACCCATATCCTCTATCACAGCAGGTGACGGAACAGTGTTCTCCGTCATTTCAACAGCATTTTCAACTGCTTTTAACGTTTCTTCATTATTTTTCTTGGTTTTCAAAATCCGGATGGATTCATTAATTGCATCTGTAAGAGAGCCACCGGATATAACTCTGGAAATAAGGGCGGCCAGAGTTCCGGCAGACAAGTATCCCGTGGGATGACCATGCGTGATTGCAGAACATTCACAACCGATTTGGAATGCTTTTTCAACATCTTTGCAGGCAAGCCCCACTGATATACTGCGCACGACACCGCCGCAACCTTTGCTGTTGTTGACAGGGTTATCCATTGTACCCATGTTCCCGGATTTCAAAGCAGACAAACAAATGTTTTCCGGTGATCTTAATGAAAAAAATTCATTATAGCCTGTTAAGATTCCATCCATAATCGAACAGGTTCCGTGACTCTGAATCAAACGTTCTTGAAGATTTGTTTCCTGCGTGAACAACCACCTTAAAAGAGCATGATAAATACTGAAAATCATACCTTCTGTACTCTGGTATTCCTGTCTTACTTTTGACAAAATCAAACCTTCTGCTGTGAATAAACTCATTTGGGTATCATCGGTGAAAGTGCCAAGCCCGCCATATGCTTGAGAATAATTTGTCAATCCATCATGCCCGAAGGTGGCTTTTATCTGACGAAAATAAATTACAGCAACCATGATTCATAAAATGAAAATTTTATCAGCATATTAATACTTGTTATCTTAAATCTGGTAATTGTACCGCCGGGATGGACGACCGGGGACAGGGCATCCAGACTTGATACTGTTGTTGTTACCGCAAACGCAAAAAGCCCTGATCATTGAACCATATTACAGGTTTTAACGATCAGGGCTTTTTAAAGAATAATCCGGCGGCGTTCTACTCTCCCACACAGTCTCCCATGCAGTACCATCGACGCTAAAGAGCTTAACTTCCGTGTTCGAGATGGGTACGGGTGTGACCTCTTTGCCATAGCCACCGGATTAAGATGGCTGGATCCCGGACGTTTGAATATTTTTTAATGGGTTACATGTCCGATAAATCCTTAAATTTATAATAAGTTGCA